>NZ_JBQFOY010000006.1:0-258833 GCF_056533985.1 Ruegeria sp. E8
CATGAAAGCCCGAACCTCAGATCAGTTTCCGCAGAGCTACGCCGAGGCGGCGGCCGGGCTGATTGAAGGTTGGAAAAATCAGTAAGGTATCGAATATACAGGCGCGACTGACCTCTTGCGGCGTAAGAACTGCGCGCCTGCAGCGAATGGCCGGTTTGACGCGCCGCGCTGCGGCAACGAGGTTATTCACTGAAGGGCCGGATTGGGCCGTGAGATCCAACCAGGACAAGTGGTTCCCCACCGTACTACGACATGGCTAAACGTTCTAATAGTTGTGCAGATCGTTCGCCGCCCTGTACATTCGCAACTAACGGCTTAGACATATGGAATGCTTGATCTTCTGAGCCACATACTGACCAGCCTGTCCATGCGCGGTACGCTGTACTTCCGGACGTCGTTCACAAAGCCTTGGGGTGTCGCCGTACCAAGTTACGAGAACGTGGCCCGGTTTCACTTTGCGCATCGCGGTAGCTGCCTTGTGCGAGTCGAAGGCACCGACACGGTTATAGATCTGGCGCAGGGCGATCTTGTCATCATTCCGCATGGGGCGACGCATTCGCTCTATTGCGGTCATGAGCCAGAGAAGACAGTCCTGCCACTTGACGCCGTTTTGGAAAAATCGGGTTACGACGGGTCAGGCGTACTGGTTTTTGGTGGTGATGAGCCGCAGTGCGAAACGCAGCTTGTTTGCGGGCATTTCTCGTTCGACCCAAGCTCAAGGCACATTCTGCTGGATCGCCTGCCACCGTATATCCATCTGAAAAACTATGGTGAAAGCGCCGGTCGCTGGATGGAAGCTACGCTTCGTATGATTGGCGAAGAGGCCGGAGGGACAAAACTCGGTGGAGACCTGATCGCGCTGAAAATGTCAGAAGCAATCCTTGCCCAAGCGATCCGTAGCTTCATTGAAGGTGACGAGGCAACTGAATGGGGCTTGGGTGCCTTTTCCGACAAGAGCCTGAGCCGCGCGTTGGATGCGTTTCACAAATCTCCGACAGACAGTTGGACGGTGGAGAAGCTTGCCCAAGCCGCAGGGATGTCGCGGACAAGTTTTGCGGTCCAATTTCAGAAGACAATGAGCATGACACCCATGGAATATGTCACAGGGTGGCGCATGGAACTTGCCAAGAAAGTTCTACAAGATCCTGGAACGTCTCTCTCTGAGGCAGCAGAAAATGCCGGATATGCATCGGACTCGTCGTTCACTCGGGTTTTCAAAAAAGAGATAGGGATGACCCCCGCAGAGTTCCGAAAGTCCCAAAATCTCGTTCGTTCGCAAGTCTGAACGATCTGCGCATTATTCCAAACTTACGGACATGGTTCGGCTTCTGCCAACGACCTAATTTGACCTCATCAATGCTGCACCGCAGTTCAAACCAGGAGGAAAAATTGTCATGTCCCTACGCTTCGTCACCAAATCCATCCACGCATATCTGGACTATCCTGTCGCCATTGGCCTCATTGTCATGCCGTTTATCTTCGGGCTGGGCGCGGGAAACCCTCTGGCCCTTTGGTTCTCGGTTGCCACCGGGGTCGCCGCCTTCGGGTTGACGATTCTGACGGATCATCCCCTCGGCATCATTCGAGTGCTGCCGTACAGTTTGCACCTTACGGTCGACTTTCTTGTCGGTGTGACCTTCGTTGTTGCACCGTTCCTGTTCGGCTTCACAGGCCTTGATTTCTGGTACTACACGCTGCTTGGCGGGGCGGTCCTTCTGGTTGTTGGACTGCATCAACCAGAAGATGCGGCATTGAGCGCTTGAAACACATTGACGTAGCTAGGGGCCGCACACTTGATGCGGCCCCTTTCGCGATTCAATGCTCGGCAACTGGTCCCAACCCACAGCGTCGTTTCGATAATGGGCAGGCCTTTTCAGCACAATTAATTCAGATCGTTCGGAACATCATACAAACAGTTCAAATAAACTGCGTACACGTTGATTGTTCGTTCTGAGAAACTCATTCTTTGAGCACGAGATGAGCGCTCGACGGTCGAGCTCTCACAGTCAAAAAAGGAATTCCCAATGATCAGGAAACTCGCAATCACCTCCGCTCTTTTGACCGGCCTCGCGCTCAGTGGCACAACCGCAATGGCGGCTGACGAATACAACGTGTCACGTGGAATTACGGCCGCCGGTGCGCCTCTGGGCCTACATGGGGTGGATCCGGTTGAGTTTATCGCAACTGTAAACCCGGTTGAGGGCTCCGCCGCATTCACTGCTGTCCATGATGATGTGGCTTACTACTTCACCTCAGAAGCCAACATGAAAGCTTTTGAAGCAAACCCTGCGGCGTACCTGCCCCAGAATGGTGGCTACTGCACCTTCGGCGTTTCCGTAGGTAAAAAGTTTGACGGTGACCCTGAGTTCCATGCCGTCATCGACGACAAGCTCTATGTGTTCCTGAATCGAGCCATCTTCGATGAATTCAACAAAGACCGCGCGGGCACGATTTCAAAAGCCGAAAACCAGTGGCAAGACATCCGCAGCACATCGGTGGAATCCCTTTAAGTCTGCCAATCACGTTCTAAGTCAAAGGGGCGACCGTCGTGTCGCCCCTTCTTCTAAGGGGAGAGGAGATTTCAGTAAAAGCACGCTCTGTCGCGGGTGAAGTCATCGGCAAAGGTGCAGAAAGTGCACCGCCGACGAATGGCAGAAAAGTGGGCTGCGAACGCCGCAATCGGTGACTGCGCTCAAGGTCGGCTAAGGGCCGTTTTCGATGCACCTAAAATTGGACGGTTACCTGTCCTTCGCGGCGGATTGGTTCAATGACAGATCTTGGGAAAACCGCCTTTCCCGGGCTGGAACACCTTTCGGAACAGAAAACCTTGTCTTCCACTGAACAACGCGCAGTGCATCGCGTTTCTCATACTCTGTAACAGCTTCACCGATGTCCCGGTTAACATGATCCTCTCGATCTTTTCCGAGATCGGTCATGCGCATGGTAAACCAAGCGGTCATTCCGCCGGGCGGCAAGGTGGCAAAGCGAGGGAAAGAGGGATCACTTTTGCCTTCCTGCCACTTTTTAGGCAAGGAGGGATCAAGGACAATACCCCGTGCCACCCCCACGACATCCGCATCCCCTGATCGGACTGCAGCTTCAGCCTCTTCTTTGCGTTTGAAGCCGCCGGTGACCATTAGTGGAACCGATATCAGTCGACGCGCAGCGCGTGCAAATTCGACAAAGTATGGACCCTTCGTCGCGCGTTCCGAACTGGAAGGTGCCCCAGGGAAATAGGTCCCGCCGCTGATATCCAGCAGGTCGACACCCTTGCCTTCGAGTCCGGCAACGACTTCGAGGGCTTCGTCTTCCGTGAGGCCTCCGTCGAGTTGATCGGTTGCATTCAGCTTTACTGCAACCACAAATTCGGATGGGACCGACGCGCGAACGGCTTCGACCGTTTCAATGAGTAGCCGCATCCGCGCCTGTATCGAACCGCCATAGGCATCAGTTCGGCGATTGAATAGCGGCGACAGAAATTGGCTCAGGAGGAAGCCGTGTGCAGCATGGATTTGCACGCCGCCAAATCCCAGTTCCGCCGCACGCTGCGCGGTGCGGGCAAAGCAATCTGGAACGGCTCTTATCTCGGCGATTGACATGGCTTCGCTGCGGAAATCAGGAAAGTCGATGGCGCTTGGCCCTCTGGGTTTGCTGATCGGAAGATGAGCCATTGCCCCAGCATGTCCGAGCTGCAGCCACAATTGGGCTCCGTTAGCCGACCCGCGCCGCGCAAGGTCGCTAAATGCTTTCACGTCGGCTTCATCATCCAGAACCAAATTGCCTGGTTTCTCGGGATACCTCGGATCACCTTGCACCTCGCCGATGATCGACGCGGCAAGCCCCCCTTCAGCCCAGCGTTCATAAAGCCGCATCTGAGTAGGAGTTGGGTTTCCCTGGCCATCTGCCAACGAATCCGACATCGCCGATTTGATGATCCGGTTCTTCAATACACGCCCATTCGGCAAAGTGAGTGGCGAGAACAGGGAGGCGTTCGAAACGGTATGCAAAGCGGTTCTCCTTGGAGTTTCCATCTTTGTTTGAGATACTTAGGATAAGATTGCATGATAATATGGCCATTTGGATCATCTCTTGATAGGTTTTGGAACAGATGACGCAAAAAACAGAAATCGAGATCCTTCTGGCTGTTGTTGATCACGGCAGTTTCTCAGCTGCCGCCAGAATATTGGGATACACGCCGTCCGCTGTGGGGAAGCGGGTGCATCAGTTGGAACAGCGGTTGAAGGTGCCGCTTCTTGTCCGCTCGACCCGGCGCATGGCCCTGACCGATGCAGGGCAAAGATATGTGGAAGAAGCGCGGGGTCTTCTTGCTCGCCTCACAGCGCTGGAAGAGGATATTGCCGATGATGGCGACAGGCTGCGCGGCGCAATCCGCGTGACAAGCGCCGCAGCTCTTGGCCGTCTGCATATAGTTCCCCTTACGATCGAATTCATGGAACGGCATCCGGAGGTTGAGATCGAATTGCTGTTGACCGACAAATTGGTTGATTTGATCGGAGAGGGTTTTGACCTTGCGATCCGCAGCGGTGTCTTACGCGATTCATCCCTGGTCTCGCGAAAACTAACGACCTACCGGCGGGTGCCATGTGCCGCACCTGCCTATCTAGAACAGCATGGCACCCCCCGGCAGCCGGAAGAGCTTACCACGCACAAATGTCTGCGCCTAAGCCATGAGAGGCACCTTTCGGATTGGGGGATTGCCCGAGCAGCACATGGGCATGCACGGCTTGGCCCTGGCTTCATTTGCAACAGCCTGGAAGCTCTCCACGCAGCGTGCTGCGCGGGGCGCGGCATTGCTTGGCTGCCAGAAATTCTCGTCTCTCAAGACCTGCAAAACGGCCACTTGGTGCCGATTTTAACCGATTGCGCTGAACAAGACGCCGGCGGCGGGGTCTTCATTCTACGCCCGGAAACAACCTTCCTGCCGCGACGGGTGCGGGTTCTGATCGATTTCCTGGTGGACCACGTCCCGGGCATTCGAGCCGATTGAACCAGGGCAATCTCGCACTTACCGCAAACGGCAGCTATGCTGACTGCAACTGCAGAAATGCCGTAGAGCGACTAATGGCAGGAAAGGGCGGTTTCAAATTATGGCTTACTGATCGAAGGGGTAAGTTTTTAAGGCACTGATTTTAGCAGCAGAGGACTCTGCCTATCAAATCCTTCAATGCCATTGGCGCTCGCTTTCGCGAAGTTGCACACGTGCGTGTAGGCAAAGCGTAACTTCAAAGAGATTTCGCTGTGGGGGCCGAAGCCCCTGACAGGTGTTGTGGTTACCACGTTGAACTCGGGTCGACTTTGAACAGATGCTCCATGAACACGCGGGTAACGTCCTGCAATTTGTCAGAACGCGCATGGTCGCGTTGCAGTTCGGCCGGAACCACGTTCCATGTAATTGGCTCGACGCCGGCCTCGATCATGCGGCGCATGCCATTCTCGTGGCTGAGCTGGCTGATTGAACCCACCGTATCTTCCGGCACATAGACATCATATCCGGCAAGTTCGGCCTCAATCGCGGGATAGGCCAGACAGACATCTGTCCAGAGACCGCCCATTATCAGCTTGGTTCGACCGGTTGCTTCGATCGCAGCGACAAATTCAGGTTCCTCCCAGGCATTGACATTTGTCCGGTCGATAAAGACTGCGTTCGGGGCCAACTCACGCAGTTCTTCGATCATCGGATCATAACCGTTCAGGCCCACGGCGACATGGCTGAAAATGATCGGAATGTCATAGATCACTGCAGTCTTGATCAGACCCGTGGTGTTGTTGATCAGTTCTTCATGATCGATATTCTTGACCCCGGCCAAAATAGGCGGCTGGTAGTCGATCAGGATCAGCGCCGAGTTGGTTGGTGACAGAAACGGGTCTTCGTCAGCGGCCCGGATCGGTGTGCCCTGATAGCCTTCTGGGTATGTCGCGACACCATCCACTGTTTTGATCATCGGGGTTTCCGCCAGTGCCGGCAGTGCTGTGGTGGCGATGGTCAGGCTCAGTGCCGCAGCGAACGGTTTTAAGAAAGCGATCATGAGAGTATCTCCTTGAGTGATTGGTGTTAGCCGTGTGCATGCTCGGCGATGAGTTGCGCGACAGAGGGACCGGGGCCGACAAGCTCCAGAACATTGCGATCCGGGTCGCGAATAAAGATGGTTTTGGTACCGCGAAATTCCCGACGGCCCGTGATGGCGATGCCGTTTTCGGTAACAAAGGCTTCGGTTGCTTCGGCATCCTTCACCTTGACGGCCAGATGGGTGATGCCAGGGTATTTCTCAGTGTCGTCCATCAGGACGTTTTCGCCCGCTTTTGCGGTCGCCGGGCCGAGCAAGTTGATGTTGATCCCTGACGGGTGCAGCATCACGAGTGGATGGCCTTTGTCATAGCCGCCGTCTGCGATCAGTTCGAATCCAAGCAACTCATAGAAGGCGACGGATACGTCGCGGTTGCTGATGCGGATGCCGATGTGGTCGAAGTTTCTGATGTCCAACATGGTTTGACCTTTCCTTTTCTTGCAAGAAAGGTAGTTATGCTTGTAATGAACTTTAATAACCCAGTTGGAACGGCATCTATTCCTAATGGATCATAATAAGAATCTTTTCGACGGCATGGTTCTGTTCTGCACTGTGGTGGAACAGGAAGGGATGAGTGCAGCTGCAAAACTGCTGGGCCACACGCCGAGCCATGTCAGCAAAGAGATCTCGAGGCTTGAAGTGCGACTTGGCGCCCGGCTCTTGAACCGGACAACGCGCCGGATCAGCCTGACGGAATCCGGGCGCATATACTACGAAAACGCCCGTCGGATTGTGGATGACACCCGTGCAGTGCAGGACCGATTGCATTCGGTTGGCGACCGACCATTTGGAGAATTGCGGATGAGCGTGCCTGTAGTGTTTGCGCACGGGTGGCTGAATGAGTGGCTGCCCGAATTCCTCCAACGGTACCCTGAAGTTGATCTGAACATCGATGTATCCGAGCGCCGCGCTGACATGATCGGCGAAGGAATAGACTTGCTGGTACGCATCGGAGATTTGCCACCGTCCGACCTGATTGCCCGCGAGATCTTTCGCACGCAGGGTCTTACGGTAGCTTCGCCCGCCTATCTGAAACGAAAGGGCACTCCGCGTCACCCCAATGAACTCAAAGACCACGAACTGATTGACTTCTCGTTTCACGGGGTCACACAAAACTGGACCTATCCAGGGCCAGACGGAGATGTGATTACGGTGCCAATCGCACCGCGCGTTCGATGCAACGACGCTCATACCGAAAAGGTGCTGGCCCTTGCCGGCCGTGGGATTACCCGCCTGCCAGAGCTTTCTTGTCGGGCGGAACTGGATGCCGGGGCTTTGGTAGCAATTTTACCCGATTTCCGCTCACAGCCGATCGGGGTCAACGTGATCTACGCCAGTCGCGACAACCTGCCCGCAAAGACCCGTGCCATGATCGACTTTCTGGTTGAAAAGAGCGGCTGAGGTCAAACCCTGTGGATACTCCAACCCCGATCGTTGGCGGCAAGTGGCCTATACAAACCCTCCGATCTCGGCACCTTCAACCGTTTTCGGATAAAACACTGCTGCCTGTTCTTACTTCACTGCAAAGACGAGATAGCTGAGTCCAATGCGGCATGCCAGTCGCTCTTGGTCAGTTCGGCTATTTGGTAGTTCCCAACGGCGACGCTGGGGATGATTATATCGGCCTGAACGGTTCTGAGTTTTTCGAGTGTTTCAATCAACGTGGTCCGGTTTCCCCCATGGCTTTCCATGACCAATGCCTTCCACTCGCCGTTGTCGGGGTACAGCGTGTCACCGACAAAGAGATATGTCTTACCGTGTGGTGAAGCGTATCTGTAGCAGATGTTGTTATCCGTATGCCCCGGCGTGTAAATCGCCTCTAACCCGCCGCTGTGTTTGGCGCGACCATCCGTTTCAATGTATTGGTCCAGCTTTAGACCTTTCGGGAAGTACTTCTGAATTTCCGCATGCCCCACCAAAGGTGAGCCGAGTAAGGATTTCGCCTTAGCCAGCCCGTCGGTGATCTCATGATTATGGCTGAGGTACAGGTGATCGACATTTCCAGATGCCTTGATGGCATGCAGCGTCGACGGATCTTCGGCAACATAGATCATGTCACGCCCCTCGGGATGCTCAAGAAGGTAGGCGTGGGACTTCAATGTTCCGAAGCGCATTTCAAGCGGTGTTTGCCAAAGGCCCGGGAATAGCCGCTCCATCCTGTTACTCCTTCTGTCCGGCAATAAGGGCGCGGCTGGCAAGAACTGCAACCCCGGCGGCCAACCCGAAAGTCACGAACAGCCAAATTGCTGAATTTGCTATGGTTGCTTGGTTCCCGGCACCGTTGAACCCGGTGAAGTTGCCGACAAGACCAGCCGCAGCGGTTCCAAACGCGACTGCAAACATCTGAACCGTAGATAGGGCTGAAGCAGCCATGTCCCGTTCGTTCTCATCCGTGAATTGCAGGATGAATGTGTTGAGGTGAGGCCAACCGGAGCCGATGCCAACTCCCAAAACAATCAAGGCGACTGACAACAGCAAAGTCATAGCCGGTCCTGCGAACTCGAACATCGGCGTTGTGGTGCCAAGTGCGACGCAGGCAATCATCATCAGGATTGGTCCGGCGAGTACTGCTTGGTGCATCTTTCGACCAGTGTAGCGAGCGGAGAAAACTTCAGAGGCCGCCCACCCGATTGAAACCAACGCAGCCACATAACCTGCCATCAGCGGGCTGAGTTCATGCAACTTTTGCAGATAAAAGGGCATGAAGAACTCGGCATTGATACAGAAGATCAAAAGCGCCATGACCGATATGGCTAGAAACAGTGGTGTTCCTGGGATGGTCGCGTCGCGAGGGAACAGTCGCACCGGTTTAACCTGTTCGCGGTGCATCAAGGTGAGCAAAAGCACAACAGAGGCTAGTACTGCCGCAAACGCCCAAGCAATAGATGGTGCAATGCTACCGAGCGAGATCGCCAAAACAGAACCTGCAAGCAGCCCGAGTTGCCCGAATGCAATTGGCTCGGTCGGCTTATGTTCCTGCGGATTGCGTGGGAGTAGGATTAGGGTCAAAGCGACAAACAAGGCGGTAATCGGCAACATGATCCCAAAGCCCATACGCCACATACCAAGCTCGGCAAAAATACCTCCGATGGCTGGGCCAAACAGCATTGTGATCCCCCATGTTCCGGACAAGAGCGCCATCGCCCGCGACCACAGGCGTTCCGGATAGACGACGATGATCATCGAATAGCACAGCGTGAACAGCATCCCGCCACCTGCACCCTGAATGACCCGCCCCACCAGCAAAACCGGCATGCTCCACGCCAATGCGGCAAGCAGGCTGCCTGTTGCAAAAACAATCCCAGCCATCCCAAATCCGAGGCGGACGCCCGTGCGCCTTAAAAGATTGCCTGTGACGGCCGCACTGAGGATTGCCGCAAGCGTAGCGAGCGTCGCATTCCAGGCATAAAGGCTATGCCCGCCTATCTCTGCCACGATTGAAGGCAGCATCGTCGCCGAAAGGGTGATGTTCACCGCGTGCAACGCGATGCCTGCCGCAAGGACTGCGGAAGCAGCTGAGAACTCTCCCCTTAGAATTTCCTGCCACCCGGCTTCTTTTGTGTGTTCAACGGCTGTCGTCATAGTTCGCTCCGCGCTCAGAAACGGTGTTCAGTCATTTTGTACGTAAGCGTGATCTGGGTTTTGCTCGGCCCATTCTTCGGCATCGAAACCTTCCACCGCAAACGTAAAATTCGGAGGGATCACATCCGTTCTGAGGTGTTTGACGGCCTGATACTCTTCCGAGTGCCAAAAGCCTTGCAGCGCTTCCATCGATGGGAACCGGAACAAAGTGAACCGGGCATCATCTTTCCACACACCCTCAAAGTGATCCATGAATTGCCCGGTTTCGCCAGCGACGATCAACTCTCCGCCCCACTTTTCAATAATTGGGTGTGTGGCCTGACCGTAAGGATCAAGCGGGCCGTGGCCTTCGGGCATGAATGAACTGGCCACAAGGTAGGCTGGCTTCTGTTTCGACATTTCAATCTCCGTGTCTTTTTGCCCGATGATTCGAGCCTGCCCTTGCGTTGCTACTTCCTCAACTTAAGTTGAGGTCAAGCGGTCGATGACAGGAGTTGCAAGATGAATCGTCGTGGCGGTCTGACGGTAGGCGAAGTGGCTGAACGCAGCGGTATCGCTGTGTCTGCGGTGCATTTCTATGAGCGCAAAGGGCTGATCGCGTCGGTACGTAACGATGCCAACCATCGCCGGTATTCTCCGACAGTATTGCGAAAGATCGCCATTATCCAGGTGGCGCAGCGGGCGGGCATTCCGCTTCGGGAAATAGCCGAAGCTATGGTTTTTCTGCCGCCTGAGGAAAAGGTGACGGTCAAGCACTGGGAGAAACTTTCCACTCGTTGGACCGAAGATTTGGACGACCGTATCGCACGTTTACAGCGGTTAAGAGATGGAATGGCAGGCTGTATCGGATGTGGTTGTCTGTCGATGGATACATGCAAGCTGGTCAACCCTGACGACAAAATCGGTGCCAACGGCCCTGGGCCGCGATATCTGGAAGAAGATGCACCAGAGGTGGAAGGCTTTACTGGCACATAGACAAAGTTGGTTTAGTTGAAGCGGTATCGACTGTGTTGTCGTTGCCGACTTATCTCTAAACGCTCATATTGCTTGCGCGGAGAATGACTGATTTGGGCCGCAAAGCTTGATTCTCACTTAGTCTAGGTTTCGCCAGACCTCGCGCATCCAACGCAACTCCGCACGTACCCCGACTTCGATCCTCCGCAGGACTGCTCGCAACCGTTTCGGCATCGGACGTTGTGGAGGCCATAGAAGGTTGATCGGGCGTTCAGGGTTGCCACTGTTTAACACTTTTACCAACGATCCGTCGCGCAGGTCGGCTGCCACCTGATACCCAAAGAATGCAGCAAATCCCAAACCTGATCTGCATGCTGTACGAGCAAGAGCGACGCTGTCGCTGACAAACGCGGGGTTGGGGCGAACAACGAACGGTGCTCCACTGCGCTCGTTGAACTTCCATGCCAACCCAAATCGTCTTTTGGCGATGTCGACTCCAACACATGGTAAGTCAGTCAGCTCATGGGAATCATGGGGAACACCAACCTTCGCAATCAGCGAAGGAGCGGCACAAACGAAAGATGGCATACTCCCGATCTTTCGCGCGATCAGTCCGCTGTCATTCAATTCGCCAATTCGGACTGCGACATCGTACCCGCCGCGAACTAAGTCTAGCGGTTGATCGGTCAGGTCGATCTTTAGATGAAGTTCAGAAAACTCGGATTGCAATGCCAAAAGCGTTGGTGCCAATACCAAGTTTCCAAACTCCACTGGTGCCGTCAGCTTGATCTGTCCTTTGGGGCTCTCTTGTTGCTCGCGAACACGGTCTTCCGCTGCTTCCAAATCGCCCAGGATACGTTTGCAATCGTGAAAATATTGTTCTCCCTCGGGTGTCAGGGATGAGCGCCGCGTTGTACGGGTAAGGAGTTGCACATCCAGCGCTTTTTCCAGTTCTCCAAGGCTCCTAACCACAGATGATTGCGACCGGCCCAATCGTCGCGCCGCCTCGGTCTGAGAGCCGTATTCGACTATCGCGACAAATGTTCGGATCGAGGTCAGTCTGTCCAATATTTCCTCAAAGTAAATAACAGTTACCCAAAATCAGCATAAATTGATGCGCTGAAATTCTCTACCCTGTCATCAGACACAAGGAGACTTGCCATGAAACGCCGTATTCTGTTCGGATCGCTAGCCCTTTGCTTGCTGAGCTCTACCGTCCTTGCTCAGAACACTGATCAACGTTTGGGCCAGATCGACTTCCCTGTGAGTTGCAATGATGCCGCGCAAGCGGCTGTTAAAGAAGGTACCTTGCTCTTGCACCACATGATGTACCGTATGGCTGAAGCGCGCTTTGAAGCCGCCGCTGTGTCGGATCCTTCTTGTGCAATGGCCCAATGGGGCATTGCAATGAGCAATTTCCATCCACTTTGGCCGGGTATTCAGTCGCCTCGAGAACGTGAAAATGGATTGGCGGCCATCCAAAGAGCTGAAAATCTTGATGCCATCACACCTCTGGAAAAAGCTTACCTCGCTGCGGTTACTAGCTTTTATGACCCAGAGCTTTCGACTTACCCCCAACGCAAATCTGCTTGGGCTGCAAAGCAACAGCAACTTTATGAAATGTATCCTGAGAACACTGATGCCACAGCTTTTGCAGCCTTAGCGATGCTTTCTGTTGCGGCACCTGGGGACCAAACGTTTGCGCTTCAGCGAGAGGCCGGTGCCCTATTGGAAGACCTTCATGCAACCGAACCTAAACATCCCGGTGCACTGCATTACCTGATTCATGCATATGATCACCCTCCGCTGGCTGCATCGGCTCTTCAATTCGTGCAATCATATCTCGAGCTTGCGCCTGAAAACCCGCACGCTCTCCACATGCCTTCCCATATCATGACCCGCCTTGGCCGTTGGGAGGAGGCCGCAGATCTCAACCGACGTTCCGCTGCCGCAGTGATGGCTCAACCTATGTTGGACGGAACAGTATCCAATCATTATCCCCATGCGCTCGACTATCTTACCTATGCGCTACTGCAATTGGGCGAATTCGAAGCTGCGGCAGAAGTTGTGGAGACTCTGCTCGGAACGGCCAATATGCAGGACGTATTTGGCACCGCCTATGCTGTCGCCGCAGCACCTGCGCGTGTTACTCTCGAACTGCAAGACTGGGAGGCTGCAGCTGCACTACCTGACATTCCATATGAAGGGCTCGAGTGGGGTCGCTACCCACATGCACTTTCAATCGTGGCGTTCGCGCAGGGCATTGGAGCCGCGCGCGGCGGCGACGCCAATGGTGCAAAGGTCGCACTCAACCGCCTCGCGGATCTTAGTGCGATCATGACGGAGCGTGGATTGGGCTATTGGGCGACATTGGCCAATGCACAAAGCGGTGCAATCGAAGGATGGATGGCTTTTGAAGCAGGGAATACTGAAGCAGCACTTAACCTTATGGTGGCGGCTGCCGAGACCGAAGATTCCGTTGGCAAGGCACCGGTCACACCAAGTCACGTTCTGCCGGTTCGCGAGCAGTTGGGCGACATGCTGCAATTACTCGGCGAACCTAGCGCCGCCATAGAGGCTTACGAGGCCGCATTGGCGATTTCCCCGAAACGTCGCAAGTCGCTCTCGGGGATAGCTGACGCTTTAGGCGATTGAAGTCATTTAGAAGGCTAAAAAGTAAAGAACCTCTACGATACTGCAGTCGCCGACGGCCCGAACCAAATCCCGGTATCACCCGCAGCGAATGGCCGGTCTGACGGGCCGCGCAGCAGTATAGACTAGACAGGCCGAGTGGCAGTCTCGCTGCGCTCTGATTTATAGACTCTCCCAAAGTCACCAAACTCGTACCGCCGGAATCGCGAAGTGAGACTGCGGCCTGAAATCGACCATTGTTGCACGCACGTTCGGGTCTCAGCTAAAAACGCTAAAAGTTAAGTCGCTGAAAACGCGCCATAATCGGCGGCTAGCTATTCGTGTGTGATATAAAGGAAAATCATGGCTGGGGTGGTAGGATTCGAACCTACGATACACGGTACCAAAAACCGCTGCCTTACCACTTGGCTACACCCCAACGGTGAGCGGCTATCTACGATTGTTGGTGGCGGGGTTCAAGAGCGTTTTGTCAAAAAAACCGAGCGCTGAACAATTTTTTTCCGAGGCCGTTACTTGGTGTCGATCAGCACGGCGCCGGTACGGTTGCCGTCTTGCACCAGCGTATGGGCGGCGGCGCATTCTTCCAGCGTAAAGACCTTTTGGACCGGGCAGATTAAAGCGCCCTCCGTCAAGGCCTGGTGGAGGGTCTTAACAGCAGTGGCGCGCAAGTGCGGGGGCAGAAGGTAGATCAGAATTGTCTCAAAGGTCACGGCTTTGAACATCATGGGACCAAAAGGAAAGATGGGTGCCATGTTTCGGGCTGACCCGTAAGCGTTGATGCGTCCGTTCTCGGCGATGACGGCTGCATTTGTTTCTATGTTTTGGCCGAACTCAACATCCACGATACGACCGATCATCTGCCCGTTATTTGCATCAAGGATCTGATCGGAAAGGCTCTTGCTGTTATAGTCGAGTACCGCATCTGCACCTGCCGCTTGGACTCGGTCAAAGTTGCGAGGGCTGGCGGTCGTGATGACGCGTGCCCCGGCCCATTTGGCAAGTTGAACGGCCAGAAAACCAACTGTGCCTGCTCCACCGTGGATCAGAATCGTTTGCCCTTTGGGGGAGCCGCCCGAAAACACCGCATGGCAGGCGGTCAGGCCGGGGATGCCCAGAATGGCACCGGTCTGTAGGGAAACTGCGTCCGGCAGGGCTACGGCCTGTGTGTCTGGCAGAGTGATGTGGCTGGCAGCGGTACCGAAAGGGCGTTGCCATTGCCCGTTCCAAACCCATACACGCTGGCCAACCCTCGAAGCAGGTACTCCATCTCCAACCGCCGAGATCACACCGGCCCCGTCGCTGTGCGGGACGATCAGTGGAAACGGCGGTTCGGTCACGCCCGGTCTGGTTCCAGCGCGGGCTTTGACGTCGGACGGGTTCACGCCGGAATAAGACAGCTCGACCGTGACCTCGCCCGGACCGGGTGGGATCGGTGGAAGGTCCTGTATCCGCAGGACATCCGTTGGGTCTCCGAAGGTGGAAAATGTGACTGCGCGCATGGTGGCCTCCGTTTTGGTAGAGTTTCACAGTATTTCGACAGGAAACTCAAACACCTCGTCGCGTGCTTCCAAAAAGGGAAAACCAGACTGTTGGCTATTCGCGTATCTCGGACGGATCGACGCCCCAGAGGTTCGCTTTCAATGTCCAGCCGCGATACCCGCCCGCTGTGATCCGGCACCAGTCCAGCGAACAGGTTCCAAGGCGCGCCACCACTCCGGTCTCGAAATGCGCATTCACGGGTGAGGTCGGGTCTGGTCGCGCATAGACAGGCAGCATCTCGGATTCGATCAGCACCGTGCGGACGCCCGACAACAAAGCATAGTGAACCCAACCGCCGGCACCGTCGCGGTCCTGTACCTTTCGCCAATTGCCGTATTCGGCCGTGATCTGCAGCGGCATCCCGCGCCGTTTGAACACCCAGTCGATTCGATGGGTCAAAGATGGCCCGCGCCTTACATTGCCTTCGGCGGCTTTCATCGAAACATAACGCGGCAGGGGCAGGTTGGTGACCGATCCGCGCTTGACCTCGGCATGTGCGGCCCACGCGCCGAACATGACCAGAAATACGGATAGTGCCGCCAGACAACGGCGTTTTACCGGTCGAATACCACTCACTGACTGCCCGCTCTTATGCCTGTTGATCCGGTTTTGAAAAAAGGTCGACTCAATGCCAATGGGGTTCTTGTGCCCCGCCTTATCCTGCGCCACGATGCCATGGCGCGCGTCCGTTTGCAAAGCAGTGGGAGAGCCGAGGTGCCAAGAGAACGTTTGAGTGTTGTCGTTACGCGACGGTTGCCCGAAGCGGTCGAAACCCGGTTGAGCGAGTTGTTTGATGTACGCCTGCGCGACGATGACACTCCGATGACGCGCGAGGAACTTGTGGCCGCAGTGCAGGAAGCCGATGTGCTGGTGCCCACGGTGACCGATGCGATTGATGGCGGCCTGTTGGGACAGGCAGGGGAAAACCTGAAGCTGATCGCCAATTACGGGGCCGGTGTCGACAACATCGATGTGGCGACCGCACGGCAGCGTGGCATTCTGGTGTCGAACACGCCCGGTGTGCTGACCGATGACACCGCAGACATGACCATGGCGCTGATTCTGGCCGTGACGCGTCGTATCCCCGAAGGGTTGAGCGTGATGCAGCAGGGCGACTGGACGGGCTGGGCCCCGACTGCGTTTCTGGGTGGTCGTATTGGAGGGCGTCGTCTGGGTATTCTCGGTATGGGGCGGATCGGGCAGGCCGTCGCGCGGCGCGCGAACGCATTTGGCATGCAGGTTCACTATCACAACCGTCGAAGGCTCCGCCCCGAGATAGAACAAGACCTTGAAGCGACGTATTGGGAAAGCCTAGATCAGATGGTTGCCCGGATGGATGTGATCTCGGTCAATTGTCCATCGACGCCATCGACCTTCCATTTGATGAACGCGCGACGTCTGAAGCTGATGAAACCGTCGGCTGTGATCGTGAACACGTCGCGGGGTGAGGTTGTGGACGAAAACGCCCTGACCCGGATGATCCGCTCGGGTGAAATCGCGGGGGCAGGGCTGGACGTTTATGAACAGGGCACCGATGTGAATCCGCGCCTGCGGCAGCTGCCCAACGTGGTTCTGTTGCCGCATATGGGATCGGCGACGATGGAAGGGCGCGTGGAGATGGGTGAAAAGGTCATCATCAACATCAAGACCTTCGAAGACGGTCACCGCCCGCCGGATCAGGTTGTGCCTGCGATGCTGTAGCACGCCGAAAGGGGCTGGGATGGACGCATATGAAGGAGGATGCCGCTGCGGAAATCTGCGCATCAAGGCTTCAGGTCATCCCCTCAGGGTCGGGATTTGCCATTGTCTGGACTGTCGCAAACATCATGGCGCACTGTTTTATGCGGCAGCGGTTTTTCCAGACGACAAACTGGTGATTTCCGGCGAAGCGCGAGGCTATGCCGACCGGTACTTTTGCCCGACCTGCGGCTCTCCGGTCTTTGCGCGCAGTGGGGAAGAAATCGAAGTACATCTTGGCTGCCTCGACACGCCTGACCAATTGACGCCGACATATGAATGCTGGGTCGCCCGGCGCGAAGCATGGTTGCCCGAGTTCCCCGGAATGACCCGCTATGACCGGGATCGCATGGAAGACGGCGCTTAAGTGAAAATCAGGCGGAACTCTGCCTTATGCTCGTGACCGAGCAACTTGTCCTTGTACATGGTGCGCGCGGCGTACAGTGTTGAAAAATAAGAATGTATTGGAGGGTTTGATCAGATGAGACGTGTTTCAGTTTTGCTGCTTTCTGCATTTTCTTTTGCGGCTCCGGGGTTCGCTCAGGAAGCGGCTGATGCCGTTGCGCCGGAAACGGCCACGGAAGGGCAGGTGCAGGCTCTGACCGAAGAGGTCATCGCCGCGCTCGAAGCCAAGCTGGACGGCGTTCCGGTCACATCTGAGAACTGGATGGTGGCCGCAGCCAACCCGTTGGCCGTGGAAGCCGGAGCGAAGGTGCTGCGCGCCGGCGGCTCTGCCGCTGACGCAATGGTTGCCGTTCAGGTGGTGCTAGGTCTGGTCGAGCCGCAATCCTCGGGTCTTGGCGGTGGAGCGTTTCTGGTCTGGTACGACGCAGCGACCGGGCAGATGACAACACTGGACGGGCGTGAAACCGCGCCGCTGGCGGCCACCCCAAGGTTGTTTCAGGATGAAAACGGCGAACCGCTGAAATTCTTCGATGCGGTTGTCGGTGGGTTGTCCGTGGGAACGCCGGGCACGCCTGCCTTGCTGGAAGAGGCGCATCGCCGCTGGGGTCGTTCCTCCTGGCCCGGTTTGTTCACCGATGGTATCCGGCTGGCGGATGAGGGCTTTCTGGTCTCTCCGCGTTTGGCCAGCCTCGTTGAAAACGACGCCGAACGCCTGTCGCGCGTTTCCGAAACGGCGGCGTATTTTCTGCCGGGCGGAGAGCCTTTGCAACAAGGGCAACGTTTGGTGAATCCGGACTATGCCGAAACGCTGCGTGTGCTGGCCAGCGACGGTGTTGCCGGGTTTTACGGCGGTGAGATTGCCGCGGATATCGTGCGCACGGTTCGCAACGCTCCGGGCAATCCCGGCGTTTTGTCCGGCACGGATCTGGCGTTGTATCAAGTGATCGAACGGGACCCGGTTTGCGCCGAATACCGCGCCTACGAGGTCTGCGGCATGGGGCCACCGTCGTCCGGTGCACTGACCGTTGGGCAGATTCTGGGAATGTTGAACAACTACGATCTGGCAGCGATGGGACCGGAGAGCGCTGAGGCGTGGCGGTTGATCGGCGATGCCTCACGCCTCGCCTTTGCGGACCGGGGTCGATACATGGCTGACAGCGATTTCGTACCGATGCCGACCAACGGGCTGGTTGATCCGGCCTACCTTTCGCAGCGCGCGCAACTACTGGAGGCCGAAGGCGCATTGGTCGAGGTCGGACCCGGTCAACCGGAATTCGACCATGCGCTGAACTGGGCGGATGATACTTCGCTGGAATTGCCCTCGACCTCGCACATCTCGATCGTGGACAGCTATGGCAACGTGCTGTCGATGACGACCACCATCGAAAACGGCTTTGGTTCACGTCTGATGACAAACGGGTTCCTTCTGAACAATGAACTGACGGATTTCTCGTTCAAGACCCACAGCAACGGCGTGCCGATTGCCAACCGGTTGGAGCCTGGCAAACGCCCGCGATCCTCGATGAGCCCGACCATCGTGATGCAGGATGGCGCGCCGGTTCTGGCGATTGGTTCTCCGGGAGGCAGTCGGATCATTGGTTATGTTGCCAAATCCATCATCGCCTGGGCCGATTGGGACATGGATGTGCAGCAAGCCCTGTCCATGCCGCATCTGGTCAACCGTTTCGGAACCTATGATGTCGAGATCGAAACCGCGGCAGAAGGCTTTGCCGATGCCCTTGTTCAGCAGGGCTTTGAGGTCAACCCCCGCGACCTGACATCCGGCTTGCACGCCATCGAAATCGGTGACGGGCTGAGCGGGGGTGCCGATCCGCGTCGTGAAGGCATTGCGCTGGGCGAGTAACCCCTCGGTATTAGTGGGGATTGCCCGCCCGCTATGGGCCTTTTAGTCATAGGCTGAAAGGTCCGCGACATGCGCGGGCAGGGGAGGATGACGATGGTGCAGGCAACCGCATTGCCACGGAATGAAGCTGGTATTGAAACCGTGATCGGCGTGCTCAAGCAGCGCTTTGGCGACAGGTTGCAAACAAGTGCTGCGATCCGTGAACAGCATGGTCACACCACGACATGGATCGAAAACCAAAGCCCGGATGCCGTGGTATTCCCGCATACAACGCAGGAGGTTTCTGACATCGTCAAAACCTGTGCCGCGCACCGTGTGCCAGTGATCCCGTTCGGCACTGGAACGTCGCTGGAAGGACATGTGAATGCGCCGGCGGGAGGTTTCTCAGTCGATCTGACACAAATGGACAAGGTTCTGGCTGTCCATGCCGAGGATCTGGACTGCGTCGTGCAGCCGGGCGTGACCCGCGAGGCGCTGAATACGCATTTGCGCGACCAGGGTCTGTTCTTCCCGATTGATCCCGGTGCCAACGCCTCACTGGGCGGCATGGCTGCCACCCGTGCCTCGGGCACAAATGCGGTGCGCTATGGAACCATGAAGGACAATGTGCTCAGCCTCGAGGCGGTGATGCCGGATGGTCAGATCATCCGTACCGGGCACCGGGCCAAGAAATCCTCGGCCGGATACGATCTGGCCCGCCTTCTGATCGGGGCCGAAGGCACATTGGGGATCATCACCGAACTGACCCTGAGGTTGCAGGGCATCCCCGAAGCGATCAGTTCCGCCCGGTGTTCCTTTCCAACCGTCGATGCGGCGTGCCGTGCCGTGATGATGACCATTCAATATGGCATTCCTGTCGCCCGAATCGAGTTGCTGGACGAGATGTCAGTTCAGGCGGCCAACGCCTATTCCGGGCTGAGCCTGCCGGAAACGCCGTTGCTGTTGCTGGAATTCCATGGCTCGGAAAGCGGAGCGGTGGAACAGGCCGAAACCTTTGGCCAGATTGCCGAAGAGTTCGGCGGCACCGATTTTGCCGCGACCTCGACCACTGAAGAGCGGAACAAGCTTTGGCAGGCGCGGCATGATATGTATTGGGCATGCCTGCAATTGCGCCCCGGTGCGCGCGGTATCTCGACCGATGTCTGCGTGCCGATCTCGCATCTGGCCGAGTGCGTGACCGAGACCCAGAGGAAAGCAACCGAACTTGGGCTTATCGCCCCGATGGTGGGGCACGTGGGGGATGGGAATTTTCACTCGCTTCTGTTGATCGACATGGAGAGTGCCGATGAGGTCGCCAAAGCTGAAGAGTTTGTTGGCTGGTTGAACGATCTGGCGATTTCGATGGAGGGCACTTGTACCGGCGAACATGGAATTGGCCAGGGCAAAAAACCCTATCTGATCAAAGAACTCGGTGCAGCCACCCGGTATATGGCCGCGATCAAAGCCGCGCTAGACCCCGAGAACATCATGAATCCCGGCAAGATTTTATCCGACCATTCGTAACGCGTTTCGTGATCTGGTCCGTTTTGTGCCCTCAAAACGTCTACTTGTTCTGGTCTCAAAGACCCGAATACGAACAGGTGATCAACATGAGTGCAAAATATCTGGCGGGGATTGTAACGATCTGCGGTTTGGCCGTTGCGGGGCTGGACTATTCTCAGCAAGCCAACGCATCGGAAATTGGTCTGAGCGTCAAAGGTTATCTTGCCTCGGTTTCTTCACGCGCCGGGATTTCGGACAGCTGGTTCGAAGCCGATTCCGAAGCGCCGCAACCTCAGAACCCGACCGCACAGAAGCCTTCGGAGGAAGGTACCAAACTGGTCTGCACCTCGGTCGGAGCCAGTAAACGCTGCCGCTCCAGCGGCTGAGGTCAAAGGCTCGATTGCCGGTTTGCGACCTGCATATGCTGATCGGGTCGTTTTTTTCCTATCACTGGTCGGATGAATGTCGCGCGACCCCCCATAAGTGCGCCATATGGTGGCAACTGAATTCAAGGGGAGATTCCCGGCTATGAAAACCCAAGTCAAAGCACTGGTTGTAGGCGGCGGCGCCGTCGGCACCTCGATTGCCTATCACCTGGCCAAAGCGGGCTGGGACGATGTGATGCTGATCGAACGGGATGAGCTGACCTCTGGCTCGACCTGGCACGCGGCAGGCCTGCTGCCGCTGTTCAACATGTCCTATGCGACGACCCACATCCACAAATACTCGGTCGATTTCTACAAGACGCTTGAGGAAGAGACCGGACTGAACGCGGGTTTCGCCGTGGTCGGCAACCTGCGCATGGCGCAGACGCAAGAGCGTATGGACGAGTACATGCTCTACGCCTCCACCGCCGAGACCTGTGATGTCGCCTACGAATGGCTGACACCTGATCAGATCAAGGAACGCTGGCCGCTGATCGAAACCTCGGACCTGAAGGGCGCGATCTACCACACTGAAGACGGCTACATTAACCCTGCCGACGTGACGCAGGCGATGGCCAAAGGTGCTCGTCAGCGCGGTGTCGATATTGTCCGCAAGATGCAGGCCGACGCGTTCCACTGGAACGGCACCCACTGGGAAGTCACCTGCACCAAGATGGTCGAAAAGGGCGGCAACCTCGTTCCTTCTGATGAGCAGGTCGTAATCACTGCCGAGCACGTTGTGACCGCGTCGGGCAACCACGCACAGCGCACCGCCAAGATGCTGGGCATCAAAATGCCTGCCATCCCGGTCGAACACACATTCATCGTCATGGACAAAGACCCGGAACTGGTCAAATGGCGTGAGGCAGGCAACCCCGAACACCCTGTTGTCCGTGATGCTGACAATGAATCCTATGCGCGCGAAGAACGCGGCGGCTGGATTCTGGGTATCTATGAGCACGGCGCGCCCGCGCAGTTCGAACATGGCGTACCGGACAGCTTCCGCGCCGACCTGTTCCCGCTGGATCTGGACCGGATCGCCGATCAGTACATGGCGATGGCCGAACGCGTTCCGTCCTGCGCCGAATCCGGTCTGAAAGACGATTTCAACGGCCCAATTTGCTACACCCCTGACGGCAACCCTCTGGTTGGCCCCGCTCCGGGCCTGCGCAACATGTGGCTGGCCGAAGGGTTCTCGTTCGGTATCACCGCTGCGGGCGGCACCGGCTACTATCTGGCGCAGATGATGGTCGATGGCGAAGCCGAGATCGACATGGCCTCGCTGGACCCCAAGCGTTACAGCAGCAACTGGATGACCACCGAATTTGCGGCCCGCAAGAACGAAGAGTGCTATGAGCACGTCTACATCCTGCACCACCCGGACGAAGAGCGCGCAGCCTGCCGTCCGCTGCGGACCGTTCCGGCATACGACCGTCAGAAAGCACGCGGCGCACAGTTCGGCTGGGTCAACGGCTGGGAACGTCCGAACTATTTCGGCCCCGTCGATGCACCTGACAACTTCGACAAGGAAAGCCGTTCGTTCCGCCGCGGTGGCTGGTGGCAATATGCCGTCGAAGAAGCGAAGGCGATCCGCGAAGGCGTTGGCCTGATCGACGCGTCGGCCTTTACCAAGCATGTCGTCAAAGGCCCCGGTGCGACCCAATTCCTGGATTGGTTCACCTGCAACAAGCTGCCCAAGGTCGGTCGCATCAACCTGACCTACGCGCTGACCTCGCACGGGACCACCCGCACCGAATACACTATCGTTCGCAATGGCGAGAACAACTACTACATCGTCTCTGCCGGTGCCTGGACCGAGTATGACGCCGACTACCTGCGCAAGGCGGCCGAGGACAAGATGGAGGAGTTCGGTTACATCGAGATCCAGGACGTGACCACTCAGTGGGGCGTCTTCGCCATCGCCGGACCCAAGTCGCGTGATGTTCTGAAAGAGGTCATCAAGGACGCCGATCCGGATACCGCTCTGTCCAACAAGCGCTTCCCGTGGCTGTCTGCCCGTCAGATCGAACTGGGTATGTGCCCGGTCAACGCGATCCGTGTGGCCTATACCGGTGAGTTGGGTTGGGAACTGCACCATCCGATCGAGATGCAGAACTACCTGTTCGACCTGCTGGAAAAAGCCGGTGAAAAGCACGGTATGAAGCTGGTCGGTGCCCGCGCGCAAAACTGGCTGCGTCAGGAGAAATCCTATCGCGCGTTTGGTACCGAACTTGGTCGCGACGCGACCCCGCTTGAAGCCGACCTGCCGCGCTTTGTCGATCTGTCGAAAGATTTCTATGGCAAGGCCAAGCTGGAAGAGACCGGCGTGCGCGTCAAATGCTGCACCCTGCTGATCGACGGACCGGACGATGCCGATCCGTGGGGCCGCGAAGCGCTGTACACACCGGAAGGTGAGCGCGTCGGTCGTCTGACCTCGGGCGGTTACTCGGTGGCGTTCGAGAAATCCATCGGCATGGGCTATGTGAAGCCAGAGCTGGCGGTCGAAGGCACCAAGCTGCAGGTCAAGATTCAGGATAAACTGTGGGATGCGGTTGTGACCTGCGACAGCCCCTACGATCCGAAGAACGAGGTCATCCGCAAGGACGGCTGATCCTGGACTGTGTTGCAGGCGGTTCGAATGGAATGCGCCGCCTGCGGCGGCCCATGCCTCCGGCGGAGGTATTTTCAAACAGAAGAAGCGGGGGCTGGTGACAAATCCAGCCCCCTTGCTTTTGGCAAGGGGGCCTTCTCCTGTTGCGGTCATCGGCGCCTCCGCCTGTACCGCAAAGCTATTTTTGCCGTTCAGAGTTAACGATCCGTTACTTCTTCTGTTGAAAAATACCTCCGCCGGAGGCCAGCCTGCCTCAGCAGGCTTTTTTGTATGCGTATGTTACAAGGTGCTGAGTTCGTCGAAACATTCCAACGCTTTGGCGGCGTACATCATGGCCGGGCCGCCGCCCATCTGAATGGCCATGGCCAATACGTCGGAAACCTCATCTCGCGTCGCGCCCGCTTTGATCAGCGCTTCGGTGTGCAGGGTGATACAGGGCTCGCATCGCTGAGAGACCGACATGCCCAATGCGATAAACTCTTTTGTCTTGTAGTCGAGTGTCCCGCCTTCCTTGACGGCTTTCCCGAGTGCTCCGAATGCACGCGTCGTTTCGGGAATGGTGTTGTTGAGATGTCGCAAACTCTTTCGCGTTTCCGAGAGCTTTTCTTGCCAAGCCATTTACTTATACCCTTTCATATTTCGTAAAATGAATATGAATTGGGGGGGTGCAGTTCGACTTTGATCTCGATCAGGCGACAGAGCGTTCGGCAATAAAGGCCAGATTGTTGGCGGGCATTTCAACCGTTTCCAACGTGTACAGACCGACGTCTTTTAGAAGGCCTAGAATAACCTCGTCGTTTTTGTAACCGATGTCCGGATCTTGTTGGGTCAGAGCCTCGTGAAACCGTTTGTCCCCATCACTGGTAAGCTGACCCGCGCGCTTGAATGGGCCGTATAAAACAAATCTACCGTTCGGAGACAGAGACTGAGCGACTTCCGAGACGATGGTCTTGGTTTCCTGCCAACTGATCAAGTGAAGCAGATTGATCAGAATGATCAGGTTCTGCCCTGGAAACTGCCTGTGCCAGCCCGAGAGTGTTGCATCCAACTTTTCGGCGCGCGCGACATTTGGCAAGTTGCGGGTATACGCGTCGATGCTCAATCGCCGGTCAGAGTCAATTTCGGTCGGGTGCCAGTTGAGACCGGGCAGCGATTCCGCAAAGGCACTGACATGCTGACCGGTCCCGCTTGCGATCTCCAAAGCTTGCCCCCGGGGCGGCGCCCAGTCCTGCAACAACGCGCAAAGGGCATCCGCGTTTCGAGTAGCGGCCGGGGCTATCAATTTGCCGTTGTCATGCGTGTGCGCGACGCTTGCCGACGAAGGGAGCTTGCGTTTGATCATCTCTTCAGCCTGTCAGGGGTCAGCAAGTTAACAACGTCAGGTTCCAGTTCCGGAGTGTTTCCGACAACCAGATCACACAACAGCTGCGACGCCGCGGGTGAGGTTGTGAAACCATATCCGCCCTGACCTGCGGACCAGATAAACGAAGGGTCCAGCGGGTCCGGGCCAAGCACCAGCGTCCCGTCAGGAGAGAAACTGCGCAAACCAGCCCAAGTCGATTCAACCCGTGTTACAGGTTCGGTCATCAGCGCCTCGTACCGGGCCAGACCCTCGGCAAGGACCATATCGTCGGCATAGGCATCGTGTGGCGTAACTGGTTCAGCCTCGGCAGGGGAGACCAGCAGTTTACCGGCATCCGGTTTAGCATACCATGCTTCACCCGCGCCCAGCATCATGGGCCAGACGGAAACATCATGTCCACCGGGGGCGGGAAGGCGTGCCATAGACCGGCGGCGCGGAGTGATACCGATACCGGGCAGCCCAGCAAGCCCAGCAACCTCGTCCACCCAGGCCCCGGCTGCGTTGACCAGAGTGCGGGCTTCAAAGACCTCACCGGCCTCAACCACCCAATTCCCGTCTTTGCGAATGCTGGTGACTTTGCTTTTTGTCGAAACCGTCCCTCCGTTTCGACGGATTGTCTTGGCGAAATCCTGTAGCAAACGATCGGTATCGATGTCGTAAGCCTCTCTACTAATGGCGGCAAACCCGGCCTTGTCCGGGTTCAGAATCGGAACGATCGAGATGGCCTGATCCATCGGTATCGGGGCCATGTTCAGATCGGCGCAATCGGTTTTGAAAATGTCGGCCTGATCCAGCGCGCCGACCAGCATCAATCCGCGCGGCGTCAGATGGCCACCATTCTTCGTGCGCAGGAAATCGGCCCCGGCCTTGTTCAACTCCACGACCGATGGCGGCCCGTAGTTTTCCTCAAACAGCGCCGCTGACCGACCCGATGCGTGATATCCCAAGGCGTCTTCGGCCTCCAGAACCGTGACGGTTCCGTGCTGCGACAGGCGCGCACCCGCGCTGAGCCCGGCAATGCCGCCGCCAATGATAAGAAAATCAATCATGACTTGCGATATCTACGGGATGGAAGTGCCATAATGTTCTTGGAATGCATGTCGGCTTCAAAGCCCTTCTTTCGTTTTGCCGCAATGTTTCCAGACTATAACCAGCCTTGAATTTATGCTTCAACCCGGTCAAAGAAGTATAAGATAAACAGGAGGGTAAGGTGACTGCAGCAGACCTTCATCCAATGGCCACAGGGCATATTCCCCGATACGTTGTCGCAGCTGACGGAAGCGATTACCTTTTTTCAGCCATGGTCGTCTTTTTCGTTGTTCTTGTGGTGCTGATTGGCGTTGGTTACCTGACGCTTCATTCAGTTCCAGAAAAGATGGCTCACGAAAACAATCATCCGCAGTTTCAGTTGGTGGGTATTCTGGCGCTGTTGGCGCTTTTTACACATAACGGTCTTTTCTGGATTGCTGCCATTCTGGTCGCCGGTTTCCAATTTCCGGATTTCGCCACGCCGCTCAGAAACATTGCCGATGCCATTCGTTCTCTTGGTCAGTCACCTGTTCCGGACCCGGTGCCTGAAGCACCTGCACCGACTGCGCCCGTTTCCGAGGCCACCGAAACGCAGGAGCAGAACACATGATCGAGACATTGCTCTGCGCCCTGATTACGGTGTTGCCCGATTATCTGTTCCGCCGGTTCGTTCAGGGCAAGCGCATCGGTCACGAGATCACCTTGTTCACCATGTGGTACGAACTGCGTTGGGGTTTGACTACCTGTGCCATTCTGGCTCTGACCGTGATCACGACGCTGTTCTATTTCCATCCGGCCAGTAAAACCGCAGCGTCCTATTTCCGGACGGTAACCATTCTGCCGCAACTAGGCGGCCGGGTTTCGGAAGTCTTTGTAAAGAACAACGAGTTGGTCACTGCAGGTCAGCCGATTTTCCGGCTCGAAGATTTCACCCAGACCGCGCAGGTTCAGGCGGCTAATGCACAGATTGCACAGGTTCAGGCCTCGCTGAAGGTCGCGGAAACCGATCTGGCCGAGGCTGAGGCTGGTATTGCCGGAGCCAAGGCGGCCCTTGCGCAATCTCTTGAGGATCTGGAACGCAACACCACCCTGCGTGATGAAGGTTCGAGCGCGGTTAGACTGGCCGAGATCGAGAGGCTTGAGAACCTTGTCGCCGAGCGCGAGGCACAGGTTGTTGCCGCGGAATCCAAACGTGCAGCCGTTGAGCAGCAGATCCAAGAGCTGATCCCTGCGCAGCTGGCCAGCGCCATTGCGCAACTGGACGCCGCGCAGACCGAGTTGGACAAAACGGTGGTCAGCGCCGGTGTGACCGGGCGGGTCGAACAGTTCGGCCTGCAGGTCGGTGATTACGTGAGCCCGCTCTTGCGTCCCGCTGGCATTCTTGTGCCATCGCATACCGGGCATGATCGTTTCCAGGCCGCGTTCAACCAACTGTCGGCCCAAGTGATCAAGCCGGGGATGATCGGTGAGTTGGGCTGCATGACCAAGCCGTTCACCGTGATTCCAACGGTCGTAGTCGAAGTGCAGGATGTTATCCCCTCTGGCCAAATTCGCCCATCGGATGAGTTGCGGGATGTGCAGAACAACACCAATCCCGGCTCGATCCTGGTCTATATGGAGCCGCTGTATAAGGGCATGGGCGATGACATTCCTCCGGGCAGCAATTGTCTGGCCAATGTCTACACCGACAACCATGAGCGGCTGGAACACGAAGATCTGGGCTTTTGGGAGGCTGCGTTCCTGCATGTGGTCGACACAATCGGCGTTGTCCACGCAGCCGGTCTGCGTTTGCGCCTGATCCTGATGCCGGTCAATACACTTGTGCTGACCGGGCACTGATCCGATACCGTAGGAACAAGTCAAAAGGGGCCCGGCAGGATGTCTGCCGGGCCCTAAGTTTTACAGGGCAGCTTTGAACAGCTGCGTCAGGTTCTCTTTCGTCAACTCAATCGGGTTTCCACCGCATGAAGGATCAATGATCGCACCTTCAACCAGTTTGGGAATCGACGCTTCGGTCACGTCCAGATTGGACAGTTTGGAGGGGATGCCGAGGCTGTCGTTGAAGTCCTGCACAAAAGCGCGGAACCCGTCAAAGCCGCCATCGATGCCCAGATAGTCCGCCGCCTGTTGAAAACGGTCGGCAATGGCGGGCGCGTTGAATTCCAGCACCGTGGGCATGCAGACGGCATTGGTGGTGCCGTGATGGGTGTTGAAATGGGCGCCTATTGGATGGCTCATGGCGTGGATCGCGCCGAGACCTTTTTGAAAGGCGGTTGCCCCCATGGCGGCCGCGCTCATCATCTGGGCGCGGGCTTCGATATCACTGCCATCCGCGTAAGCCCGTGGAAGGTACTCTTTGACCAACCGCATACCTTCCAGAGCGATGCCCTGACTCATCGGATGATAGTGCGGGCTGGAATAGGCCTCGACACAATGCGCGAAGGCATCCAGGCCGGTGCCCGCCGTAATGAATTTGGGCATCCCAACCGTCAGTTCCGGGTCGCAGATCACGACGGTCGGCAGCACTTTGGGATGGAAGATGATCTTCTTGGCATGGGTTTCGGAATTGGTGATGACACTGGCACGCCCCACCTCGGACCCTGTACCGGCGGTCGTCGGCACGGCGATGATTGGCGCGATGGCATCGGCGTCGGCACGTGTCCACCAGTCTCCAATGTCCTCAAAATCCCAGACCGGACGCGTCTGGCCTGCCATGAAAGCCACCATCTTGCCCAGATCCAACCCCGAGCCCCCGCCAAAGGCAATTACCCCGTCATGGCCGCCCGCATTGTAGGCCGCGACCCCAGCATCGAGGTTCTTTTCATTCGGGTTCGGGTCCACATCACCGAACAAACCGCGACCCAATCCGGCAGCCTCCAAGATATCCAGCGTCGCCGTGGTGATCGGCAGATCCGCCAGCCCTTTATCTGTAACCAACAGGGGTTTTTTCATCCCGGCGGCGGCACAGGCTTCGGGCAGTTCCTTGATACGCCCGGCCCCGAATTTGATGGCGGTCGGATAAGACCAGTTTCCAACAAGTGACATTTACGGTTTCCTTTGTATTTGAGGTCTGCTCGGGGGAGGGGGTCAAACCCGAGCAGACCGTCGTCCTTAGCCCGTGACCTTTTTCAGGTGATAGGATTTGGGACGGGTTAGGTTGTGATATCCAATGACCGAAAGGCCGCCACCGCGCCCGGTGTTCTTGCAGCCGGTCCAGCACAGGCCGGGGTCAAGATAGTCGGCCCGGTTCATGAACACGGTACCGGTTTCAATCCGGTCGCCTACCTGCGCGGCGCGATCTACGTCGCGGGTCCACAGGCTGGCGGTCAGACCGAACTCGCTGTCATTCATCAGCGCGATGGCTTCTTCGTCCGAGGACACTTTCATGATGCCTACAACGGGGCCAAAGCTTTCATCCCGCATCACGCGCATGTCGTGCGTGACATTTGTCAGAATCTGTGGGGTCAGATAGGCGCCACCGTCGTCCTCGGCGAAAGCCTCGATATGGGCGACCGCACCGGCCTCAACCGCCTCGGCGATCTGCGCCCGCACCTCATCGGCGAAACGCACATTGGCCATCGGGCCAATCGTCGTCTCGGCATCCAGAGGATTGCCCAGCTTGTAACCCTTCACGATCTCCACCGCTTTGGCGACGAAGTCATCATAGAGGGCTTCGTGGACGTAAATCCGCTCGATCCCGCAACAGCATTGACCCGAATTGAACATAGCCCCGTCGATCAGAGTATCCACGGCAGCATCCAGATCGGCATCCTCCATGATATAGCCCGGATCCTTGCCGCCCAGTTCGGTACCGACGCCGGTAAAGGTTCCGGCCGCTGCACGCTCCATCGCCTGACCACCACCGACCGAGCCGGTAAAGTTCACGAAATCAAACGCGTTGCCCGCGATCAGATCGTTGGTCACGTCGTGACTCAGTAAGACATTCTGGAACACATCTTCAGGCACACCCGCCGCGTGGAAGGCCCGTGCCATACGTTCACCCACCAGCAAGGTCTGCGTGGCGTGTTTCAGGATCACGGTGTTGCCCGCAATCAGTGCCGGTGCGACCGTGTTGATCGCCGTCATGTAGGGATAATTCCAGGGCGCCACTACAAACACCACCCCATGCGGAACGCGTTTGATATAGCGCTTGAACGTCTCATCCTCGCCTACGGCAATATCGGCCAGGGACGCTTCGGCGATTTCCGCCATATGGCTGGCGCGTTCATTGAAACCGCCAAACTCACCGCCAAAACGTACCGGGCGGCCCATCATATGCGCCAGTTCCGGCACGATCTCATCATTCATCGCGCCGACGGCGGCGACGCCTGCCATGACAAGGTCAATACGGTCCTGCAGCGACCGCGCCGCCCAACCTGCCTGCGCCGCTCTTGCCCGCGCGGTGACCTCAAAGGCCGCGTCCCGCGATAACACCTCACGTTCGGCATAAACCGATCCATCAATCGGCGAGACACATTGCAACATCTGTCCCATCTTCACTCCATTCCCGAAAGAAACAGGATCCCTGCTTCATCTGGCCAAAAATATCCCGGGGGTCTGGGGGCAGAGCCCCCAGCCTGGCCCAAACTCAAGCCCGTTCAAACCCGCGGGCTACTTCCCAATCCGTCACCACACGTTCGAACTCTTCAATCTCAACCTCTGCCGCGCGGACGTAGTGGTCCACTACTTCGTCTCCCATGGCCGCCCGCAGCATGGTCGAACCATGCAACGCATCCCGCGCCGCGCGCAGATTGCCCGGGATCATGCCGGTGTCGCCCTGATAGACATCACCCTTGGTCGGAGGCTGCAACTCCAACCCTTCCTCGATACCCGCGATCCCGGCGGCCAGCATCCCGGCCATGGCCAGATAGGGGTTCATATCCGACCCCGGAATACGGCATTCCACCCGCACCGCCTTGGTGCCATCGCCGCACAGGCGGAACCCGGCCGTGCGGTTATCCACCGACCAGATGATCCGCGTCGGCGCAAACGTCCCTTTCATGAACCTCTTGTAGCTGTTGACGTAAGGAGCCATGAAACAGGTGTAATCCGGCGCATATTTCAGCAGACCGGCCATATAGCTTTTCATCAGCGCTGACATGCCCAACGCGTCCGCCTCATCATAAAATGCCGGTTTGCCATCGGCCCAGAGCGACTGATGCACATGGGACGAACTCCCCACTTTGTCGTGATGCCATTTCGGCAGAAACGTCGCCGCATGACCATGCTGCCAGGCAATTTCCTTAACCGCGTTCTTGGCGATCGAATGATACTCGGCCGTCTCCATCGCGGGTGCATATTTGATGTTCAGTTCTTCCTGCCCGGTTTCGGCCTCGCCCTTTGAATTCTCCACCGGTATCCCGGCATTCCACAGATGGTTGCGGATCGGGCGCATCACATGCTCTTCCTTGGTGGTCTGAAGAATGTGATAGTCTTCGTTGTAACCCGAGATCGGTTCCAGATCGCGGAAGCCCTCCTTGCGGATCTGGTCAAAGCTTTTCTCGAACAGGAAAAACTCCAGTTCCGTCGCGGTCATCGCGTCAAAGCCCATGGCTTTCAATCGGTTGACCTGCTTTTTCAGAAGCGAGCGCGGTGCTTGTGGCACCTCTTCATGCGTGTGGTGATCCAGCAGGTCGCACATCACCATCACCGTGCCTTCAAGCCAGGGAACCGGGCGCAGGGTGCTGAGGTCGGGTTTCATGACATAGTCGCCATAGCCGCGTTCCCAACTGGTCGAGGCATAGCCGTCCGGTGTGCCCATCTCCAGATCGGTGGCCAGCAGGTAGTTGCAGCAATGCGTCTCTTCCCACGCGCTTGCAACGAAATGACCCGCGTGAAAGCGTTTGCCCATCAAGCGGCCCTGCATGTCCACAAGGCAAACAAGAACAGTGTCAATCTCGCCGTTGGCCACACGGGATGTCAGGGTTTCAAAAGTCAAAATAGCGGTCATGGAACAAGCCTCGTGCATTTAATGGGGGGCACCAGATCGCAGCGCCCCCAATTTTGATGTCAGTCGAAAGTGTAGGGGGCACCGGCCTGGTTGATGACCGAGTTATACTCCCGGAATATGCCAACAATCTTTTGGTGAATTTCACCTTCCTGGGCGACCTCGTCCCAGAATTCGATAGCTGCGTTTTCGACTTCTTTCCATTCTGCGGCCGGAACCTGACGCAGTTGCAGCTTGTCGCCATTCGCGCGCAAGGCCGCTTCGCCACCCCAGTACCACTGGTTGCGATAGGTGTGGCCTGCTTCGATACCCGCCATAACCACTGATTTCAGATGATCCGGCAGCTCGGCCCAGCGTTCCTGGTTTGCAAACCACGAACCGATCCAGGCGCCCGAGATGTTGTTGGTCAGAAAATAATCGGTCACGTCGGCCCAACCTACGGTGTAGTCTTCGGTAATGCCCGACCAGGCCATGCCATCCAGTTCGCCGGTTTGCACCGCGACTTCGGCATCTTCGTAGGGGATGTTCACCGGTACGACGCCGAATTTAGCCAAAAATCGCCCGGCTGTCGGGAATGTATACAGTTTCAGGCCGTCCAGATCGCCAAGCGTCTTGATTTCTTTCTTGGTGTTGAAGTTGCACGGGTCTTGACCGGCAGCAGACAACCACGCCACGCCGACTTTTTCATATTCCGAACGCCAGATATCGGCCAGACCATACTGATTGAACAGCACCGGCACGTCCAGAATATGCTTGGTCGCGAATGGGAAGTAACCGCCGAACTGGCGCAACGGTGTCGGAGACGCCATGGAATCGTCATCGGAATGCACGCCGTCAATCGTGCCGCGTTGCAGGGCCTGGAACAGCTCACCTGTCGGGACGATCTGGTCGGCGTAGAACAGCTCGATCTCAAGCTCGCCATTGGCATTCGCGTTGATGTAGTCGATGGCGGGCTTGGTCACGTGCTCTCCCAACGCGCCGCCGGCATAGGTCTGGAAACGCCATTTGATGGCTGATTGTGCTTTGACAATTGCCGGGCTCGCTAATGTGGCTGCACCCGCCAGACCGGCTGAACTTAAAAATCTGCGTCTTGTTGTCATTGTCTTTCTCCTCTGTTTAATTCTGCAGAATTTCGCCCCTTTCCGGGGTCTTGTGACTTATTTTCCGTAAACATAATTGGGCAGCCAAAGCGCGATTTCGGGGAAGATTATGATTATGGCCAAGGCGCAGACCATCACCAGAACAAAGGGAATGATGGAGCTGTAGATATCGCGCAGCGAAATTTCCGGTGGGGCCATCGCACGCATCAAAAAGAGGTTATAGCCGAACGGCGGCGTCATATACGCGATCTGCGTTGTGATGGTGTAAAGTACGCCATACCAGATCAGATCAAAGCCCAGTGCGCCTACCAGCGGAACGTATAGAGGGGCGACAATGACCAGCATGGCTGTGTCATCAAGAAACGTACCCATCAGGATAAAGCTGAGTTGCATCAGGACCAGTATCATCCAGGGGGAAAGGCCCAGTTTCTCGGTGAAAAGGCTTTCAATTGCCTTCACCGCACCCAGCCCGTCGAAAACCGCGCCAAATGCCAAAGCCGCCAGAATGATCCACATGAACATGCAGGAAATGCCCAGCGTGTGCCGAACGGAGTTTTCAAAAACCCTGCGTGTCAGCCGGCCTTTCAGTGCCGCCGCCACCATCGCCGTGATGGCCCCGATGGCGGAGGATTCCACCAGCGAGGTCCAGCCGTTCACAAACGGCACCATCATCACCGCGAAAATCCCCAGAGGTAACAATCCGGACTGCAACAGGCGCAGCTTTTCCAGAAACGGAATGTCGCGCTCTTCTGCCGGTAGAACCGGGCCGAGCGACGGTGTGATGCGGCAACGGATGACGATATAGATGATGAACATGGCTGCCATCATCAGGCCCGGAATCACGCCAGCGAGCCACAACTGTCCAACCGGTTGCCGCGCGATCATCGCGTACAGAACCAAAACCACGGATGGCGGCACAAGAATTCCCAAGGATGATCCGGCCTGTATGACACCCGTCACCATACGTTTATCATAGTTACGACGCAGCAGTTCCGGTAACGCAATGGTCGCGCCAATCGCCATTCCGGCAACAGACAGCCCGTTCATCGCCGAGATCAGCACCATCAACCCGATGGTGCCAACAGCCAACCCGCCGGACAGGCCACCCATCCAGACATGGAACATCCTGTACAGATCATCGGCGATCCGACTTTCAGACAAGATGTACCCCATGAAGATGAACATCGGCAGCGTCAGCAGCGGATACCATTTCATGACCTTGATTGCGGCTGCAAACCCAAGGTCATAGCCGCCCCGGTCTCCCCATAGGAACAAGGCCGAGACGACGGCGACAAAGCCGATAGCACCGAAAACGCGCTGCCCGGTCAGCATCATCAGCATCATTGATGCGAACATCAGCAAGGCAATCATCTCGTGAGACATCAGATTACCTCTCGCGGGATATCGTCGCCACGCAGACGCAGAATGTCTTTGAACAATTCAGAAACGGCTTGCAGCAGCATCAGGAAGATGCCGACAACCATGATCATCTTGACCGGCCACAGATAAGGCCTCCAAATCGTCGCGCTGCGCTCGCCACCATATTGGAACGAGTACATCAGACTGTCCCAACCACCCCACAACAGAATGATGAGATAGACGATCAGGAAAAGGACGGTGAACGCGTCAGTCCAGGCCTTGCGGCGATGAGACCATTCGCCATACAGCAGGTCCATACGCACATTCGATCCCATCTGGATCGAATAGGGGCCACCAAGCATGTAATAGGCCACCATCGCGAACTGGGCCATCTCCAGCGTCCAGAGCGAGGGCAGGAAGAAGGTTTTCGATATCGAGGACCAGAGCAGGATGCCCATCATGACGAATATGCCGTACATGATCACGCGCCCGACCCAGCGGTTCGTGCGGTCGATGACCGCCACATATCCCCGCAAAAACTTCATCTCGATACCTCTGCTTTCATGATTTCGCCTCTGCGTGCGAAAACGCAGTAATGACCGATTGCAGGATTGGCGTCAGCAGCCCCGCCATACGGTTCACGCCTGTTGGTGTGTCGATCAAGTCGTTCCGCACCTCGATCATGATATTCGGAAGACTTCGACTGATCGCATGTTCTCGCAACGTATGCGTGACGCCATCCGTGGCTGAGTAGGGCTCGTTCAGTTCCACGTGTAATCCCGCCCCTTCCGAACGCTGCAGCATAAGATGGGCTGCGCGGTCATCCTGGTCGTGAAGAATTCCCAGCTCCACAGCGCGGGGCTCTCCCTTGTAGACAGGCGTGAAGCTGTGGATCGTGATGACGACCGGCGGTTCGGGTCGTGCGTCCAGAGTGGCTGAGACAAGCTGTTTGAACGGCTCATAGATATCTTGAACCCGCTGGGCGCGTTCGGCATCGGTCAGGTTTTCGTTTCCGGGAATGGAAAACACTTCGCTGACCTGCGGCATGGAATCTTCGCGTTCTGGGGGACGGTTACAGTCATAGACCAGCCGGCTGACGCGCGAGTAGACCAGCGGCGCGTCCAATGCGCCCATCAGTTCCACTGAAAGCTCCAGCGCGCCGATGTCCCAAGCTGCATGAGAGGATGCAGCAGCCTCATCCATTCCCAATCCGTCAAGAGACGCCGGAATAAACCGGCTTGCATGTTCGCATATCAGCATAGCCGGCGCGCGGCCATGTGCATTCAGCACACGGGCTGCGGGGGCTTCGGTCGGCTGAAGCAAAGATGACTCGGTCTCGAGAGGCATAGGTAGCATTTGTTACAGTAGTTTCTCACCTGTCAAGAAAATTACTGTAGACAAAATTACAGACGATCATATCCTGTAACAAAATTAAGAAACGAGAATGCCGATGGCCACCGTTGCCAAACTTGTCAAACAACGGATTCAGGATGAACTGGACGATCTGACCCGGTCAGAGCGCCAGTTGGCCTCTGTCCTGTTGCAGGACTATCCGATGGCGGGTTTGCAATCGATCACCAAGCTGGCGGCTGCGGCGCAGGTGTCGACGCCAACCGTTATTCGCATGGCGCGCAAGCTTGGGTTCGACGGCTTCCCCGACCTGCAGGATGCGCTGCGTGAAGAGGTGGCGGCGCAGATCAAAAAGCCGATCTCGAAACGGGATGCCTGGGTTGTTGATGATGACGCTGAACATGCAACAACCCGCTTTGCGCAGGCCGTATGGACGAACATGCGCCACACGTTGGAGCGATTAGACAACGAGATGTTCGACACCGTTGCCCAGCTTTTGGCCGATACGGATCGCCATCTTTATGTCGTCGGCGGTCGTATCACCCGGTCGAACGCGGATTACCTGTTCAATCACATGCAGATCATCCGGCCCAATGTGACGATGCTGGGCAACTCGGCGAATGTCTGGCCGCAATATTTGCTGGATATGGACGAGTCGTCTGTTCTGGTGATCTTCGACATCCGCCGATACGAGGCGCATCTGGAGAAATTGGCGCAGGTTGCCTCGAAACGTGGCGTGACGGTTGTTTTGTTCACGGATCAATGGGGGTCGCCCATTGGTAAGACCGCCAATTATACGTTCCACGCGCTGGTCGAGGCTCCGTCCAGCTGGGATTCGACCATCGCTTTGCAGTTGATATCGGAAACCTTGATTGCCGAAGTGCAAGAGGCGCGCTGGGAAGAAAGCAAGGAACGGATCGAGGAACTGGAGCAGTTTTTTTCTTCGACCCGGATATTCCGCAATCAGGATTAAACGGCCCGATCTGGTTAAGTCCAGTGGTGAGAAAATGGTGGTACAAAATTTGCCACTTCCTGCTTGACGCGCCCGGGTGCATGACGTACCCAACGCAGACCATTTGCGGGTATAGCTTAATGGTAAAGCCCCTGCCTTCCAAGCAGGCTATGTCGGTTCGATTCCGTCTACCCGCTCCAATCTCTTCCTGAAATTCTGCGTCAAATGGCCCTGTCAGGCTGCCGATCTCGGGTGTGGTGCTTGACCAATACTGCCGCTACAGCCAAGAAAGCGGTCACTTAGTACCGATCAGGACACAAGGGCCCGAGATGGCAAGACGACCCGCCAACAAACCAGCACATGCCGCAGCCCCCGGAGCCACCGAAGAGCGCGCCGGTTCCAAGAAAATTGGCGTACTGCGTTCACTCTGGCCATTCATGAAGCCGTATAAGGTTTTGATGATCGGGGCGACGCTGGCGTTGATTCTGACCGCAAGCATGACTTTGACGCTGCCATTGGCGGTCCGGCGTGTTGTCGACAACTTCCGCATTCAGGATGGCGAACTGCTGGATTGGTACTTTCTGGCGGCACTTGGCATTGCCGCCGTTCTGGCCGTGGGCACCGGTATTCGCTACGCGCTGGTCACCCGTCTGGGTGAGAGGGTGGTGGCCGATATCCGCAAGGCGGTGTTTGACCGTGTCATTGGCATGAGCCCGGAGTTTTACGAGCGCATCATGACCGGCGAAGTTCTGAGCCGGATCACCACGGACACGACGCTGATCCAATCGGTTCTTGGCTCGTCCGTGTCCATCGCGCTGCGCAACATGCTGATGTTTGTCGGCGGATTGGTTCTGATGCTGCTGACCTCGGCCAAGCTGACAGGTCTGGTTCTGTTGCTGATCCCGATTGTCGTGGTGCCGATTCTGGTTCTGGGGCGCCGCCTGCGCGTCATCAGCCGCGAGAATCAGGATTGGATCGCAGCGTCGTCCGGAAACGCGGGTGAAGCTTTGGGCGCCGTTCAGACCGTACAGGCCTTTACCCATGAACAGGAAAGCCGCAAGCAATTCGGAGAGATGACCGAAACCTCATATGTGGTCTCGCTGCGCCGTATTCAGACCCGCGCGGTGCTGACGGTCATCGTGATCTTTCTGGTGTTCTCCGGCATCGTTGGGGTCCTGTGGATGGGCGCAAACGATGTTCGCAACGGAGTGATGACCGAAGGTGTTCTCATTCAGTTCGTGATCTATTCGATCATCATGGCAGGGTCGGTTGCAGCCCTGTCCGAGATCTGGAGCGAACTGCAGCGCGCAGCCGGGGCCACCGAACGTCTGGTCGAATTGCTGAACGCCGAAGACACGGTGATCGACCCGGCCAAACCCACGACGCTGCCCAAGGACATTCGCGGCGAAATCAGGTTTGAGGATGTCAGCTTCCGCTATCCAGCGCGCCCCGATGCGGTTGCGCTGGATCACCTGTCGCTTCACGTAAATCCCGGTGAGACGGTTGCCTTCGTCGGACCGTCAGGTGCGGGCAAGACGACCATCATTCAATTGATCCAAAGGTTCTATGACCCCAAGTCGGGTCGGGTCACGCTGGATGGTCATGACCTGCGGGAACTGGATCGGTCGGATTTCCGTATGTACATGTCTTTGGTGCCTCAGGACCCGGTGATCTTTGCCGCCTCGGCCCGGGAAAACATCCGCTTTGGTCGTCTGGATGCAACTGACGCCGAAGTCGAAGCAGCCGCCCGCGCCGCTGCTGCGCATGATTTCATTGCTGCGCTGCCCGAGGGATATGACAGCTTCGTCGGCGAACGTGGTGTCATGCTGTCCGGTGGACAGAAGCAACGTATCGCCATCGCTCGGGCCATCTTGCGTGACGCGCCGGTGCTGTTGCTGGACGAGGCGACCTCTGCCCTGGATGCGGAAAGCGAACGCGCGGTGCAAGGGGCGGTGGACCAGATGCGGGCCGGGCGCACGACCCTGATCGTCGCGCACAGGCTGGCCACCGTGAAGAAAGCCGATCGTATCGTTGTACTTGAAGAAGGGCGCATCGTGGCGCAAGGCAGCCATGATGATCTGGTGTCTCAGGATGGGCTTTACGCACGCCTTGCACGATTGCAGTTCACCGACGGTGTTGCCGCTGAATAAGTGTGACGCTCGGGCATTTGCGAATTCGCCGTAGCGTCATTCTACATTTTACCCCCTTTGAAGGCTAAGCCCTCGCTTGCGCGGGGATTGTTTTGCTTCCATCTTGGTTGCGAACAACAAGCCCGCGCAAAACGCGGGAGACTATACGGGAGGAACCACATGGCCTTTGTGGGATTGGAAGACAAAACGCGCATGGAACAGGAAATGCCGTGGGAGGATCGGGACCTGCCCGTCACCTTCCATCAGCTCTTGTCGCGCACCGCGGGGAAGTTCCCCAACCACAACGCCATGAGCTTCCAACTGTTCTCGGGTCCGAATGACAAGGCCGAGACCCTGACATGGTCGCAACTTCTGTCACAGGTCAATCAGGCTGCGAACCTGTTCCGCTCGCTTGGCGTTGGTGAAAACGACGTGGTCGCCTATGTGCTGCCCAATTGTAACGAAACACTGGTCACCATGATGGGCGGTGCGGTTGCGGGGATTGTGAACCCTATTAACCCTCTGCTTGAGCCGGAACAGATTGCGGCGATCCTGCGCGAGACCGAGGCCAAGGTTGTGGTGACTTTGAAATCCTTCCCGAAGACAGACGTCGCCCAGAAGGTTGAAGAGGCGGTGCGCCACGCGCCTAAGGTCAGCACCATTCTGGAAATTGATCTGAACCGCTATCTGACACCGCCCAAATCGTGGCTTGTGCCGTTGCTGCGCCCCAAGATGGGCGACAAGGCAAAGCTCGCCCATGCGGATTACAAGAACTTCCACACTGAACTGGCCAAGCAGCCTACGACGCTGACGTTTGAAGACAGCAAGGAAGACCGTGTCGCGTGCTATTTCCACACTGGCGGTACGACCGGTATGCCCAAGGTGGCGCAGCACAAATACTCGGGCCTGATCTACAATGGCTGGCTGGGCAACACGCTGCTGTTTGACGAAAACGACGTCATCATGTGCCCGCTGCCGATGTTCCACGTTTTTGCGGTGCATGTGATCGTGATGGCGGCTGTATCGTCCGGCGCACATGTGATCTTCCCCACGCCGCAGGGGTATCGCGGCGACGGTGTTTTCGACAATTTCTGGAAGCTGATCGAGCGCTGGAAAGTTTCGTTCATCATCACCGTTCCGACCGCCATCTCAGCCAAGATGCAGCGCCCGGTGGATGCGGATATCTCTTCCGTAAAAACGGCCTTCTCGGGCTCGGCCCCGTTGCCGGTGGAACTGTTCCGTCGTTTTGAAGAGGCAACCGGCGTCACAATTGTCGAAGGCTATGGCCTGACCGAGGCCACCTGCCTGGTCTCGTGCAACCCAGTGGACGGTGAAAAGAAGATCGGTTCAATCGGCATTCCGTTCCCCTATACGGACGTCAAAATCCTTCAGGACGGGCCGGATGGGCCAACCGAATGCGGTACGGACCAAATCGGTGAAATCTGCATTTCGAACCCGGGTGTCTATGCAGGCAACACCTATACCGAGGCCGACAAGAACGTGAACCTGTACCACTACGACAAATACCTGCGTACGGGCGATCTGGGACGGTTCGACGAAGATGGCTATCTGTGGATCACCGGTCGCGCCAAAGACCTGATCATTCGCGGCGGCCACAACATTGACCCGGCCGAGATCGAAGAGGCATTGCTGGGCCATGAAGCCGTCGCTTTTGCCGGGGCTATCGGTCAGCCGGACGCGCATTCCGGTGAAGTGCCCTGTGCCTTTGTCGAGCTGGTCGATGGCGCCTCGGTCACTGAGCAGGAATTGATGGAGTATTGCAAAGTTCACGTGCATGAACGCGCGGCGCAGCCCAAACACATGACCATTCTGGCCGAACTGCCGAAAACTGCGGTGGGCAAAGTCTTCAAGCCCGATCTGCGCAAGCAGGCCATCACCCGCATCTACAACGGTGCGCTTGAGGCGGCGGGTGTTGCAGCACGGGTCGTTTCGGTGATCGACGACAAAAAGCGCGGTCTTGTCGCGCAGCTTGACGCGAACGGTTCTTCGGATGACGATGTCTCGAAAGTGCTGGGGGCATATACCCGGCCGTGGGAGTGGTCTGAGTAAGCCGGAGGGAAAATGGACTATGAACGCCTGATCGACGAGGAAACCTGGGCGTTCATACGTCGCACGGCTGAAAGCTATCCTGATGACGCAGTAGACCTGTCCATCGAAGACCAGCGCCGGGTTTATGACACCCTGTGTCAGGACTTTCGCCAATCGCGCCCACCCGGCGTGGAAACCGAGGACCGGACGGCAGATGGCGTTCCGGTCCGTGTCTACTCTGCCGGACAACCGACCCGAACCGTCGTCTATTTCCATGGTGGCGGTTTTGTCGTTGGTGGTCTCGACAGCCATGATGACGTCTGCGCCGAATTTTGCGTCCAGACCGGGTATCGTGTGGTTGCCGTGGACTACCGGCTGTGCCCGGAACATGTGCATCCTGCGCAGTTCGATGATTGTTGGACGGCTGTGAACTGGGCAATGGGAGAATTTGGTGACCCGCTGATCCTGGCCGGTGACAGTGCCGGTGGCAATCTGGCTGCTGCTGTATCCCATCACGCGCGCGGACGTTTGGACGGCATCCTCGGGCAAGTGCTGATCTACCCGGGCCTCGGCGGGGACCGTACTCAGGGGTCCTATCTTGAACACGCCCAGGCTCCTTTGCTGACGCTGGACGAAATCAAGTTCTACGAAACCGTCCGATGCGCGGGCGATCAGCCCGAGGGTGATCCGACCTATGCGCCTTTGCAGGACAGTGACTTTTCGAACCTCCCCCCAACCGTGGTTGTGACTGCTGACTGTGACCCATTGCGGGATGACGGGCAGGTCTATTGTGGGCGGGTGATCGCAGCGGGCGGTCAAGCCCACTGGATCAACGAGCCCGGCCTCGTCCACGGCTATCTGCGTGCTCGGACTTCGGTGAAACGGGCTGCCGACAGTTTTGAACGGATATCAGTTGCAATCGAAGCGCTGGGGCAGGGGATCTGGGCCTATGACTAGCCGACCTGTTTGACGGCGGCATTCGACCTTCTGCGTCCCAAGTGAGCTTGCAGCTAAATGTCTGGTGAAGTTATCCTTGAGGCATGGGACCAACGCGGCAAAGGTGCCGCGTTCAAACCTGGCGTAATTGCGTTCTTACCTAAGGAATGGCTCGGCCTTCATTGTCTCTGCAATCGGGGCACCCATTTGGCTCAGGATCGTCGGAGCCAATTGCAACTGGTTGATGACAGTCTCTGCGTCAGGCCCTTCTGCATCGCCGAAGTAATACAGCGCTGTTTCCTGTTGTAACGGGCCACGACCACCGTGGTGGCCCCGCTCGTCCTGACCGTGATCGGCCGTGACGATCACGTCATATCCCAGCTGACGCCAGCGGGGAATAAATGGGGCCAGCATCTCGTCGGCGACAAAGCAGGCATGATCCATTTCTTCGCAATCATGGAAGAAACGGTGCCCCATGCTGTCCAAGGTGCAGGTGTGCAGGATGCCATAGTCCAACCCGAAGCGCAGGCACAGATTGGTGAGTGTCCCATACAGATCCACATCGGACGGCGTCATCTGATTGTCTTTGCCGTAGCCTGTCATGCTGTGGAAACGGCCATGGTTGATGGTCTGGCTCTCGGGTTCGTCATACTCGATGTCCCGGACGTAATCGAACGGGTGCCGGTTGAAGAACTGGGACCAGTAGCTGTGCGTGACGGCCCCGGTCACGCCGCCGGCCTCACGCACCTGACTGAAGACATCCTTATGGCTCAGCCGGAACACGTTGCCATTTCCGGTGCAGCCATGTTCTTGCGGCGTTACACCGGTGTGGATCGACGCATAGCAACTGGCCGATGTCGACGGCAGAACGGCGCGCAATTTCCAGACCCGCGCCTCGCCGCTGTCGACCCAACCTTCGAGATTGCCGAACAGTCGGCGAAAGTTGCGATAGGGGACGCCGTCCAGAATGATGAGGAGAAGCTTGCGGTCCATGTCGAGGCCCTTCCAGAGACTTTTCGTTCAGTCGACCCTAGGAGAATAGCAACCAGAAGGCCGTCATTTTGCGCCCCCAATAGCAAAATCCCGACACCTGTCATCAGACAATGTGCCGGGATTTCAATTCTTCATCGAGCTGTCACAAACCGGATCAGTTCCCGGCGCTTTCCATCTTGCGATGGGCGACAACCTCTTCCAGCCAGCCCAGATGCATTTCCGGCACCGAGCTGAGCAGCAGGTCGGTATAATCGTCGAACGGCGGGCTCAGCACCTGGCTTTTCGGCCCATAACGCGCAACGCGGCCCTGATACATCACCGCGATGCTGTCGCTGATCGCACGGACCGTCGCCAGATCGTGGGTGATGAACAGATAGGCCACATCCTCGATCTTCTGCAGGTCCAGCAGCAGCTTCAGAATGCCGTCCGCAACCAAGGGATCGAGCGCCGAGGTGACCTCGTCACAGATGATCATCTTGGGCTTGGCCGCCAGAGACCGCGCGATACAGACGCGTTGTTTCTGACCACCCGAGAGTTCCGCCGGATAGCGATCCATGAACTTCTCGCCCAACTCGATCTCATCCAACAGCTCAATGACCCGCTTGCGCTTTTCGGATCCGCGCATGTTGAAGTAGAACTCCAACGGGCGACCGATGATCGTGCCCACGGTCTGACGTGGGTTCATTGCCACATCAGCCATCTGGTAGATCATCTGTAGCTCGCGCAGGTCCTCACGGGTGCGACCCTTGAGGTCGGGCGAAAGCTTGCGCCCGGCAAAGGTGATCTCGCCATCGCGCGGCGGCAACAGGCCGGTGATCACTCGCGCCAGCGTAGATTTGCCCGAGCCGGATTCACCAACCACCGCCAAGGTTTGCCCCGGATGAAGCTCGACATTGACGTTGTGCAGCACGTCGAAATTCAGCCCCTTGTAGCGTGCGGTGATCCCATCGACGCTGAGCACCGGTTCCGGTGTGGGCTGCTTTTCCTCGTGTTCGATCGACCGCACCGAGACCAGAGCCTTGGTATAGTCCTCCTGCGGGTTGTTGATGATCTGATCGGTGGTGCCGTATTCGACCGTGTTCCCCATACGCAGAACCATGATTTCATCGCTGACCTGAGCCACAACGGCGAGGTCATGCGTGATATACAGCGCGGCAACGCCGGTATCCGCGATGGCTTCCTTGATCGCCATCAGAACGTCGATCTGTGTCGTCACATCCAGCGCCGTGGTGGGTTCGTCGAATACCACCAGATCAGGCTCGGGGCACAAGGCCAGCGCAGTCATGCAGCGTTGCAGCTGACCGCCCGAAACCTGGTGCGGATAGCGGTCACCGATGTTGTCCGGATCGGGCAGACCCAGCTTGGCGAACAGCTCACGTGCGCGGCCCTCGGCCTCTTTACGGCTGAACTTTTTCTGCTCGACCGCCGCCTCGACCACCTGATCCATGATCTTCTTGGCCGGGTTAAAGGACGCAGCGGCGGATTGGGACACATACGTGACCTCACCCCCGCGCAGCTTGCGGATATCGCCAAGCGATGTCTTGAGGATATCGCGCCCGTTTACCCAGACCTCGCCACCGGTGATTTCAACGCCACCCCGGCCATAGGCCATCGAGGCCAGACCGATGGTGGATTTACCGGCCCCGGATTCTCCGATCAGCCCCAGCACCTTGCCGCGTTCGAGGTCAAAGCTGACCCCGTGCACGATTTCGATGTCATGGGGTTTCTCACCCGGCGGATAGACGGTCGCGCCGATCTTGAGGTCGCGGACCTTGAGAAGGGTATCACTCATCCCCGGCCTCCTTTCAGCGATGTGGTGCGGTTCAGGACCCAGTCAGCCACGAGGTTGACCGAAATCGCCAGCGTCGCGATGGCCACAGCGGGATACAGCGCCGCGCCGATACCATAGACGATGCCGTCCTTGTTTTCCTTCACGATGCCCCCCCAGTCGGCCAGCGGCGGCTGAACGCCCAGACCCAGGAAAGACAGGGTCGAGATGAACAGGACCATGAAGATGAACCGCAGCCCGAACTCGGCCACCAGCGGTGACAGGGCGTTGGGCAGGATTTCCCGGAAGATGATCCAGGTCCGACCCTCACCGCGCAGCTTGGCGGCTTCGACATAGTCCATCACGTTGATGTCCACGGCAACGGATCGCGACAGGCGATAGGGGCGTGTGGCGTCCAGCAGTCCCATCACCAGGATCAGGATCGGAATGGTCACCGGAACAATCGCGAGGATGACGAGCGCAAGGATCAGCGTGGGGATCGACATGATCAGGTCAACTGCACGGCTGAGGACCTGATCAGCCCATCCGCCCAGCACCGCCGCCAGCAAACCCAACGAGGTGCCGGTGACAAAGCTGAGGATCGTGGCTGCGGCGGCGATGAAGATCGTCGTCCGCCCGCCATAGATCATGCGCGTCAGCAGATCACGCCCGATATTGTCGGTGCCCAGCAGATGCTCGGCGCTGGATGGCTCCCACACGTCGCCGACCACTTCGGCCATGCCGTAGGGGGCGATCAGAGGAGCGGTAAAGGCTACGAAAAAGTACAGCCCGGTGAAGAACAGCCCGATCATGGCCGAAACAGGAACATTCTTCATCATTTCGGATGCCTCAGTCTTGGGTTGGCAAGGATCGACACGATATCGGCAACCATGTTCAGCCCGATATAGACGGCGGCAAAGACGACGCCGCAGGCCAGCACGACCGGCACGTCACGTTTGGTCACCGAGTCCACCAGATACTGCCCCATGCCGGGATAGACGAACACAACCTCGACAACGACGACGCCCACAACCAGATAGGCCAGGTTCAGCATCACGACGTTGACGATGGGTGAAATCGCGTTGGGAAAGGCATGACGCGCGATAACCTGAAAGTTGGTCAGGCCCTTCAGTTCCGCCGTTTCGATATAAGCCGATTGCATCAGGTTCAGGATCGCAGCGCGGGTCATCCGCATCATCTGCGCCAGAACCACCAATGTCAGCACGAAGGCAGGCAGCGCAATCGCATAGAGCTTATCGCCGAAAGACATCGAATCGTTGATCATGGCGAGCGAGGAAAACCAGCCCAGCTTGACCGAGATAAAATAGATCACCACATAGCCAATCAGGAATTCCGGGATGGAAACCGTTGTAAGGGTGATGGCCGAGATCAGCTTGTCGGGCCAGCGATTGCGGAAGCGGACGGCCACAAGGCCAAGAAAAATGGCAAGTGGAACGGATACAATAGCGGCCACGCAGGCCAGAAACAGGGTGTTGCCCAGCCGTTTTCCGATGCTTTCTGCGATGTCGAGCTTGTTGGTCAGTGACTGACCGAGGTCGCCTTGTAAAATACCACCCAGCCACTCAAAATATCGGGTCAGGGCAGGCCGGTTGAGGCCCATTTCTTCGCGTAGGTTCGCCAGGGATTCAGGGGTTGCGGATTGGCCCAGGACCGCTTGCGCAGCGTCCCCGGGCAAGGCTTCGGTGAGGCCGAAAATCAGAGCCGATGCACCGAAGAGAAGCAGGATTCCCAGCGCAAGGCGCTGGAAAACCAGTTTGATGATAGGATGCATGATCCGTGGCCCTTATCAGGCGAACCACATTTTGCGCGACGCTTGGCCACCCATCAGTTCGTCGTACGGATCGGGTTCCCAACCAGCCAGCTGATCGCTGACACCGTCGATGAATTGGTTGAACATCGGGCAGATCAGACCACCCTCTTCGTTCACCAGACGGCCCATTTGCGAATAGAGTTCCTTGCGCTTCGCCGTGTCGAGCTCACCCTTGGCCTGATTCAGCATGTCGTCGAATTCCGGCCGTTTCCAACGGGTGTCGTTCCAGTCGGCGGTCGACAGATAAGCCGTGGAGTACATCTGATCCTGCACCGGGCGCCCGGTCCAGTAGGACGCGCAGAAGGGCTGAACGTTCCAGACTTCTGACCAGTAACCGTCGCCCGGTTCGCGCTCGATGACCAGCGGAATGCCCGCCGATGCGGCGCTTTGCTGGAACAGCTGGGCGGCGTCCACGGCACCCGGGAAGGCAACCTCGGAGGTGCGCAGAACGATGGGCGATCCGTCATGGCCGGACTTCTTGTAGTGCTCGGCCGCCTTTTCGAGGTCGAAAGGCCGCTGCGGGATCGTGTCGTCGAACAGCGGATAAGCGGCGTTGATCGGGATATCATTCCCGACGCTGCCATAGCCCTGCAGGATCTTCTCGACCAGTTCCTCACGGTTGATCGCGTATTTCAGCGCCAGACGCAGGTCGAGATTGTCGTAGGGTGCCGTGTCGACATGCATGATGAAGACATAGTGCCCACGACCCGTGGTCGGTTGAACGGTCAGACCCGGCGCGCGGCTCAGCAGACCGGCAACCTTGGGTTCGACCCGATTGATCAGGTGCACCTGACCGGACTGCAGTGCAGCGGTTCGTGCGGTGGAATCGTTGATGGCAAGGATCTCGACGCTGTCGAAATGGCCGTCGTCGGCCCAGTAGTTGTCGAACTTGGTGTAGACGTGACGCACACCCGGTTCGTTAACTTCCATCTTGTAGGGGCCAGTACCAATGCCAGCACCCGGATCTTCCATGCCGCCGTCTGGCTGGATAATCAGGTGATAGTCGGCCATGAGGAAGGGCAGGTCAGCATTGGGATTGTTCAGTGTGACCGAGAACACGTCACCATCGGCCTTCATGGACTCGATTTCTTTCATGATGCCGAGGGCACCCGACTTCGAATCCTCGTTCGAGTGGCGCTGCATCGTTTTCAGCACGTCTTCGCTGGTCAGCGTTTTGCCGTTGTGGAATTCGACACCCGGACGGATTTTGAAGTTCCAGACCTTGGCATCTGCACTGGCTTCGACACTTTCGGCCAGGCGCGATTCAATCGTGCCGTCCGGTGCGACCACAACCAGCGTATCCCCAAACTGGCGTCCGTTCAGCGCGGGCACCTGGCTCGCATATGATGCCGGGTCGAGCGAGTTCGTCGATTCGCCGCCGACAGAGCCGATCTTAAGATCACCGCCCTTTTTGGGGCCCGCAGCGCGTGCTGCATCGGCAAACATGGTGCTGGCCATAGCTGCCGATACACCCAGAGCTGCGGCTTTCCCCATGAACTCGCGGCGGGTCAATTTACCTGCAGTGACCTGACCGGCCATGTGAGTGAGTTGTTCATTCATTGAGTGTTCTCCCTGTTGAGTGTTTCCAGCCCCTTGAAGGACTTTTTTGTTGACGGATGAGTCAACGTTGGCGCATTTCAGCGAACCGGGCAAGGAGATTCCTCCTCATTTTCGAAGGTGAAACCCTTCTCTGATCTTGTCCGAAGCGCGGCTTTGCTGTGAGGATGCCCAGATACGGTCTGCATTACCAGTCAGTTTCCGGGCCTTTACAGGTTCAGGCGGTGTAATTTGCGTCAATTCATCCACGTATCGCGACAATCAGGTCCATGACATTGGTGCCGGTCGGCCCGGTCGTCAGCAGGGCATCGGCCGTTTCCAGAAAAGTCCCGCTATCCGCATTGCGCAGGGCAGAATCCGCACCTTCATCCCAGGTTGCACCGGTAATGATTCCACCTGCAGCATTTGTCGGACCGTCTGTTCCGTCGGTACCGCCAACCACCACCACCAGATCGTCCTGACCGGAAATCTCTTTGGCCAAAGCAAGCGCCAGGGCCTGGTTCCTGCCCCCACGCCCGGGTTCCTCCGGCAACACCACAGTTGGTTCCCCGCCAAAGACCATAACGCCCTTGTCCATCCCGCGCAGCATCGGCCCAAGATGTGCCGCGACCTGCAGAAAGTCGTCGTGCAAGGCCTCATCATTGGTCAAAACCTGCAATCCCTTTGTTTCCGCAGATTTGGCGGCGGCATTGCGGGCATGTGCGTTCGAGGCCACGATGCGAGTGGTTGCTGAGAAAGAGTAACTGTCTGGCAAAGCACCGATTCCCGAGCCTATGACGTTCAGATCATCTCCGGGCACATCCGAAATCGCCAGAACCGTCGCGCGTGCTCCGGCAAAATGGGACAACAGTCCGCCGCCTTTGATGCGCGACAGCTCGCGACGTTCGGCATTCATTGCGCGGATGTCCAACCCTTCGGACAGCAGCTTGCGGTTCAAGGCCTCAAGGTCACCGAGCGTTTTTCCGGGAATAAGGTCCTCAGCCAAAGACGACGCGCCGCCTGAAACCAGCAGGAGCACATGTGAACCGGGCTCCATCTGCTCGATCGCCAGGCGCAATGCCCGCCCACCTGCAAGGCTGCGGTCGTCCGGTACGGGGTGAGACGCTTCGATCACCTCGACCCCATCCGGCAAATCTCGGCCATGGTCATCTTTGGTGACAACAAGTGTCGGGACCGGGCCGAAATGCGCCAATGCTGCCCGCGCCATGGCGGCGGCTGGTTTGCCCACGGCCAAAATACGGTCGGGTTTCGGGACGCCCGGCAATGCGGCTTCTGTGGCTTGGAATCCCCCAACGGCGTCAACGCCGGCCTGCCATAGCTCGACCGCCTGTTTTTCAATATTCATCAATTCTCCACCCAGATCGTAATCGGCCCATCATTTACAAGCTCGACCGCCATGTCTGCTCCAAACTGCCCGGTTTCCACCGCGATGCCCTGTGCCGCGAGGTGATTTGCGAACACCTCGTATAGCTGCTCACCCAGTTCAGGTGGGGCCGCGTTCGAGAATCCAGGTCGATTGCCGCTTGTAGTATCCGCCGCCAACGTAAACTGGCTGACCACCAGGGCGGACCCTTCGATATCCAGAAGCGAGCGGTTCATCTTGCCCGCTTCGTCCTTGAAAATCCGCAATTTAGCGGTCTTTTCGGCCAGCTTTCTGGCCTGTACCTCGGTATCGCCCTGCATGGCGCAGACAAGGATCATCAGCCCCGGACCGGATGTTCCAATGACGGTGCCGTCAACCGACACTTTGGCCTGTGACACCCTTTGCAGCAATGCGCGCACTTGGTTCCTCCCCCAACGTTATGCCTGCCTGAACGACCGTTTAGCCGCGCCAGTCCACAAAGTCACCCAATGCCGCGCGGTCTGTGCGAAAGTTATTTGCGGGGTGGTTCGTATCTGAATAGCCGAAGGAAATTGCACACAGGATCAGGCGGTCTTCCGGAATTTGAAAGTATCTATGTAAAAAAGGGCTGTATGCCGCCAAGGCCGCCTGAGGGATTGTCGCCACGCCCAACGCCTGAGCAGCTAGCGTAAAGGCCGTGACAAAGCCGCCACAATCCATCGCACCATAAGATCCAAGCTCTGCCGGGCTTGAGACAATGGCGCAATGCGGCGCGCCAAACAGGGCATAGTTCTGCATCATTTGCCGCGCCGACGCTGTGCGATCTCCCCGCTCAACGCCGACGGCACTATATAGCGACCAACCACAGGCACGGCGGCGATCCTGATAGACGCCAGAGTAAGACGTGGGAAAGGGAAGATCGGGTGCTGGAGTGCCCGTTTCCACCTCATTCAGTAACGCGTCGCGGAACCTGTTCGTTTCGTCACCGCTGGTGATCACCAATTGCCAAGGCTGCGCATTGCACCAGCTCGGAACCCGGGCGGCGCTGGCCACGATTTGTTCGATCTGCTCTTGCGGCACAGGATCAGGCAGAAAGGCCCGGCAGGAATGACGTTTCTCTAGCAGTATATTCAGTTCGGCAAACGACACAGGGACCTCGTCTCCAAAGTTGCGAGCTCGAGGATGACCGTGCCATGTGCAATGTACAAGAGGTGCTATTGCTGTCCGGTCGCCATCAGGTATCCGACGCCCGCAGCGACCAGCAGGCCCAGCACAACCGCGATCGTGATCTTGATTGCAGACCAGGGGCGTTCCCCCTGAACCCGACCGGTCCGGCCATTCACGACAAACCGATAGGTCTGGCCACGGTATTTGTAGGCGGCCATCCAAACCGGCAGCAGGATATGTTTGAATGTGACATCGCGCACGTCCGTGTCCACAGCATGGATGCGTTGCCGGTCGCCACCGATATCAAAACGCACGTCCCGCTCGATCACACGTGCCATATGGGCGCGGGCCTCGGTGTAGCCTTCCTTCAGTTCAACCGTATAGGCCTCGGCGCGAAACCCGGCGAGGTATTCTGGCTGATAGGGCTCCAGTGCGGGTAAATCCCAAGGTTCCAGAGCATCGGTGTAGGCTTTGGGCAGCGATCTTGAGGCAAGCACCAGAACGTCGTCAAAGAATCGGGCAACCCGACCGGATTTGGGTGTCCAACGGACTTTCGGTACCTGTTGCTGAACCCGCTTGCCGTCCCGCATAACGGTGCGGGTTTCATAGTAGACCACGCCGCGCTCGCCACGATAGACAGACTTGGTGTCGGCATCGAAGGTCCAGTAGGGCACATAGATACCCTGCATCTTGCGTCCCTTGCGGGCATAGTCCTTCAGCCCGTTCGGGGCGAACCACAGCCCCCCCAGCCAATCGCTCATCGCATTGTGGGCTGCGCGCTCATCCAGCGCAAAGGGCAAGACCCCTTTCGGTTTGATATGTCGGTTCACTCCGGTGTCGGTCACAACCGGTGTGGCGCAGAACGGGCATTCCGCAGCATGCGTGTTGGGATCGAATTCAACCTGCGCCGCGCAGTTCGGGCAGGACAGGACGCGGGTTTCCTCAATCTCACTATCCGGCAGTCGATCCGCTATGGCTGTATCGAAATCCAGTTCCCGCAGGCTTGCGCCGCCCCATGGGCCAGCGCCTATGGGTTCCGAGTTTCCGCAATGATCACAGGTCAGGGTGCCGTCGCCCGGATCGAAACGGTAATCCGCACCGCATTGGTTGCAGGGAAAGCGGTGCTCCTGTTCCGGTTTCGGAGGCAAGGTGTCATTCATTTATGTCACGCTTCCACGTTTACGATTCAACTGCGATGCGTCTTTCCGGGGTTGATCAACTTCCGGGTGGCGGTGGCGGCAGGATCGTGAACAGCTGCGCCAGTTCCTGCACATCGCCCGCTTTCTTCCAGCCATCCTGACCCGCGGTCCAGACATAGGTTTCCCGCTTCAGATCACCCTCGCTCGCCATGCGGCCCATCTTGGCCTTGGAAAACGGCCCGCTGGTCTGTCCATCCACCGCGATATGCCAGACATGCTCAACCGGGGGAGGCGGCGGTGCCGCATGGGCTGCCGGTTGCGGGGCAGCGGGGGCTGGCGATCCCCACGGTCCGCTCGGCTGGCCCGCTGCCATGTTCGACATCTGTTGCGCCATTGCCATGCCCATGCCCATGCCAAGACCGGCGCCCATGCCACCGCCTTGTCCGGGATTGTTGGCCGCAGCGGTCATCGCCTCGGCGGCGGAATACTGCGTGAATTTGCCCAGATCTCCGGCCAGCCCCATCGAAGTCCGCTTGTCCAGAGCCGCTTCGACCGCAGGCGGAAGCGAGATGTTCTCGATGTAGAATTCCGGCATCTCCAGCCCATAGCTGTCCAGCACCGGGGAAACTTCGGCTGCGATCAATTTGCCCAGATCGGCAGTATTTGCGGCCATGTCCAGCACCGGAATACCCGAGCCTGAGATAACACGGCTGAACTCCTGCACGATGATGTTGCGCACTTGAAAGCTGATTTCATCCATGGTGAATTCGCCATCTGTTCCGACGATTTCAACCAGAAACTTGGCCGGGTCCTTCACCCGAACGGTGTAGGTGCCATAAGCCCGGATACGGGTCGGACCAAATTCCGGATCACGCAGCATGATCGGGTTCTTGGTGCCCCATTTCAGGTCGTTGAACCGGGTCGTGTTGACGAAATAGACTTCGGATTTGAACGGAGACTGAAAGCCGTGATCCCAATGCTGCAACGTTGTCAGGATCGGCATGTTGTTGGTCTCAAGCATGTAAAGCCCCGGCGTGAACACATCCGCCAGTTGGCCTTCGTGCACAAACACCGCCGCCTGTCCTTCGCGCACGGTCAGCTTGGCACCGTACTTGATCTCGTGACCTTCGCGTTCAAACCGCCAGACCATGGTGTCACGGGTGTCATCCACCCAATGGATGACATCAATGAATTCACCGGTCAGAAAATCGAAAATTCCCATTTGGGTTCTCCTGTCCTTGGGGTCAGAGCGGCTGCCCCATCAATTCGCGAGCAATGATACGTACAACGGGGCGGGCCTCATCGACTGTCACGCCGGGCTCCAGCCGATCATCATAGAGCATTGTCAGCAGTTTTTCGTCATGGCTGGTCAGCAAGGCAAACTCGTCGTCGTCGTTGAAGATTGAAGGGCGCGCCGCGGGGCTGTCATTGGACAACCCCAAACCTTGCGCGATTTCCTCGTGGATGCAGCTTTGGCGGACCAAATCGGTCAGCTCGGCCCGGATCAGCGAAACGGCTCGCACATATCTGTAGGGCGAGCTGCTGGTCGCCGAAGCGAACACCAAACAATCGAAACTGGCCCGTGGGTTGGCGACCAGATTCAGCGAGTCCTGACTGATATTCGGAATAAGCTGTTTCAGGCGCGACACGACATATGCGCTGTCGTCCTTGCCCGCGAAGAAAACATGGAAATTGGCGTTGCGGGAGACCACGGAAATCGGATGATCCGTCAGCTTTGCCAGCCGGGTGGCAAAGGCCTGAACCTGAGCGGCATCCGTTTCCCGAGTCGAGGGAAGCACAGACGGGCCGAACTCTGACTGAATGCGCACAGGTCCGGACCATCGGCTGAGCTGTCCGTCCGTCTGGCGCGAACCAATCGAGACGCTTTGAGTCGGATATTCGCTGTAGAACGCGATCGCTTCGAAATTCCGCGCCAGATCGTCAGCGTCATATGGGGTGTCCGGACCACCGCCATCGGTGCGCAAAAGCCCCCGGACCAGCAAGTCCCGTTCAACCCGCTGATAAAAGCGCGCCAGATCCTGACTGGCCGCAGACGGCGGCACATAGGCGTTGGCCGCCGCCGGTGCAGTAGTTGGGCGAGGCTGCGGCACGATGGAAGACGTCAGGGTCTCATCGCAATTGGCCAGCGCCAGAAACGATGCCACCCCAAGTGTCAGTTTCAGAAAACCGAAGGCCCGCACGCCGAACCCACCCTTAGCCGGGTACCGCCGTACCGGCATTGTCGCCGGTTCCGTCGCGGCGTGCCTTGGCAGCCGCCAAAGTGTCGCGCAGTTCGGTTTCCATCTTCTGCAATTCAACCTCAGCTGCGGCGCGTTTGGCCTTGCCTTCATCGGCAATGGCAAGGCTTTCGTTGATGGTGCCAATCAGATCGGCATTGGCCTGCTTGACCGCTTCAATGTCAAACACGCCCCGCTCCATCTCTTCGCGGATCATCTTGTTCGACTGGCGCAGGTTGGCCGCGTTCGAGGTCAGAAGCTCGTTTGTCAGGTCGTTGGCGTCGCGGACGGCGGCGGCAGCCTCGGCGCTGCGCTGGATGGTGACAGCCTGCGCCAGTTGGGTTTCCCAAAGGGGGACCGTATTCACCAGCGTCGAGTTAATCTTGGTCACCAGCGATTTGTCGTTTTCCTGAACCAAGCGGATCGAGGGCAGCGACTGCATGGTGACCTGACGGGTCAGCTTCAGGTCATGGACCCGGCGTTCCAGATCATCACGCGCGGCGCGCAAATCACGCAATTCCTGCGCTTTCATCACCTGTTCTTCTTCGGGCGCTGCCTGAACCGCGGCTTCTTTTTCCGGGATGTCATGGCTGTCCAACTCGGTCAGCTTTTCCTCACCCGCCGCGATATACAGCGCCAGCTCATCATAGAATCCCAGCGTCTTTTCATACAGCAAATCCAGCGACTTGATGTCTTTGAGCAGCGTATGCTCGTGCCCCAACAAATCATCCGTGATCTTGTCAATCTGACCTTGCACATCTTCAAACTGTGCGGTGAATTTTGCAAACGGCGCGGCCTTGCCCAGCAGCTTCTCCCACCAGCTGCGCTCGCGGCGCACATCAAGTTCACTGACCGAAAAGCCCCGGATCGTGGTCACAATATTACGCAGGCTGTCCCCGGCGGGGCCCACATCCTTATTGCGCACATCGGCCAGCATGGCCTGGCTGATTTCCTGCAACTCTGCCTGTGCAGATGAGCCGAAGGCCACAATCGAATTGGTGTTGCCCATGTCGATCTCGTCCATCCGCTTGCGGATCTCGGCGCTGACGGGTTCGTCGGCCTCTTCCAGCGACACGACTTCGGCCTGCGGCTCTGGCAGAGCAACGGCAGTGACTTCCTGTACCAAAGTTTCGGCCTGAACAGCCTTGTTCTTGATCTCATCGGACATGGGGATGTTCCTCGCTCAAATAATGGCCGGTCAGTCCAACCGGACGCCTTCGCGTTGCAGCCGTTCGCGCAACACGTCAATTTCAACCGTCAGATCACTGCGGTCATCCAATAGCATTTTGCGCGTTCGCGCGGCGAAATTCTGTTCCAGATCGTCCAGCAGGGCGGAATAGTCGGCAAGCGCCTGCGCGTCGCGGGTACGTGCATAGACATCGGCAAACTTGACGGTCGCGTCCCGCGCGCCCTGTAAATAGACAGTCAGGTATTTTCTGGCACCGGCCAAATCGCGCGGGTCTTCCTCGACCGTGCGGAACAGGTCACGCGCAGTGTCCTGAAACCGCTCCACGCGCGCTTCGACCCGACGGTCGCCTGCGCGTTTGATGGCGTCCGTCATCTCGGCCAGGTGTTTCTCGGCATCGTCAACGACACGGGCCACGCGGTCTTGTTGAAAGGTGTCGATCCCTTCCATGCCCTTGTCCTTCATCGGATCAATACCGAACGAGACCGAGTGCAGAACGGTCGCTGCCACGCCAAACAACACCGGAGCCAGCAGGCTGGCTTGCGCGGCGGTTTCGGCATCCAGAAACTCCGTCCGGTAAGCGGCAAGGCCCGCACCTAGGCCGGTCAGAATACTGGCAAAGATCTTGCGCGGAAAAGCAGGCCGACGGGCGGTTTTGCGCGCGTTATACGCAGCCTCGGCCCGCAGCCCTTCGCGCAGCAAAAACGCCGCGGCGGTGAGGATGCCAGCGGCGACCAGCCCGATGGTCATGCCAATCGCACCGTCATTCAGCGAGAGAAACACCAGGGGAATAGCAGGCAGGAACAGGATATTCGCCCGCGCTCCGGCGGGCTCAACCTTTGCGCCAGCGAACTGGCCACGTGGCTGAGGCGAATTGTCCGACGCATCACCTTGCGGGCTGTATTTGCCGCCAAACCGCTTTGCCATGGCTTACAGACCTCCAAGCAGGCCGGTGCAAACACCAAGCAACAGCACCAGCAACACAGCGTAGGCCAGTTTTTGCACTCCGCTTCCGGACATCACGCCCCCCAATAGCAGCATTCACTGAAAATTTAGGGGATGCGCAGGCTTAGCGCTAGGGGGAAGGTTGCCGAACCTGCGTCACTTGCGGGGTTTCTTGCCGATCGGTGCCCGTTTTCTTTGCGGTCGTGCAGGGCGTTTGGATGCAGCACCGGTTTTGGCATCGGACTCCAGGCCAAGCTGATCGCGCATCACACGGCGCCGAATTTCTTCGACTTCACCCTGTTTCAGGTCGCCCAGTTGGAACGGACCATAAGAAACACGCAGCAGGCGGTTCACGGTAAACCCGATATCTTCCATCGCACGACGGATTTCGCGGTTCTTGCCTTCGCGCAACCCAATGGTCAGCCAGGCATTCGCACCTTGCTGACGGTCCAGCGACACGGTCATCGGCTGAAACCGCTCACCTTCGATCACCAGCCCCTTGCGCAGCGGCTCGAAATCTTCGTCTTTCGGGCGACCATTCACCCGCACGCGGTATTTGCGCAGCCACCCGGTCGAAGGGAGCTCGAGCTTGCGCTTGATGCCCCCATCATTGGTCAGCAGCAGCAGTCCTTCGGAATTCAAATCCAGCCGTCCAACGCTCATCACCCGGGGCATGTCTTCGGGCAGCTTGTCGAAAATCGTTTCGCGCCCTTTTTCATCGCGGGTCGTTGTCACCAACCCAGCAGGCTTGTGATAAAGCCACAGGCGCGAGGGTTCCGGTTCCGAGACCGGTTTGCCATCGACAACGATCTTGTCTTTCGCCGTCACATTCAGGGCAGGGCTGTCAATGGTCTTGCCATTCACGGCCACACGGCCCGCTTCGATCATGCGCTCAGCCTCACGCCGCGATGCGACGCCGGCCCGAGCCAGGACTTTGGCGATCCGGTCGCCGGGAGGAGGGGTCTTGTTCATGTCAGGGCCATAACCCATCCCGCGCGCTTGCGAAAGGCAGGTTTCTGATGCAGTCAGGGGCATGGTGTTCAAATCGCATATGGAACAGGCGCTGGTCGAGGCGCGCGCAGCGGCGAGCCGAGGAGAGGTGCCCGTGGGGGCCGTTATCGTCGGACCCAAAGGAAATGTCGTGGCATCAGCAGGCAACCGAACGCGCGAATTGAACGATCCGACGGCCCATGCCGAAATCCTGGCCCTGCGCGCGGCTTGTGCAAAGGCTGGCTCTGAACGGCTGCCCGATCATGATCTCTATGTCACGCTGGAACCTTGCGCGATGTGTGCCGCCGCGCTTGCTGCGGCACGTATCCGGCGCATCTATTATGGTGCCGCAGATCCCAAATCCGGAGGGGTGGCGCATGGCGCGCGGGTGTTTTCGCACCCGCAGGCCCATCACCGGCCGGAGGTCTACGATGGCATCGCGGCGGAAGAAGCCGCCACGTTGCTGAGGCAGTTCTTCGCCGCGCAGCGCGGCTAGAGCGGTTTCACAACCATCTCACGCGGGATATCGGCCAGCGGTTCTCCGCCCTGCGCGGTCACCACAAAGCTTTCGGTTATGGCCAGACCCCAATCCGCCGTCCACAGGCCGGGCATCAGGTGAAAGGTCATATTCTCCTGCAATTCCGTGGTGTCGCCGGGCCGCAGGCTCATGGTGCGCTCACCCCAGTCGGGCGGATAGCTTAGGCCGACGGGATATCCGGTGCGGTTGGCTTTGACATACCCTGCGCGGGAAAAGCTGTCATAGACGCAGGCGGCCACCTCTTCGCAGGTGGTGCCTGGGCGTGCCGCCCGCAGCGCATCGTCGATCGCGGTCAGCACCGCCGCCTCGGCGCGGCGGATGTCGTCGGGCGGATCACCCAGAAACAGGCTGCGGCTGGCCGGGCAGTGATAGCGGCGGTAGCAGCCCGATATCTCGAAATAAGTCGCCTCACCCGATGCCAATGGCCGATCATTCCACGTGATATGCGAGGCTGACGCTTCGGTTCCCGACGGGGCAATCGGCACGATTGCCGGGTAGTCACCCGCCAACCCGGGCAGGCCCGCGATGCCTGCCGCCTGAACCTCGGCGACAAGTTGGTTCTTGGGCAGCCCTTCGCGGAACGCATCGCGCAGAACCCCGTGCATATGCGCGGTCAACTTGCCTGCCTTGCGCATCATGTCGATCTCGGCATCGCTTTTGACCGCACGTTGCCAGTTCACAAGTCCGGTGGCGTCAGTCAGAGCATCGACGCCGAAAGCGCGTTCCAGAATGCGGTGGCTGGCGGCCGAGTAATAGTAGTTGTCCATCTCGACCCCCAGCCGGGTGATCCAGCCCCGTTCCTTCAGTTCGGTGACCAGGGCTTCGACAGGGTGGTGATCGGGGTGTTGCACATGCTCTTCGGGCCAATCGAGAAGGTCCGAAGGCGCCAGCCATGTCGTCTGCGCCGCTCCCGCCTTGTCCTGCGTCCGCCCCCACCAGAGCGGCGCGCCGCTGGCCGAAAGGATCACCATCTGGGGTACGTAAAAGCTCCATCCGTCATAGCCGGTCAGCCAGGCCATGTTCGAGGGGTCGGTGACCAGTAGGGTTTCGATCCCCCGCAGCGCCATCGCGGCACGGGTTCTGGCGATGCGGTCCGCGTATTCCCGGGTGCTGAAATCCGAGGCGGGCATCAGAGAGAGATCGCCTGCATCACCCGGGGTTCGATCACATCGACGCCGGGCAGGTCACGGGCCAGAGCCTCGGCCGATTGTTCAAGAATCGGGAAGGTCTGATAGTGGCAGGGAATCACCGTTTTGAAATTGAAATAGCGCTTTGCTGCATAAGCCGTGGCTTTCATGTCCATGGTGAAATGACCCCCCGCCGACAGGATGCCGATGTCGGGTTTGTAGTAATCCCCCATCCAATCCATATCGGCCATGATGTCGGTATCGCCCGAGATATAGAGCATTCGCCCCTCAGCCGCGATCATGAAACCGACCTCACTTCCGCCGGTGCGCAACCCGTCCGGTGTTGAAAAGGTCGAGCTGTGGGAAGCAGGAACCATTGTCACCTTGACCCCGTTCAGATTGACAGTGCCGCCTTTGTTGAAGCCGATGGTTTCAATGCCTTCTGCTTCGCTCCAATAGCCCATCAGGTCATATTGTCCGACAACCGGGATTTTCAGATGTTTGGCCAATGGCAGAATATCAACCACATGGTCAAAATGCGTATGGGTCAGAAGGATATGCGTCGCGCCATCCAGTGCCGCATCGTGCTGATCTTCCGGCAGGACCGGGTTGCCTGTCAGCCAGGGGTCAATCAGCAGAACCTGCCCCTGAGTTTCAATGCGGAAGCTGCCATGGCCCAACCAGATAATATTCATAAATTTTTTCCTCCTGAACATTCTGTTGGCAGCAGCCTAACATCGGCTATGTAAATTTTCATGGACTGGATTCGAGAAATTGATGGATATTGCGAGCGCCTGTCGCCGGACTACTGGGCCGAGCCGGTCAATGCGATCACAAACGCGGCTTTTCTGATTTCAGCTTGGATCATGTGGCGGCGGGTACGCAATCAGGACATGCCGCTGGCTATGATTCTGGTCACGCTATTGGCGATGATCGGGATCGGCAGCTATCTGTTTCACACCCATGCGCAGGTCTGGGCGGCACTGGCAGACGTTGTGCCGATCCTTTTGTTCATCCTTGTTTATATCTTCGCAGTGAACAGAGATGTCTGGCGGATGTCTTCCGGATTGGCCTTCGGCGGAACCTTGCTCTTTCTTCCCTACGCGGCAGCAACTGTACCTCTGTTTCAACTGGTTCCGGGGCTTGGGGGGTCGGCGGCTTATGCTCCGGTCCCGTTGCTGATCCTGATTTACGCGTTCCTGCTGCGGGGTCGTGATCCCAATCTGGCCAAAGGAATGACAATCGGGGCCTTTATCCTGATTTTCTCGATCACCTTCCGCGCGCTCGACATACCGGTTTGCGGGCAGTGGCCGTTGGGGACGCATTTCATGTGGCATATCCTGAATGCCATCATGTTGGGCTGGATGATCGAAGTGTATCGAGCGGCCCTGATACGGGGCCGCTTTTCAACGGGCCTCAGACTTTGAAAGTGAGGCGGGATGCCCTCTTGAGACCATCCCAGAGACAAGGGAGAGCAGTCAGCGAACAGCGCTGGGTCTGACTTAGTCCTGAAACGCCGCAGCAAGATGGTCGGGCAAATCGAACTCACTCAAAACACGCGCACGGCCCTCGGGCGACATTTTGCGGGCGGTTTTTTCAACGATGCTCTGGATTTTCTCTGCGGAATGCTTCGCGGCAAAGGGCTGGAAATACCACTTCAGGAAAACAAAGCAAATCACATCTTCCAAAGCTTGCACTTCTTCGTCGCGCTTGATGCCCAGCTTGCGCAACATGCGCCCCGCGGCCTCGACCTGTTCCGCGTCATAGCCTTCGCGGCTCATCAAATTCATCACAACGTCCGCATGATGAACGCCCTGCGCCTTGCGCCATGCCAGATAGCCCGCCCGGCCTTCGGGGTATTCATTGCGGGCAAGTTTCCATCGCTCCACATGCTGACCACGAGCTGCGATTTGCAGAGCGTCAGAAGCGTCTGGAAACAACCGATCCATCTCGGCGCTCATCCGTTCACCGTAAAGCAAAGCTTCGGGGCGACCGTTGTCGAGGTTGGGGTCATTTGAGTTGGCCGCGTCGATTGCGTCCAGAACCGCTTGTTTTTGCGCGCTCATTATCTGCTCCACTGGCTTGCCTGAACTGCGAAACATCGGCGCAGTTCCTTTCGGTGTTCGCGAATATGCTAACGGCTTGTCCAGGGATGTGCATCCTCGAAAACGCAAAAAAGGCCGGGTCAGAGAGGGGATGTCTGACCCGGCCGGAACCTGCGCTTTACTTGGCAGGTTTGACCTGATCCTGCGTGACCGGTTCCGCGACAGGGGACGGGAAGGTCAACGTGCGTGTCAGGTTGCTTGTGTCGATACCCAAAGCCATGGCCGGTGCGGCCAGAAAGGTGGCGGACAAGACTGCGGCTGTGATCAGGGATTTCATGGTTTTTCTCCGGTTTGCGTTGTGTCGCATACCTTAAAATGAACAGTACAGTTTAGTTTTCAAGATCGAAACTGAACTAATTGGTTTACTTTTTCGTATACCACTCATTCAGTTTTGAATGGCAGGCGACGAGCGGAGAATTTGAAAGTCGGGCATGCCTGTGGCGCAGCGGTCTTGCGACTGCCGCAACAGACGGGTAAACGCCCCATAACGTAGATGAGGGAAGCCGATGTCGATTGACCAAAGCACCGCCGCCAAGGTGGCCAAACTGGCCCGGATCAAGGTCGAGGATGACGCGCTGCCGGCGCTGGCATCCGAGTTCAACACCATCCTTGGGTTCATCGAGCAACTGAACGAAGTGGATGTCGAAGGCGTCGAGCCGATGGTTTCGGTCGAGCCGATGCGCCTGAAACGTCGTGAGGATGTGGTCACCGACGGCAGCCAACAGGACAAGGTTCTGGCCAACGCCCCCGACGCCCGCGAAGGGTTCTTCGCAGTCCCCAAAGTGGTGGAGTAAGACATGAGCGATCTGAACAAACTGGGCCTGGCCGAGGCCCGCGACGCGCTGCGCAAGGGTGATGTGACCTCGGTTGAGCTGACCGAGTCTTGCCTGAAGGCCATTGATGAAGCCGACGCGCTGAACGCTTTTGTCCACAAGACGCCCGAGATTGCGCTGGAACGCGCCAAGGCTGCGGATGAGCGGATCAAGGGGGGGGATGCGCCGTCGATGTGCGGCCTACCGATCGGCATCAAGGATCTGTTCTGCACCAAGGCCGTGCCCTCGCAGGCGGCCTCAAAGATTCTGGAAGGCTTCAAGCCCGAATACGAATCCACTGTGTCGCAGCAACTGGCCGATGCTGGTGCTGTTATGCTGGGCAAGTTGAACATGGACGAATTCGCCATGGGCTCATCCAACGAAACCTCCGTTTACGGCAACGCGGTCAGCCCGTGGCGTCGCGGTAATGACGACGCGCAACTGACACCGGGCGGCTCGTCCGGTGGGTCTGCCTCCGCCGTGGCGGCCGACCTGTGCCTGGCCGCAACCGGCACCGATACCGGCGGCTCGATCCGTCAGCCCGCCGCGTTCACCGGCATCACAGGGATCAAGCCGACCTATGGCCGTTGCTCGCGCTGGGGCATCGTGGCTTTTGCCTCCTCGCTGGATCAGGCCGGTCCGATGACCAAAAACGTGCGCGACGCGGCCATCATGCTGGAAACCATGTGCGGTCATGACCCCAAGGATTCCACCAGCACCGAGTTGGCCGTCCCGAATTTCGAAGCCATGCTCACCGGCGACATCAAGGGCAAGAAGATTGGTATCCCGAAAGAGTACCGCATGGACGGCATGCCGGCCGAGATCGAAAAGCTCTGGTCCGATGGGGCCGAGATGCTGAAAGCCGCGGGGGCCGAGATCGTCGACATCTCGCTGCCCCACACCAAATACGCGCTGCCCGCCTATTACGTGATTGCTCCGGCCGAAGCGTCCTCGAACCTCGCACGCTATGACGGTGTCCGTTATGGCCGCCGCGCGCAGCTGGCGCAGGGCGACGGCATCACCGAGATGTACGAAAAGACCCGCGCAGAAGGGTTCGGTCACGAGGTGCAGCGCCGTGTGATGGTCGGCACCTATGTGCTGTCGGCAGGTTTCTATGACGCCTACTACAACCGCGCACGCCGTGTTCGGACGCTGATCAAGAAAGACTTCGAAGACGTGTTCGCAGCTGGAGTCGATGCGATCCTGACCCCGGCAACTCCGTCGGCGGCCTTCGGTCTGGGCGAAATGACTGAGGCTGATCCTGTTCAAATGTATTTGAACGACGTCTTCACGGTGACGGTGAACCTTGCGGGTTTGCCCGGTATTTCGGTCCCGGCAGGGCTGGATGCACAAGGCCTTCCGTTGGGTTTGCAGCTGATCGGACGCCCGTGGGAAGAGGGTGACCTGCTCAACACCGCCTATGCGCTGGAAAACGCGGCCGGTTTTGTGGCCAAGCCAGGTAAATGGTGGTAAGCCTCGGGCAACTGAATACCCAGACTCGGAGCCGAACAATGCGCGTTTTGCTTTTTGTGCCCGCCCTGACATTGGCAGCTGCGTGCACGGATGTGGCACCGCTGACCAGCACGGGCTTCAACACGCCGGAATATCAGGCGCAAAGAGAGGCCCAACTGGCAGGCCAGGGTGCGGCGGGCAATCCGCTGCTGGCTCCGGTCGCAGTTTCGCAACAACCGCTTGGGGCACCGGGTACCGCACCCGTCGCCACTGGTGAGAACGCCGATATCGCCAACCAAACGGCAGCAGCATTGGCCAGCACGTCCGGGCAAACCACAGCCCCTGCGCCCAACAACAGCGCGATTTCGGACGAACAGGATTTCGCAGCCGTGTCCGGGCGCCGCAGCATCGAATCTGATGCCGCCCGGATCGAGCAAAACCGTCAGACCTATGAACTCGTCGCCCCAACCGCCGTGCCCGAGCGTACGGCGAGCGGCCAGCCAAACATCGTGCAATATGCGCTGAGCACGTCCAATCCGGTAGGTGTGCAACTTTACAGCCGGTCCGGTTTCAACCTTCAGGCCAAGGCGCAGCGAAACTGCGCGCAGTTCCCGTCGCCGGATCAGGCTCAGATCGAATTCCTGTCCAATGGCGGTCCTCAGCGCGACCGCAAAGGTCTGGACCCGGACGGGGATGGCTATGCGTGTGGCTGGGACCCAAGCCCGTTCCGCAGTGCCGTCAACAACTGAAATCTCGCCCATTTGGCATCCGTCGCCCAATTTCGGTGAGCGTCGAGACGGTCTGACGCCGTCTTTGATCGTGATTCACTACACCGCGATGGACAGCGCGCAGGCCGCCCTTTGCCGTCTTTGCGATCCGGCTGCAGAGGTCTCGGCCCATTACCTGATCGGCGGCGACGGTATTCTGTGGCAACTGGTGCGTGAAGAAGACCGGGCCTGGCATGCAGGGGCAGGGGAGTGGGATGGTAAGGACGACATCAATTCCCGTTCGGTCGGGATCGAACTGGACAACACCGGGACGCATCCCTTTTCCGAACCGCAAATGGCAATGCTGGAACAGCTGCTGCCCCATATCATGAGGCGCTGGTCCATTCCGCATTCTGGGGTCATCGGACATTCCGACATGGCCCCCGGGCGGAAATCCGACCCCGGGCCACGCTTCGATTGGAAAAGGCTCGAGCGGCAGGCCTTGGCCAAACCGCGCGGGATGGACACCGCGTCGGTCGCGCCGACTTCGCAAGTCTTCCGCACTATCGCGCGGAAGGCTGGTTTCACGGCCTCAGTGGATGATGAACAGCTGCTGGCTGCCGTTCGGCTGCGATTTCGCCCCTGGGCCACAGGCCCCTTGGAGGCCGCCGACATCAACATGCTCTCTCATTCCAACGCAACGGCCTGATCCGCTCTTCATCTGGCCAAAAATATCCCGGGGATGAATTGGCCGCAGGCCAAGAAGGGGCTGGCCCCTTAGACCGTTTTCCACTCTTGACGAGGCAGGGCGCACAGCCTACCCAGCCCAAGCGCGGAGGGCCGGATGGCCGCTGGGGTCGCAAGGCCCGAGAGGAAAGTCCGGACTCCACAAGACAACGGTGCCGGGTAACGCCCGGGCGGGGCAACCCGACGGAAAGCGCCACAGAAATCAGACCGCCCGGAACCTCGGTTCTGGGTAAGGGTGAAACGGTGGGGTAAGAGCCCACCGCGCCGCTGGCAACAGTGGCGGCACGGCAAGCCCCACCGGGAGCAATGCCAAATAGGGTCCCCGCGCGGGAAGGTCGGCGTTTGCCGATACCACCGCTAAGCGCGTCTTGGCCGAGAGGGACCGGGTTGGCAGCTTGAGCCGCGCAGCAATGCACGGCCTAGAGGAATGGTCATCGAAGGGGGCAACCCCGGAACAAGATCCGGCTTACAGGCCCTCCGCGCGTATTCCCTTATCCTCCGGGCGGTGTGTACGCCCCTGCCAGCTTGGCGGCCTTCTCGGCGACCGAGACGAACTCGTCAGCCGTCCAGGCGCGCACCGTTTCTATGTTGGTCACCGCGCCCGACGCCGCGACAGCCATGCCTACGGCCACGGCGTCCGTGCCATCCGGCGCTTCGCTTATCACGACCACGTCATTGCCCCCGGTTGTCATGTAGAAGGACAGCAGTCTGCCGCCGACTTTCTCCAGCAAGGCTTTCACTGGGCCGGTGCGGTTCTCGGGTTTCTGCAACATACCTTGGACGCCGGCTTGCGAGTAAGATGCGTAAGTAATGAAAATGGGCATTGATACCTCCTGTTACATCAAATCGTTTTTTGGGTCTTTCAGTCAGCCGACCCCAGGCCGTCTAAAATCAGGTGCCAGAAAACAACGGTGCCGCAATGAACCAGAGACCCGCACAGATCAGCGCGACGCCCGTCATTGGCACAAGCCACCGGGCTCTGGGCAGAAGCTTTTCCAGCGCGACATATGCAGCGATGCCCACGATCCAGTAGAGGTTCATGATCCCTCCAACGAACAGCAGCAGCATCAAGGCCCAGCAACACCCCAAGCAATACGTACCGTGCAGAGCGCCGGTCCGAAACGCCCCGAAGATTCCGGGCCGGTTGTGATCGGCCAGAAAACGCGCGGGGCTCTGGCAGTGGCGCAGGCAGGCGTTCTTCAAACTTGAAAACTGATAGAGGCCCACAGCCAGCAGAACACTCCCTGCGAAGACGCCGGAACTGATCGTCATCATCGGTCCGTCAGACAGCCCTATATACTCCAGCCCCCATTGCAGCGCAGTTGCCACTAGACTGAAGGCGCCCCAGGTAACCAGATAACCAGACAGGAAATACAGGCTGAACGTTGCAGTTCGATCCTTTTCAGGTCCCATCCGTTTGATCGCGGTGAACAGAAGAACGGCAGGCGCGGCGCTGGGGGTCATCATGGCAATCATCATGACCCACCACATCAGAAAGATAAGCAGGGCGTAGCTGCCGCTCCACGTCGCGCCAGGGCCCATTTGCATGGGCTCTCCGATCGGGCCAGCCATGCGGGTCATCTCGACCGCAGACATGTTCATCCCGATGCCGGCAACCGTGTACCAGGCAGCCGCGAGAATGATCAGCAGGACACTTCCCAGAACAATCGCGTTGTCCTGCCTGAGCAACCGCTCAACCGCCCCGACCCGGGGCGATGTGTCTTGTCTGGTCATGACAGTCTCCGCCTAGGCGCCCAGGACGCCGTGGCCCGAGATATTCAGATGCGCCAGATGCGCGTGGGTCGCGTCAAAGGTCAGGCTGATCTGACCCCCTGTTGTTTTGGCAGAACCGGATGCCGCCTCGGCGTGGCGGTATTCGAAACCGTTCGGTAGTTGGATCGAGGCCCGATGTGCCGCGCCGGATACAATATGCGGAATTGGACGAACCTCGACGTCGAAAACCCCCGGAACTTTGGCGAAACCGCTGCGCTCATCCCTGTTCCAGTCCAGCTCAATCGGGACATACAGCGTTTCGTGCTTCGTGGGCGCCATCGCGCTGTAGACATACCAGAACGTGGCCATTTCATCGGTATCCTGACCGGTCATGATGGCCTGTAGTGCGGCGCGTTGATCGGCTGTGGCGCTTTCATCGATGATCAGTTGCATCTGGCCATTGCCCTCGTGAATCGGGCCCGGCCAATGATAGACACCTGCTGCCCGCAGACCGCCCAGATCGGTGTCACCATAGTGTCCGCTTTGGATATCGAAGACGACGACCGCCTCGCAATTGCCATGAGATGGAAGCACGCTGAACTGACACGGACAACCGAAGTTGCAATTGCAATTGGCCAGTTCCTCGGCCTGAATAACCCACTCTGTCATGATAGCCCCCAAGAAAAGTCACAACTAAAAAAACCTGCTGATAGCGGGTCGCGCCTTGTTCTTGCTGCCTCGAAACTCGAGCCCATATCAGGCTTCTTGGCTGCGCGAACCTATCACGAATCCGTAATATGTACAAACATGATGCCGAACTACACGTCTGTTCCAGTCGTTATTACAAGCGCTTATCGCCTTGGGGTTGAACGCGGTATTCGTCTTCACATTCGGCTGTTAGGCTCGGGCGCACATTTGCAGAACCGGGAGGTTAGTTATGAGCTTTATGAAAACACTTGCGTCGGTGGCCATTGGGTTTGCTGCGGCCAAGGGCATGGACAAGTATCAGAAGATGGGCGGAATGGCTGGCCTTCAGGATATGATGCAAGGTTCTGGTGGCGGCTTTGGCATGGATCAGTTGGGCAAAATGGCCGAGCAATTCGGCCTTCCCGGTGGCGCGACGGGCCTGCAGGACATGATGGGCAAAATGGGGCTGGGTGGTACAGCCGCAGGTGCAGCCGGTCTTGGCGGGCTGTTGAATGCCATGCAGGGCGCTGCGAAAACAGGCAGCCAACAGACAACCGACATGATGGAGGCCGTGTTCGGCGGAACACCTGCGGGTGCTGCGATGGAAGCCCAGGCCAAATTGATGCTGCGGGCGATGATTCAGGCGGCCAAGGCAGATGGTGAGCTGGATGAACAGGAAAAGGAAACAATCCTGGGCGAGTTGGGCGACGACATCAGCGATGAAGAGCGCGCCTTCGTTCAGGAACAGCTGAACGCTCCGATCGATGTGATGGGTCTAGCGGCTGATTCTGGTGCCCCACTTGGAGCGCAGATTTATGCGACGTCTCTGGCCGCAATCCGTCTGGACAACGCGCGTGAGGCGTCATACCTGCGACAATTGTCCACCGCTTTGGGCCTGTCGGACGCGGAAAGAGACCAGATTCACACCTATATGGGGGCTCCGACCCTGCGCGATTGACCCTGTTCCCGATTCCTGAGCTGGTATCATCCGATTGGCCTTGACATAGGCGGTGCAGCGCGTAAAAGCGCACGCTCATAGGAATTCAACCGAAAGGCCCCTGCCTTTCCGGACGCAGGAGATAACCATGGCGAAGCCGACGACAATCAAGATCCGTCTGAACTCGACCGCGGGCACGGGCCACTTCTACGTGACCAAAAAGAACGCGCGCACCATGACGGAAAAAATGACCGTTCGTAAGTACGATCCGGTCGTTCGTAAGCATGTCGAATACAAGGAAGGCAAGATCAAGTAATCTGCCGTTCCACGTGGACATTTCGAAAAGGGCTCTGTCTGGCAGAGCCCTTTTTCAGTTCTGCTTTCCTGTCTTTCGGCGGGTAGCACCCTGAGCGGTCCGTTGCAGTGGCGCATCAGCGGTTGAAGCAATCGCACTGACCGTGGCTTGCTTTTTGCGGCGTCCTGCAAGTACGCTTCAGCAAACCGCCACAAAATGTTGACCGCCATGAAAAAAATCTTGTTATCCACAATTGCCGTTCTGACCCTAGCGGCCTGTGACGATCCGTTTAACCGCGAAGGTGTCGGGTTTACCGGAATCGATGGCGAACCGCGCACGATTGCGGATGTACCCGGAGCCGTTGCCTTCCTGCCTGATGCGACCAACGTTCCTGCTGAACTGGCAGAGTTGCGGACTGTCACGCTTTTGAGTGACGAGGTCGAGCCGTCCAAGGTGGCATCGGTCGCAATCGACAATGGCGGGCAGACGCCTGACAACGCGGTACAACTGCAGGGCAGCGACACGAACCTGTTCCTCAGCACAGTTAGCGTCAATGGGACCCTGTTTGGTGTTCTGCGCACACCGAAAAACAACGTTAAGGTGGACAACTCGATCGGAGTGGGTTTCGCGGAAGAGACCGAGCGTTTTACCGGCTGCCTGCCAGCGGGTGATGTGTTCCGCAAAGGCACGTCCGAGAAGAGTTCCGGCTTTGCCATTCCGCTGAACTGCAGCTAAGCACAGCCGAGTTCCAGAAACAGAAAGCCCCGCCTGATCGGCGGGGTTTTTCGTTTCTGGGCTAATGAAAAACTGACGCGCAAAGAAAAGGGCCGGTCAATGACCGGCCCCGAACCAATTCTTATGCCGTAACGGCTTATTCCTGTTGCCCCATGAACATCAGCAGGAACTGGAACATGTTCAGGAACGAGATGTACAGGCTCAGCGCGCCGTCAAAGGCCGCTTTGTCCAGCCATTCCTGATCGCCATGCGCTGCATGGGCGACGTAGGTGTTCTTGATGTCCTGCGTATAGAACGCGGTCAGACCTGCGAAGATCAGAATGCCGATGGCCGAGATGGCCAGCATCATGACGCCGGATTGCAGGAACAGGTTGATGATCATTGCAACCAGCAGACCGATCACGCCCATCATCAGGAAAGTGCCCATACCGCTGAGGTTACGCTTGGTGGTGTAACCGTACAGGCTCAGGCCAGCAAAGGCGATCGCGGTCACCAGGAAGGTCTGTGCAATCGAATAGGGTGTGAAGACCATGAAGATCGAGCTCATGGATACGCCCATCACGGCGGCAAAGACGAAGAAGCCAAGCTGAACCGTCGCGGCCGAGCCACGGCGCATCAAGGCGCCCCAGCCAAAGAAGATAAAGGCCAGCGGGGCAAACATGACAACCCATTTCAGCGGCGACAGGAACAGCGCACCGCCCAGGCTGGTCAGGTAGCGATCAGCGCCGATCTGCGCGACCGCGTTGCTTGGGTCACTGGTCACTGCCAGCCCGGCAATAGCCCATGCCGCCAGTGCTGTGATCAGCATGCCGATGGACATTGTGCCGTAAACTTTATTCATGTGGGCGCGCAGGCCCTGATCAATCTCGGCGGCGCGCGCGCCGGATACCGTCCGGATCGTGTCGAATTGTGCCATCAAAGGGTCTCCCTTGTTCTTGTGTTAATACGCCCCGGCGAAGCGGGGCGGTTTTCCCCCTAAATATCGGCAACTAGGGGCTGTGTTTCAAGAGATTCCGACCGAAAACCGACTAAAACACGCAACAAAAATAGCGATAGGCGACTCCAGGTCACCTATCGCCTTAAAAATATGTGTATCACAGTTATCTTTTCCAGAATTGAGGCGCATCCCAGAAGAAACGATCTGCTTCTGCCGATGCCTCTGCACGGGTCACCCCGATATCTTCAAGCGTGGTGTCGTCCAACTGTGCCAGTTTGCGGCGCTGTTTAGACAGCTCGAATGCCTGCAAGATCAAGGTCATCAGCGACCGTTTTGCCGGTTTGCATGGGTGATGGATTGCAAGTTGGGTCATAGCGTGTCCTTTCTGCTTTCTCGATGGTTTCACCAACTGTCATCAATTTCCTTGATTGATATGGGGGAATATGACACATTTTAAAAACGAATATTTTTGATGGAACGCATAAGGAATCGTGAAGATGCGAAATCTGGACATTACCACCCTGCGGTCCTTTGTGGCGGTTGCGGATCAAGGTGGCGTCACGCGCGCCGCTGGATTTTTGCACCTGACGCAATCCGCCGTTTCGATGCAGTTGAAACGGTTGGAAGAGTTGCTGGGCTTGGAGCTGCTGGATCGCAGCGGCAGAACAATTGCTCTGACCGCGTCCGGTGAACAACTGCTGGCTTACGCGCGCCGCATGATCGCCTTGAATGACGAGATCATCTCAAAACTCACCGATCAGGCCTTTGAGGGCGAGGTGGTTCTGGGCGTTCCCCATGACATCGTTTATCCCGCGATCCCTCGGGTCTTGCAGCGGTTCAATGCAGATTTTCCCCGCGTCCGGGTGCAGTTGGTGTCGTCTTATTCACTGCAACTGAAAGACATGTACAAACGTGGCGAGTGCGACGTGATCCTGACGACCGAGCCGTCCTCGGCTGAAGGGGCGGAAACCATTGCCGAACTGCCGCTGCGCTGGATTGGTGCCCCGGGCGGGTCAGCCTGGCGGAAGCGACCACTGCCCTTGGCGCTCGGGCGTCGTTGCCTGTTCCGGCCACAGGTGATTTCGGCACTGGATGCCGCCGGAATACCTTGGGAGCTGTCGGTAGAAACCGAGAACGACCGTACGATCGAAGCCACGGTCAGTGCCGATCTGGCGGTGCATGCTATGCTGGACGGGACCGAAGCCGCGCATCTTGAGCAGATCGAGTCCGCTGGGGCATTGCCGGACTTGCCCGCGCATATGATCAACCTCTACGGCGGCGAACCGGGCCGTGACGCAGTGGTCGAGGCGCTGGCGCAACTTGTGCGACAGAATTTTCGCATGCTGGGCAGCACGCAGTTGCGGGCCGTGGTCGGGTGATCGCGATCAGGGGGTGATTACGATTTTGCCCGTCGATTTCCGCTCTTTCAGCAATTGCAGCCCCTGCGCGACGTCTTCTAGTGGCAGGACATGACTGATATGCGGTTTGATCCGGCCTTCTGTGTGCCACCTGAACAGGGTTTCAAAACTGTTGCGCACAGCTTCGGGGCGAAATTTCAGATACCCTCCGATGTAAAGCCCGATCACCGTCAGGTTCTTGACCAGCAGATGGTTGGCTGGAATTTGCGGAACCTCACCCCCGGCGAATCCGATGGGCAGCAAACGTCCTTCCGGGTTCGTGGCGCGGAAGGCTGCCTTGAATACGTCCCCACCGATTGCATCATAAACGACGTCCGCGCCGCCCAGCGATTTGACCCGATCCCGCAGATCTTCCGAGGCATCGATCAGATGATCGGCACCTGCGGCGCGGGCAACGGCGAGCTTTTCATCGCCGCGGGCCTGCGCGATGACCGTGGCCCCCATGAGTTTGCCGATCTCGACAGCGGTCAGGCCGACACCACCTGCTGCACCTGTGACCAGAAGAGTTTCACCGGGTTGCAGGCGAGCCCGATAATCCAGGGCCATGTGGCTTGTTCCGTATGCGATCTGGATGGCTGCAGCATCCTCGAATCGCGTGGTGTCCGGCAGCAAGATCGCGCGTTCGGCGTCGAACACGCCATACTCTGCCAACCCGCCCTGACCCGAGTACACCGCGATCCGGTCGCCGGGTTTCAGGTTTGAAACCTCGGGCCCGATGGCGTCCACGACACCAGCAATTTCCATGCCCAAAGTGAATGGGGCAGGGGGCGTGTCCTGATATGTGCCTTGCTGCATCAGCAGGTCGGCAAAGTTCAGGCCACAGGCTTTTATCGCCACCCTCACCTGGCCTTTACCCGGCTCTGGCATCTTGACGTCACAAAGCTGGGCAGACGCCCCGTCGGATGGAATGCAATAGGCCCGCATGACGCTCCTCATTTGTTTCGGACATAGGCGCGTGTGCTGTGTGAAAAGTCAATTCATTTGGGTCTGCGGGCAAAATGGATCAGAGATTTGCTGCATGATTTCGAACGGCGCGCAAAACAGGTTTGTATATGCTCAGACGAATACAACCACAAATCCTTGTGAATGATCCCCGACTCAACCAGCTTGAAAAAAATCTCAAAACCGGCATTATAAGTAGTCAGTGCTGTTAACGGGGGGCGGTACAGTCCGGATTAGGGAGTGGTTAAGGGGAGCTCTCTAATATTGCGATATCGGACGTCGCAACATCCCGTGCAGATGTTTGTGTAGTATAGGAGAATACCAATGACTCATCACGTCGATGTCCATGTGGGCAAGCGCGTTCGGCATCGCCGCTGGCTGATTGGCATGACCCAGCAGCAGTTGGCGCAGCAAGTTGGTATCAAGTTTCAGCAAATCCAGAAATACGAGACCGGAGCCAACCGAATCAGCGCTTCCCGCCTGTGGGACATTGCCGAGGCTTTGGATGTTCCGGTCAGCTTCTTCTTCGAAGGTTTGGAAGAAGCCCAGAAAAGCGACGCGGACAAGAAATCTGTCCCTGCCGACCTGATGGGCGACAAAGAAGCTTTGGATCTGGTGCGCTCTTACTATGCGATTCCGGAAAACCAGCGCCGCCGCCTGTTCGAGCTGGCGCGCGTTCTCAGCGACGTCGCCTGATCGACTTGACTTTGTCGCGGATTGCTCGCACCTGAGGAGCTATGCAACCGACGACATTGAGCGATATCGAAATTGCCGAAGAAATGGCCGAAGCAGCGCGCGCGGCCATACTTCCTTTTTTTCGTCAAACAAATCTGGAAACGGCAAACAAGCTGGCCGACGGGTTTGATCCTGTCACCGTGGCCGACCGCGCCGCTGAGCAAGCGATGCGAGAGGTTCTGGCCCGCCATCGCCCCGATGACGGCATTCTGGGTGAAGAGTTCGACGCGCATGAGGGCGGCAGTGGCCGAACCTGGGTTCTGGACCCCATTGACGGCACGCGCGGTTTCATCAGCGGCACGCCAACCTGGGGTGTTCTGATTGCCTTAAGCGATCAGGATGGACCCTTCATGGGTGTAATCGATCAGCCCTATATCGGAGAGCGCTTTGTCGGATCGCCCTCCGGGGCTCAACTGACCGGCCCGCTCGGGACCAGCAGATTGCAAACGCGCGATACCAAAACATTGGATCAGGCAACCCTGTTTACCACTTTCCCCGAGGTCGGCAGCCCGGAAGACAGGGCAGGGTTTCAGGCTGTTGCCGAGCAGGTGAAACTAACGCGCTATGGCATGGATTGCTACGCTTATGCGCTTCTGGCCGCTGGGCAGGCGGATCTGGTGATCGAGGCTGGTTTGAATTCTTACGATATTCAGGCACCTATCGCGGTTATTCAGGCGGCAGGCGGTATTGTGACCGATTGGCAGGGTGGTCCGGCGCATGAAGGTGGTCGCGCCTTGGCAGCGGCGAACGAGGACATTCATGCCGCGGCGCTTCAGATCCTGCGCCAATTCTGAATTCTGTTGCCGGGCCCGGTAATGACGGGTAAACCGGATATAGCCGGTTCTTGAGCCCGTTTTCCGCCGGCTAAAGCACTCCTTGCACGAAACGGGCAGATGCAGGAGCGCGATATGACAGAAATCCTACTCAAGAACGCCGATCTGATCCTGACGATGGACGATACACGGCAGGAATTGTCCGGGGCTGACATTCTGGTCCGCGACGGGCAGATCGCCCAGATCGGGCAGGGATTGCGGACACAGGGCGAGGTTCACGACGCCTCGGGCTGTCTGGTGACACCCGGTCTGGTGAACACCCATCACCATCTCTACCAAACTCTGACCCGTGCTGTGCCGGGCGGGCAGGATGCGTTGTTGTTCGGGTGGCTGCAAACGCTTTATCCGATTTGGGCTCGGTTCGGGCCGGAAGAGATGTTCACCTCGGCCCAGCTCGGCTTGGCGGAACTGGCGCTGTCGGGCTGTACGTTGAGTTCCGATCACCTCTATCTCTATCCCAATGGCGTGCGACTGGAGGATACCATTGCTGCGGCGTCCGAGCTGGGGCTGCGGTTCCACCCGACGCGGGGCGCGATGAGCATTGGCGAAAGCGATGGTGGCCTGCCGCCGGACAGTCTGGTGGAAGAGGAAGCTGCCATTCTGGACGACATGATCCGCGTCGTGGATGCGTTTCATGACCCGTCGGAAGGCTCGATGTGCCGCGTAGGCCTTGCCCCGTGTTCGCCGTTTTCCGTCAGCCGGGACCTGATGCGCGATGCAGCGCTCTTGGCGCGGGACAAGGGTGTGATGCTGCACACTCATCTGGCCGAAAATGACGAGGATATCGCCTATTCGCAGGCTCAGTTCGGTTGTCGCCCCGGTCAGTATGCCGAGGATTTGGGTTGGACCGGCCCGGATGTCTGGCACGCCCATTGTGTCAAGCTGGACGGGGCCGAGATTGATCTGTTCTCGCGCACCAAGACAGGCGTGGCCCATTGCCCATGTTCGAATTGCCGCCTTGGATCGGGCATCGCGCCGGTGCGGGCGATGCGGGATGCGGGCGTCAAGGTCGGCCTTGGCGCGGATGGTTCGGCCAGCAATGACAATGGCAACCTCATGCTTGAAGCTCGGCAGGCGATGCTGCTGCAACGGGTGGCCAATGGCGCGGACGCCATGTCATCCCGCGAAGCGTTGGAGATTGCGACACGTGGCGGTGCGGACGTGCTGGGGCGCCCCGATTGCGGGCGGTTGATGCCCGGCAAGCGCGCGGACATCGCGGTTTGGGATACGCGCTGCATCGAAAGCGCAGGCAGTTGGGATCCGGCGGCCTTGCTTCTGGCGGGGCCGATGACGGTGAAACATCTGTTCGTCGAAGGCCGTCAGATCGTGCGTGATGGGCAGATCACAACGATTGATCTGCCCCGCGTGATTGAGCGTCAAAATATGCTTGCCCGGGCGTTGCAGGCTTAAGCCGCCTTCCGTCCGCCGATCCAAACCTCGGTCACGGCCCGATCATCACCCATCATGATGGTCGGGAAGACGGCCTCCCAAACATCGTCTGCATGGGCCTCACGCTGAGCAATCGCAGGAGTTGAGGCGAGGTCAAGCACGACCAGATCCGCCTCCATCCCCGGTGCGATATTGCCGATGCAATCGTCCATCCGCAAACTGCGCGCTGACCCGACCGTACCCAGCCACAGCAATTGCGCAGGGTGCAGCGGGCGTCCGCGCAGCTGGCCGATCTCATAGGCCGCCGCCATGGTGCGCAACATCGAAAAACTGGATCCGCCTCCGGTGTCCGTGGCCAGACCGATCCGATGGCCATCATGGATCAGCCCGTTCATGTCAAACAGCCCAGACCCAATGAAGGTGTTGGAGGTGGGGCAATGGATCAGCGAGGCATCGACCTCGCGCAAGCGATCCCGTTCCCTGTCTTCTAGATGGATGACATGCCCATACAAGCCGTTCTGCCCCAGCAGGCCGAATTTCTCGTAAGTGTCCAGATAATCACGCGCATCGGGAAACAGGGACCGGACCCATTCGATTTCGTCCGTTTGCTCGCTCAAATGGGTTTGCATCAGGCAATGCGGATGCTCGGCCCACAGCGCGCCCATCGCCTCAAGCTGTTCGGGTGTTGAGGTCGGCGAAAAGCGCGGAGTGATGGCGTAAGACAACCGGTCGATACGATGCCATTTCTCAAGCAGGGCGGCCGATTGGTCATAAGCCGTCTGTGCGGTGTCGCGCAGGCCCTCGGGTGCGTTTCGATCCATGCAGGTCTTGCCCGCGACCACACGCTGCCCGCGTTTCTGCGCGGCGGTAAAGAACGCATCCACGCTTTCGGGATGGATCGTGCAAAAGCTGCACATTGTGGTGGTGCCGTGCGCGGTCGTCAGATCCAGATAACGGTTGGCGATTTCGCTTGCATAGCTGAAATCGCCGAACTTCATTTCTTCCGGGAAGGTATAGCTGTTCAGCCAGTCGATCAGCCGCTTGCCCCAACTGGCGATCATCGCCGTCTGCGGGTAATGCACATGCGGGTCGACGAACCCTGCCATGATCAAGTGATTGTCGTGGTCCTTTACGTCGGCGTCAGGATGGGCTTGTGCCAGTGCATCGGCGGTGCCGACATCTGCAACACGCCCGTCTTCGATCACGACCGCTTCATCCAGCCGGGCGGCTTCGGTCGGGTCTCCGTCAAAGGGTGAGCCGGTGAAACTCAGAACCCGCCCTTTCAAAAGCGTTTTTTGCGCCATTTGCCCTGTTCTCCGCCAGTTTGGAACCGCGCATCAGCATAGTCGGGGGAAAGAAGTGGGTAAATCGGCGCATTGTCATTGTTTTCCGGTAGCTGCTTCTTCTATTTAGAGGTCAATCGCCGAAAAAAGGGGGGGCAGCGCATGACGACAGGCAGTGACGAAGCCGGACACGATCAGCCCCGGGACGAAGACGTCTACGCGCTGGATCCCAAGACAGTGGCGGCGATCCTATATGCGGTGGACATCGACGATCGCGATAAGCTGATCGAGTTGATGGAGCCGTTGCATTCGGCCGACATCGCTGACCTTCTTGAACAGATCAACCCGTTTGACCGTGCCCGCCTGATCCGCTTGTACGACAAGGAATTCGACGGCGACATCCTGTCTGAACTGGATGAATCGGTACGCGAAGAGGTGATCTCGGTCCTGAACCCGGACGTTCTGGCAGAAGCCGTGCGCGAGATGGAAAGCGACGACGTCGTTGACCTGCTGGAGGACCTTGAGGAGCCGCAGCAGGAAACCATTCTGGACGCGCTCGAGGATTCTGAGCGGGTCGCTGCAGAACAGGCGCTGTCCTACCCCGAGAACTCGGCCGGTCGCCTCATGCAGCGCGAGGTCGTCATGGCGCCCGAGCATTGGACTGTCGGGCAAGCCATTGATTTCATGCGCGCCAATGATGATCTACCCGAACAGTTCTATCACGTCGTTCTGGTCGATCCGCGCCTGAAACCGGTGGCGCAGGTGACATTGGGCAAGCTGATGGCGGCGCGACGTGAAGTTCCGCTGCATGATCTGGCCGAAGAAGAGTTTCACATCATCCCCGTCGATCAGGATGAAGAAGACGTAGCCTATGCCTTCAACCAGTACCACCTGATCTCGGCCCCGGTGGTGGATGCAGACGGACGTCTGGTTGGTGTCATCACCATCGACGACGCGATGGTCGTTCTGGACGAAGAGCACGAAGAAGACATTCTGCGTCTGGCCGGTGTGGGCGAGGAAAGCTCGCTGTCCGATAGCGTTGCCGCGACCAGTCGGCGGCGCCTGCCGTGGCTGGCGGTGAACCTGTGTACGGCGATCTGCGCCTCGCTGGTGATTTCGCAGTTTGAGGCCGCAATCGATCAATTGGTCGCGTTGGCCATCCTGATGCCGATTGTGGCGTCGATGGGGGGCAATGCAGGGACCCAATCGCTGACGGTTGCCGTGCGTGCTTTGGCGACACGCGACCTGACCAATGCAAACGTGATGCGGGTGATCCGGCGTGAATTGCTTGTCGGTATGCTCAACGGGCTGTGTTTCGCCATCGTGTTGGGAACCGTCGGAATGCTGTGGTTTGACTCTCCGCTGCTGGGTGTCGTGATTGGCTCGGCCTTGGTCGTGAATATGATCATCGCAGGCTTTGCAGGTACGGTAGTACCGGTCGTGCTGGACCGTATGGGCATCGACCCTGCACTGGCGTCGGGAACTTTTGTGACAACAACAACAGATGTCATGGGGTTCTTCATCTTTCTTGGGCTTGCCAGCGTGGTGTTACTGTGACCGATCTGACCGAAATCAAAGCTACGGCCCGCAAGGCGGCCTTTGCGCGTCGTAAGGCTGCATTCGATACTCGTTTGCCCGGTGCGGCAGGCCGTTTGTCCGAGGTTCTGGCAGGTCATCGCGGTGTGCCGATGTCGGGCTATATGCCGATCCGGACCGAGATTGACCCGCTGGCCGCAATGGCCGAGGCATCAGCTTATGGGCCAGTGGGGGTGCCCGTCATTCAGGCGGCCGGTCAGCCGCTGAAATTCTCTCGCTGGACACCTGAAGGTGCTCTGAAAGATGGCCCGTTTGGCGCCAGAGTGCCCGAGGTGGATGACTATTTCGATCCCGAGATTCTGATCGTGCCGCTGGTTGCATTCGATACAAAGGGTGGACGTTTGGGCTATGGCGGAGGCTTCTACGACCGGACGCTGGAAGGCCTGCGCGCCAAACGCCCGACACTTGCCATCGGCTTTGCCTTTGACGAGCAGGAGGCGCAGAACCTGCCGTTGGAGCCAACTGATCAACAGCTGGATATGCTCATCACGGAAAGCCGTGTGCTGACCTTCTGACTGTTATTGCTCGAAATGGCTGCGCAGGTAGTCCCAGGCATCCAATTCGGTGCCATCTTTCAGGATGCAGACACCAAAAACGCTTCCGTCTTCGTTTTTGCGAAGCTGGTAGGTTCCGTCGTTTTCGATGCAAAAAGTTGCGGCCGGGTTGGGCATGGAGGTTTTGGTGCCTTCTGCCACCGCCGCTGTGGCGGTCAAAAGGCAGGCGGTCAGAACTGTAAATGACTTCACGAAGAATTCCCTCTGTATCCAAGAACTGCATCAAAACATTGCCACGATTGAATGTGATTTCAACCTCTAAGGTGATGGCAAATTTCACGGTTCCGCCTTGTTATTGCCCTGCACAGCCCCTACGACCCGGTTCATGAGGATTTTGTTTCTTGGTGATGTCATGGGGCGCGCGGGCCGCGCCGCCGTTCAGCAACATTTGCCGCGTCTGCGAGACGAATGGCGGCTGGATTTTGTTGTGGTCAACGGTGAAAACGCGTCGAACGGCATGGGGCTCAGCGGTGATCACGCCAAGCTGCTTCTGGATGCCGGAGCGGATTGCCTGACGCTGGGCGATCACGCTTTCGACCAGAAAGACATGCTGCAATACATCGAGAAAGAACAGCGCATCGTGCGTCCGGTGAATTTTGCCAAGGGCGCACCAGGGCGCGGACACCGGCTGTTCAACGCGCCGGGCGGGCGCAAAGTTCTGGTGGTGCAGGTGCTGGGGCAGGTCTTCATGAAACGGCCCTTTGATGACCCGTTCTCGGCAATCGAGCCGATCCTGAAATCACATCCGCGCGGTGGTCAGGCAAATGCGATCATCGTCGACATGCATTGCGAGGCGACGTCCGAGAAGATGGCGATGGGCCATTATTGCGACAAGCGCGCCAGTCTTGTGGTTGGCACTCATACCCACGTGCCTACAGCGGATTCTCAAATTCTGCCGGGTGGCACTGCGTATCTGACAGATGCTGGCATGTGCGGCGACTATGACTCGGTCATCGGCATGGACAAAATCGAGCCGATGCGTCGCTTCATCACTGGTATGCCCAAGGCACGTTTTACCCCCGCAAACGGCGAGGCAACGCTGAGCGGTGTGTTTGTGGAAACCAACGATCAGGATGGCAGCGCAAAAACTGTGCGTATGGTGCGCGTTGGGGGACGTTTGGAACAGGCCGGACCCGAATAGTTAACGTCAGGCTTGCTCTGTTGCGCGCAATGCGTGAAACTGCCTGTCATCAGGCGCTTGGGCTCGGGTTCGGACAGAATACCACGAATGATCTTCCTTTCACTGACAGACACAGGGAGCGCAATTCTGGCGCTGCTCATCGTTGCGGGCATGTTCATCATGTTCCTGCGCGAGGTTTATCCGACCGAAGTAGTGGCCATCGGTGGCGTCTCGCTGATGCTTGTGACCGGCATTTTGCCGTATCAAAGCGCACTTGCGGTACTCTCCAACCCCGCGCCCTGGACGATTGGCGCGATGTTCATCATCATGGGGGCCCTTGTGCGAACCGGGGCGTTGGACTCGTTTACCTCGACAGCGCAAAAACAGGCTCAGGTTAATCCGCGTTTTGCCATCGGGTTGCTTATGGGGTTTGTCGTATTGGCCTCGGCAGTGGTGTCGAACACGCCGGTTGTCGTGGTGATGATCCCGGTTTTTGTGCAAATTGCCCGCACCCTGAACGTGCCCGCCTCGAAACTTTTAATCCCGCTGAGTTACGCCGCCATTATGGGTGGTACACTGACGCTGATCGGCACTTCGACCAACCTGCTGGTGGATGGGGTCGCCCGCGCGCAGGGAATGAAAGCTTTCACGATTTTCGAGGTCACGCCACTGGGGATCGCGGTGGTGATTTATGGCATGATCTATCTGCGGTTCATCGCGCCTAAGCTGTTGCCCGAGAGAGACAGTATGGCGTCGCTACTCAGCGATCGGTCAAAGATGAAGTTCTTTACCGAGGCCGTCATTCCGCCTGACAGCAACCTGATCGGGCGCGAAGTAACCGGCGTTCAATTATTCAAACGCGCCGGCGTACGTTTGATCGACGTGGTTCGTGGGGATGAGTCGCTGCGGCGTAATCTAAAGGGCGTCGAACTGAGGGTTGGCGACCGCGTGGTTTTGCGAACCGAGATGACCGAACTGCTGAGCCTTCAGACCAACAAAGAGCTCAAACGTGTGGATCAGGTTTCCGCGGTTGAAACCAAGACAGTCGAGGTGTTGATCACCCCCGGGTGCCGAATGGTTGGGCGGACCCTGGGCATGCTGCGCCTGCGGCGTCGGTACGGCGTCTACGTGTTGGCGGTGCACCGTCGCAATCAGAATATCGGCCGGCAACTGGATGATCTGGTGGTGCGGGTTGGGGATACGCTGCTGTTGGAAGGTGCCCCGGCGGATATCCAGCGGCTTGCGGCTGACATGGACATGGTGGACGTCACTCAGCCTTCCGCGCGCGCCTTCCGTCGCAGCCATGCACCGATTGCTGTTGGCGCATTGATCGGGATCGTCGCCCTTGCGGCGTTGGGCGTTGCGCCGATCCTGCTGTTGTCGATTGTGGCTGTCGCCGTGGTTCTTCTGACGCGCTGCATTGATGCGGATGAGGCGTTTTCCTTTGTCGAAGGCCGATTGCTTGCGCTCATTTTTGCGATGCTGGCCATCGGTGCGGCGCTGGACAGCTCAGGAGCGGTCTCTCTCATTGTCGAGTTCGTGGCGCCGGGATTGGGCGTTTTGCCGCCATTCCTGATTATCTGGGCGATCTATCTGTTGACTTCGGTACTGACCGAGTTGGTTTCGAACAACGCCGTCGCGGTCGTGGTCACGCCAATTGCCATCGGGTTGGCTCAGGCCGTGGGAATAGATCCGCGCCCGCTTGTGGTTGCGGTCATGGTGGCAGCTTCGGCCTCGTTCGCCACGCCGATCGGATACCAGACCAACATGATGGTCTACGGCCCCGGTGGTTACAGGTTCACTGACTTTTTGAAGGTTGGGGTGCCGCTGAACATAACGGTTGGATTGCTTGCCTCGCTGCTTATTCCGTTAATCTGGCCATTATAAAATCGGCGCAGAATTGCCGCCTGGATGGCTTCAGACTTGTAAATACCGGATGATGCACAATCTTTTGTGAATGTAATTTGCAAAGGGGATTTGCCATGCCGACTTCAGGCCGCGCCATATTTACGGGTGCCGCGTTAGCGACCGTTCTAAGCGGCGCAGCGATTGCTGGTACCGTTGAAGGAACCGCGACATACCGAGAGCGCATTGCCCTTCCGCCTGATGCGACCCTTTTTGTTGAGCTTCAGGATATCTCGTTAGCTGATGCCCCAGCCGTGACACTTGCCGCCCAGAGATACGCGCTGACCGGGGTGCCGGCGCAATTTAAATTGGATTATGATGAGGCGCTGATCAAGGACGGCCACAGCTATGCCGTGCGCGCCTCGGTCACACAGGGGCAACAACTGCTGTTCACAACGGATACGGTTTACCCGGTTTTGACCGATGGGGCAGAAAATGCTGCTGACCTGCTGTTGGTGCAGGTGCAAAATCAGGGCGCGCTTGCGCTGGAAAACACCGAGTGGGTCGCCTCGGGCCTGAACGGCGCGCCTGTCGAGACGCAAAAACGGCCCGAGCTTGCATTCGGGCAAAATGGCGCGTTTTCGGGGAGTGGCGGTTGTAACCGGTTCAGCGGCCAGGCCGAGATTTCCGGTAACCGGATCGAGTTTCCGGATAATATGGCCGCAACGCTCATGGCGTGTCCGCCCCCGATGGATGAGGTCGAGCGGCAGTTTCTGAAATCGATGCAAAGCGTCACGACATTCGCGATGCAAGGCAACGCGCTGGCCCTGCTGGATGCTCAGGGCGAGCCCGTGATCAAGCTGGTGCGCAAGTAAATGGGCTGGGCCGTCAGGCGACTGTCCTAGACCGTCCTGCGTTGCGACCGGAAAAGATGCAACCGCCCAGAAACGTGCCTTCCAACGCGTTGTAGCCGTGATAGCCGCCACCGCCGAACCCGGCGACTTCGCCTGCTGCGAACAGGCCGGGCACAACGTTGCCATCGGCTCCGATCATCTGGCTGTCCAGATTGGTCTGCAGCCCGCCCAGCGTTTTGCGCGTCAGAACGTGCAGTTTGACCGCGATCAGCGGACCGTTGGCCGGATCAAGGAACTTGTGTGGTTTGGCGGTACGGATCAGCTTGTCTCCGCGATAATTCCGCGCCGCAAGGATCGCCATCATCTGCGCGTCTTTCGAGAACGGGTTGTCGACCTGAGAATCCCGTGCTTCGATCTGGGCGCGCAGATGGGCCTCGTCAATCAGACCCCCGCCCAGATGGTTCATTCCATTGACCAGTTCGGTCAACGTGTTGGCGACAACAAAATCCTCACCCTTTTCCTTGAACGCCTCGACCGGGGCGGTTGCCTTGGAGCCTGACAAGATGCGTTGCCGGATAACCTCTTTCCAACTGCCAGAGGTAAAGTCGGGGTTCTGCTCAGACCCGGAGAGGGCGAATTCCTTCTTGATCACCTTCTGGGTCAGAACAAACCAGCTGTACTCGTACCCTGTCTTCAGAATTTCACGCAGCGTCCCCAGCGTATCGAACCCCGGAAGGCAGGGTGGCGCCAGACGGTTGCCCTTGGCATCGAACCACATCGAGCTGGGACCAGGCAGAATGCGAATGCCATGGGCGGGCCAGATCGGATCCCAGTTGCGAACGCCTTCGGTGTAATGCCACATGCGGTCACCATTGATGACATGACCGCCCGCCTTTTCGCTGATCGCGATCATGCGGCCGTCGACGTGAAACGGAACACCCGCCACCATGTCCTGCGGTGGTTCCCCAAGACGATCCTTGGGCCAGTTCTGCCGCACCATTTCAAAGTTACCGCCGATACCTCCAGAGGTGACGATGACAGAGGGTGCATAGACCTCGAACTCTCCCACCTCGTCACGGTTGGTCTTGCCGCCGCGTTGGGCGGTGTCATCGGCCAGAACCTCACCGGACACGCCCTTGGCGCTCCCGTTCTGCATGATGATATGGCTGACTTGGTGACGGAATTTTAACTGGATCAGCCCGGCGCTGACATGTTCGCGGACGCGACGGTCGAAGTGTTCCAGAACGCCGGGGCCGGTGCCCCACGTGATGTGAAAGCGCGGGACCGAGTTGCCGTGCCCATTTGCATAAGATCCACCGCGTTCAGCCCAGCCCACGACGGGAAACCAGCGCAGGCCCATCTTGTGCAGCCAAGGGCGCATTTCGCCAGCGGCAAATTCGATATAGGCTTCGGCCCATTTGCGCGGCCATAGGTCTTCCTCGCGGTCAAATTGCGCGCTGCCCATCCAGTCGCGCAATGCCAGATCGCGGCTGTCGCGTATGCCCATGCGGCGTTGTTCGGGTGTGTCGACCATGAACAGGCCGCCGAGGCTCCAGAATGCCTGACCGCCCAGAAAGCTCTCGGGTTCCTGATCGACGATGATCACCTTCTTGCCCCGGTCGCCCAACTCGGCCGCCGCGGCCAACCCTGCCAGCCCCGCGCCGACGACAATCGCATCTGCTGTGTTATTCGTCATGAACTGTCCTTTCAGCGGCGGCGGAACCAGACAAGAAACGGCAGGACGACAGCATACATCATAATGCCATAGACAGCCGAAGGCAGGGCCAGCGGGCTGAACCCACTGTCAGTATTTGTAATCAAAGCAGCAAGTGTAATGCCCAGTGTCGAGTTCTGAATTCCGGTTTCGATGGAAATGGTCTTACACTCATTCCACGACAGATTTGCGGCGCGCGCGAGCCCCAGACCGATCAACAGCAAAGCCACGTTCAACGAGATCAGCCCCGCGCCCATTTTGGTGAGGTTGTCAACAAACAGCTGCCAGTTCGCGACCAGTGCTGTGATGACGACAAGAACGAAAAGCACCGTTGCCAAGGTCGACAGTCCGGCTTCAATACGGTTTGCAAACCCTGTTGCAAAGTGGCGAATTCCAACGCCAATCGCCACCGGCAGCGTCGTGATCAGAAACAGAGCGATCGCCAGCCCGGTGATCGAAACCTCGGGGGCGTCAGCGCCCAGGAAATGCACAACCGACCACGTGGCGAGTATCGGGACCGTTATCATCGACAACAGGCTGATCACCGCAGTCAGGCTGACCGACAGCGCCACATCTGCTTTGGCGAGCTTGGACAGGATATTGCTGGTTACGCCGCCGGGGCAAAAACTGAGCAGCATGAAACCAACTGCGATTTCGGGCGGTAAAGCGAAGAGTTTGACTGTTATAAAGGCTGCCACGGGCAACAGCACGATTTGACTTACGGCACCGATGGCAAACGCGTGCCGCCGGCTCAGAACACGGCGGAAATCAGCGACTTCCAGCCCGATACCCAGAGACAGCATGATAATGGCCAGCGAAACCGGCAGGATAACGTTTATTAGCAGATCCAAGGACAACTCCTCCCAAAGTCGCGTCAGATCAGCCTAAGCGAGGCAGGAAGGCGCAGGCAACCGCGCCGTTGGGTCATTCGTACCGCTGGACGAAACGGCGCAGGATTTCGCCGGGTTGCGTGACATCGGCCGAATGGCAGTGATCGATCAGTTTCTGCGCGTCCTCGGGCGGGAAATAGCCGTGGTTTTTGTAGATATTGATGCGCTGTTCAAAGTCTTTGGCGTCGGCCTCGGGGTGGAATTGCGTGGCATAGACGTTCTGCCCCCAGCGGATCATCTGAAACGGGCAAGGGGCGGAGGTGACAAGGTGAACGCAACCCTCAGGCAGCGCCTGAACCGCTTCCTTGTGACCCACGAAAGCGTCAAAAGTGTTGTCCAACCCTGCGGTCAACACGTCCTGCTGCCCGTCTTTGGTGAGGTGGCAGGTAGACGGCCCCACAGGCTCGCCATATTGCGCCTTGCTGACATCGCCGCCCAGATGCGCGGCCAGAATACCAAGGCCATAGCAGCAGCCCATGAAGGGGTGATCCTGCGCGATAATCTGCGGCATCAAGCCCATGATCGCCGCTTCGATCCGCGCATCCAGCGGGGATTTGGTTGCCGGGTCGTCACTGACACAGCCCGGCCCACCGCCTACGATGACACCGGCATAGTCGGTGACATCCAACCCCTCGGGCAGGTCTTCGCAATCCAGACGGATGCGATGGGTCTGCGCGGGCGACAATCCGCTCCGGTTCAAAATCGAGGCGTATTCGGCGTCGGATGCATCCGTTTCCGAGCGCAGTTGCAGGATCAAAAAGCGTTTCATGCGCAGCCTTTACCCGTCACAGCGGCCAGAAGACAAGGATGGCGGGGATCGAGACGGCAATGATCAGGATTTCCAGCGGCAACCCCATGCGCCAGTAATCTCCAAACCGATAGCCGCCGGGACCCAGAACCAGTGTATTGTTCTTGTGCCCGATAGGGGTCAGGAACGCAGCCGAAGCTGCAACGGCCACGGTCATCAGGAACGGGTCGGGCGATACCTCGAGCGTGCGCGCCATTTGTATCCCGACCGGTGCGGCGACAATGGCTGTGGCGGTGTTGTTCAGCACGTCCGACAAGGTCATGGTCACGACCATCAGTACCGTCAAGATCGCCCAGGCGGGTAAGCCATCGGTCAATTGGATCAGGGCATTGGCGATCAGTTCGGTGCCGCCCGAGGTCTCCAAAGCACTACCCAGCGGAATCATCGACCCCAGCAGTACGACCACGGGCCATTCTATGTGGTTGTAGATATCAGCGATTGGCATGATCTTGGTCAGCACATAAGCGATGACCACCAGCCCCAGGGCAATGGGCAAATAGATCAACCCGACACTTGCGGCCAGAACGGCAGCGGCAAACAGACCGATGGCCAGCCATGCCTTGTCGTTTGCCGTTACGTTCAGCCCGCGCCCGGCAAGGGGCAGGCAGCCCAGCCAATCCGTCACATCCGCCGCCCGGTCGCGTGGGCAGAGCAGCAGCAGGATGTCACCGGGTTCAACCTCGGTCTTGCGAACCTGTTCGGTAATTCGCCGACCCTGGCGCGAGATGCCCATCAAAACAGTGCTCTGCCGCCAGGCCAGCCCAAGCCCCTGCGCCGTGCGCCCCGTGATGCGCGCGCTTTCCGGCACCACCACTTCGATCACTTCCAGCCCGTCGCCCTCAGCCGTCAGCAATTCCTGCCGCCGCGTGTCCGAGAAATCCAGATTCAGCGCGGCGCGGAATTCGTCCAACGCTTCGGGCCGGGCCTCCAGAACCAACGCGTCACCTTCTTTCAACGTGGCATGGGCAGAGCGGCCATAGCGTCGCTTGCCGTCCCGGATCAGGCCGATGATCGCCACGTCGGATTTTTCGGCAGCCTCGTATAGCTCGCTAACCCGTTTGCCGATATGCGCGGACTCAGGTGGAACGGTCAGTTCGGCGATATACTCGGCCAGTGCCTCGGATGTCTCAGTTTGCGGACCGCGATTTGGGATCAGGCGCCAGCCCACCAGAGCGACAAAAGCCAGGCCAGCGATTGCTGCCAGCCCGCCGACCGGGGCAAAATCGAACATATGAAACGGCTCGCCCAGTGTTTCTGCGCGGATCGACGCGATGATGATATTCGGAGGGGTGCCGATCAGCGTCGCCATACCCCCCAAAATGGTGGCAAAGCTCAGCGGCATCAGCGACAGACCTACTGATCGCCCCGCTTTGCGCGCGGTTTGGATGTCCACAGGCATCAGCAAGGCCAGAGCTGCCACGTTGTTCATGAAGGCCGACAGAACTGCTCCGATCCCGCCCATCAGGGCGATATGCGCGCCCAACCCTCGTGAAGCATCGACCAGAGTGCGGGTGATCATGAACACCGCCCCTGACCGGACCAGACCGGCAGAGACCACCAGAACCAGCGCAACGATGATGGTGGCCGGGTGGCCAAACCCGGCAAAGGCGTCGTCCACTGGCACGACGCCCAGCACAACGCCGATCATCAGCGCGGCAAAGGCCACAAGGTCGTATCGAAACCGCCCCCAAAGCATCATTCCAAAGACGGTGATGAAAAGCGCAAAAAGAATGATCTGATCTGTCGTCATGCCGTCACCATACAAGCCAGTGATGTCGTCGCAAGCCGCTCTCTTGATCCTGCCCCCCGCAAACGTCTATATGAGCGCCGAACACGCAATCACGATGACGAGGACGCAACATGGCAGGCCACTCCAAATGGGCCAACATCCAGCACCGCAAGGGACGTCAGGACGCCGCGCGGTCCAAACTGTTTTCCAAACTGTCGAAAGAGATCACTGTGGCCGCCAAGATGGGCGACCCCGATCCCGACAAGAACCCGCGCCTGCGTCTGGCGGTGAAAGAGGCCAAGTCGAACTCGGTCCCAAAGGACGTGATCGACCGCGCCATCAAGAAATCGGTGGCCGGTGAAGGCGACGATTACGAAGAAATCCGGTATGAGGGTTACGGCCCCAACGGCGTGGCCGTGATCGTCGAAACCATGACCGACAACCGCAACCGCACCGCCTCGACCGTGCGTTCGACCTTTTCCAAGAACGGCGGCAATCTGGGTGAGACCGGCTCGGTCGGGTTTATGTTCGACCGCAAGGGCGAGGTTGTGTATCAGGCGGATGCCGGCGATGCGGATACGATTTTCGAAGCCGCGATCGAGGCCGGTGCCGAGGATGTCGAAAGCTCGGAAGATGGCCACATCATCTGGTGTGCGGATACCGATCTGAACGACGTGTCGAGCGCGCTGGAAGAAGCGCTGGGTGAATCGGAATCCACCAAGCTGGTCTGGAAGCCCACCACCACGACCGAGCTGGGTCTGGAAGACATGCAAAAGCTGATGAAGCTGGTTGATGCGCTGGAAGACGATGACGACGTGCAGCGCGTCACGACCAACTTCGAAGCCACCGATGAGGTTATGGCTCAGCTCTGATCTGTTAAAAACTTCGGTTGCGAAACCCGGCCAACTGGCCGGGTTTTTTCGTTTTCAGGCAGATTTCAAGGATTGTTGGCGGAATCCGTCCAAGCGCTTAGGCTGGGATGACTCGGAATTTCTGGGAAGACGCAACCGAAAGATCAATGACGGACGTGACACCTGATAAGACCAAGCGCAATGTGCCGGTTCTTGCTGGGCAAAGCATCGTGTCGCAGGTCGCATGGACCCTGGGCAGCCCCTCGGTGGTGTTACCGTTTCTGGCCGTGTCCTTCGAACTGCCGATGTTCGTGGCAGGTGCGCTGGTTTCGGTGCGAATGGTTGGCAGCATGATCTCTGACTTCTTTCTGGCACAATCCGTCGCGGCGAAATCGCAAAAGAAGCGCGCCATTGCCTTGACCGAAGCCCTTATCGGGGCCTGTCTGGTGTTGGCAATGGCGGCAGCCGCGACGGGGGTCGTGCCGTTGATCGCGGTGGTTTTCGTGTTGATCTTTTTCGTGATCGGTCTGGTGGACGAGGTTCAGAATCTCATGTTCACCGATCTGCTGGGCGACCATGTCCACTCGCGGTCGCGCATGGTGATGCATTACCTGCAACTTGGCGGAGGGGGCCTGTGCGCCATCGGCCTTGCCCTGCTGGTGCATCAGATCACCAAGGAACACCCGCCCTTTTCGCGCCATTCAATCATGATCGGGGTGGCAGTCGTTTTCTTTATGATTTCAGGTCTTTTGATGCTGGCGATGACCGAGAACGTGCGCAAGGTCGAACCGCAAGCAGAGACGGAAGCATCGCCAAAATTCTCGTTGAAGGAGAATATCAAAGGTATCCTGAGCATGTTCGAATACCATTGGTTTCGGCGCTATATCATCATGCGTATGCCCTTGGTTGCAGTTTCGCTATCGGTGCCGTTCTTCGCCCTGATCGCGGCCGAGGCGCATCACAGTTCGGCCAAGGGTCTGACCGCGATGATTGTGTCATCGGCTTCGGGGTATCTTGTGTCGGGGCCATTGTGGCAAGTGGTGAACATGAAATCTCATCGTGCTGTCATGGTGGCCGGAACACTGTTGGTGGCCGGTACTGGAAGTGTTCTTCTGGCGTTTCACTACTTGGGGATCGACCATGCCGTGCACCTGCATGCGGTTGCGCTGTTTGTGGCTACCGTTGCTGTGACCGGGATCAGCAGTGCACGCCAGCTCTATTTCATGGACGTCGCGCCCAAGGACCAACGGGTGCAAGGATCGGCAGCAGTCAAGGCATTCGCCCGGTTGACCGCGGTTCTGTTGTCCGCCGCCCTGGCAGCGGTCGCCCATATGCATGAGGTCGCACTGGCGGTTGCCTTCATTGTTGCCACCAGTCTGATCGCCTGCGTGATGTGCTATCGCATGATGCTGCCTGACCGGGAAGACGCCTCTCGGTCACAGGGGTCAAGCACAGGCGCCTAGAAAAACGAAGAAATCTCTTCCAACGGTTTCTTCATTTTCGCCACCGCAGGCACGGTCGCGGTGTCCGAGGGGTGGCCGACCGCGATGATCATCGTCGGTTTTTCCGATGCGGGACGGTCAAGCGCATCGTTCAGAAACCGCATCGGGCTCGGGGTATGGGTCAAGGTGCTGAGGCCTGCGTGATGCAATGCGGCCAGCAGAAAGCCGGTGGCGATATTCACACTCTCGGGCACATAGTAGTTCTTGTACCGCGTCCCGTCTTGGAATTGCCCCCAGCGCTGGGCAAACACCACGATCAGCCATGGTGCGATTGTCAGGTGCTCTTTGACGGCGTTGGTGCCGATGGGTTCCAGCGCCTTGATCCACTCATCACCCGCGCCGCCGGCATAAAAACGCCGCTCCTCTTCCTCGGCCTCGTCGCGAATGCGCTGCTTCAGGCTGAGGTCCGAGATGGCCGCAAAGTGCCAGGGTTGATGGTTGGCCCCGGACGGAGCGGTTCCGGCAGTACGCAGGCAGGTTTTGATCACATCGCGCGCAACCGGGCGTGTGCTGAAATCCCGGACGGTATGACGCTGACGCATTTTGTCATAGAACGCCTGAGCCGCGCCTTGCATGTCCGCATCGCTGATCTCGCATCTATCGGGCAGGGGAATGGGGTCATAGCTGAGGGCATCGCGTGAGAACATCGGTTCCTCCGATTGCGTGGTGTTGGACTATTGGCTTGTTTGCGGAAGCAATACCCGCTCCGAAGCTCGTTTGACTGCTTGTGTAAGCGGTTTGAGAGCGGGCGCAAGAACCCGTCCGACCTGCCAACTGAGGGCGACGTCCAGCGGCGAGTCGGGAACGATGGGGCGTAACAGCCCTTGCGCGATAGCGTTTTTCACAAGGGCTGCAGGGTTCATACCCCACCCAATCCCAGCAATCGCGGCATCAACGAACCCGTGAGATGACGGCAGGAAATGGGACGGGGCGGTAAGGCGGCTGCCGGTGTATTGTGTGATCCATGCCTTTTGCAGACCGTCCTTTTGGTTGAAGACGAGGCAGGGTGCCTTGCCGAGCGCCTCTTTGGTTACACCATTCTTGAACCAAGTATCGATGAAGTCAGGGCTGGCCGTCGGCAGATATCTCAACACGCCCAACGCAATCGCGTCGCAACCGGTCACGGGCTGCCCGCCGACGGTGACCGCGGCGCTGACCTCGCCTCGCCTCAGCCAGTCGGCCGAATGGTCCTGATCGTCGATCACAAGGTCGAACAACATGTCAGGCACATCTGCCATTGCGTCAATGAACCAGGTGGCCAGTATGTCGGCGGGCACCGCAATGCGGACCCGGGCGGACCCTGGTTTCTGCTCCAGCGTCAATTCGCGGGCCAGCTGCGCCTCAAGCAGGTCGACATCTTCGGCGTATCGCGCGATGCGCAGCCCTGCTGGAGTTCCGGTGCAGGGCGTTCCCCGATGGATCAGGGATGCTCCAACCCGATCTTCCAGCGCTTTTATCCGCTGAGAGATTGCCGAAGGCGTCACAGCCAGTTCCGCTGCGGCTGCATCAAAGCTGCCATGGCGCAGAATGGCAGACAAAGCAGACAGGTGGTGAGGATCCAGCAGCATTAGCTGAACTTATTCAGTGACAACATCTTTAATTTGATAGATCGCGGCGCAGGCCTTAGTCAACGCTCTGGATAAACAGGAGGTCCCATGCCCACATCCGTGATCGCAGGTTTCGCACTGGGTTTCAGTCTGATTCTCGCTATCGGGGCGCAGAACGCCTTTATTCTGCGACAGGGGTTGCGGCGCGAACATGTCTTTATCCTGTGCCTCACCTGCGCGGTATCTGACGCCATTTTGATTGGCGCAGGCGTGGCGGGATTCGGCACGCTGGCGCAGGCGGCACCCTGGTTCGAAACCGTGATGCGGTACGGAGGGGCCGCGTTCCTGACCTGGTATGGGTTGCGCAGTTTCCGGTCCGCCTGGCAGGGCGGTGCGGTGATGGAAATCGGCAATGGGCAGCGTACCAGTTTGAAGGCCGCGCTGTTGACGGTTCTGGCTTTTACCTGGCTGAATCCACATGTGTATCTGGATACGGTGGTGCTTATCGGTTCGATCTCGGCACAATATGACGACCGGTTTGGTTTTGCGCTTGGCGCGATGACATCCAGCTTTGTGTTCTTCTTTTCACTCGGCTACGGCGCAAGTATCCTGTCGCCTGTTTTTACGCGTCCGCGGGCGTGGCAGGTTCTGGATGCAGGAATTGGTGCTGTCATGCTGGGGATCGCACTGAAACTTGTTGTTATGTGAAGGGTTGTTCCCGACCGGGTTTCGGTGTTCAACCTAAGCCATGTCAACATTCGCTGTATCGTCACGCCCGCTTGCCGGCATGTTCTGGATGTTTGCCGCCGGGCTTTCCTTTGTCGTGATGACCGCCTTGGTGAAATCTCTGGGCACGACGATGAACCCGATCCAGGCCGCATTCCTGCGCTACGCCTTGGGGCTGGTGTTCATATTGCCAGCCATGCGCTCGATCTTGACGACGCGCCTTACGCCCCGGTTGCTGAAGTTGTTCGGGCTACGCGGTGCCGTGCATACGGCTGGCGTCATGCTCTGGTTTTTCGCCATGACACAGATACCGTTGGCTGAAGTCACCGCCATGAATTACATGACGCCGGTCTATGTCACCTTGGGGGCGGCCTTGTTTCTGGGCGAAAAGCTGGCCTTTCGCCGGATCGCGGCCATCCTTGTTGCTCTGGTCGGGGTGCTGATCATCCTGCGACCGGGATTTCGCGAAGTGTCACCGGGTCACCTGGCCATGCTTGGGACGGCCCTGACCTTGGGTGGTTCCTATTTGCTGGCCAAAATTCTGGTGCGCGATGTTCCACCTTCTGTCGTTGTGGCGCATATGTCGATCTGGGTGACGATCGGGCTGATGCCTTTTGCGCTTGCCGTGTGGACGCAGCCGAGTTTGCAGGATCTCGGAATTCTGTTCCTTGTGGCCTGCTTTGCGACAGCGGGCCATTATTTCATGACATTGGCATTGCAAGCCGCACCGGTGGCCATCACTCAACCGGTGACCTTTCTTCAACTGATCTGGGCCACGATTGTAGGTGCTGTGATTTTCCATGAAAGTGTTGACGTCTGGGTCGTCGCTGGGGGAACACTGATCCTGGGGGCTGTAAGCTTCATCTCATGGCGCGAATTTGTGCTTAATCGCAGGGACTTGACGCCTCCGAGCATAGCGCCCAAGCTGTAATATCAGCGGTTTCTGAATTTTCATTAATTGACGAGTCAATAAAAACCCCCTAGCGTGGAGGCAGTACGCCTGTTCATGGGGGGAGCGATGCCAAAAGTCGGAATGGAGCCAATCCGTCGGGATGCGATTGTCCGTGCGACAATTGCTGAGCTGGGCGTAAAGAAATCTCTGGATGTCACAGTCAGTCAGATTGCCAAACGCGCGGGCATGTCCAGTGCGCTGGCGCATCATTACTTCGGTGGCAAGGATCAGATTTTCCTGGCGGCCATGCGCCAGATTCTGTCGGATTTCGGTAATGAGGCGCGAGGTGAGTTGAAAGCAGCCGCGCCAGAGGACCGGGCCCAGGCGATTGTCCGGGCCTGTTTTGCGCCCTCCTGTTTCACGCCCGATGTGATCGCAGCCTGGATGACCTTTTATGTTCTGGCTCAGACCAATGCCGACGCCCTGCGCCTGTGGCAAATCTATCAGGCCCGTATCAAATCGAACCTGACCGATGCCCTGCGGCACAAGCTGGCTGACCCGCACGAGGCGGCCGAGAACATGGTTGCCCTGATCGATGGGCTATACATCCGCGCCGCACTCAGCGCCCCCGAAGAACCGCAATTGGCCGTGAACCACGCGATGCGTGTGCTCAATACTCTGCTCGAGGCTGAAAAATGACAAAACCGAACATTCTGATCCTGATGGTGGATCAGCTGAACGGGACCCTCTTCCCTGACGGTCCCGCAGACTGGCTTCATGCCCCGAACCTGAAGAAACTGGCGGAACGGTCGACCCGGTTTGCCAATGCCTACACGGCGTCGCCTCTCTGCGCGCCGGGACGGGCCAGCTTCATGTCTGGTCAATTACCTTCGCGCACCGGCGTCTATGACAACGCCGCCGAGTTTCGCAGCGACATCCCCACCTACGCGCACCATCTGCGCCGGGCCGGGTACTATACCTGCCTGTCCGGTAAGATGCATTTCGTCGGCCCCGACCAGATGCACGGGTTCGAGGATCGCCTGACCACCGACATTTACCCGGCCGATTTCGGCTGGACCCCGGATTATCGCAAACCGGGCGAGCGGATCGACTGGTGGTATCACAACATGGGCTCGGTCACCGGTGCGGGTGTTGCCGAGATTTCCAACCAGATGGAATATGATGACGAGGTCGCCTACAACGCCAAAGCCAAGCTATACGATCTGGCGCGCGGCAAGGATGACCGCCCGTGGTGTGTCACCGTCAGCTTCACCCATCCGCATGATCCCTACGTGGCCCGCCGCAAATACTGGGATCTCTATGAGGATTGCGAGCATCTGCTGCCCGAGGTCGCCGATATCGGATATGACAATCAGGACCCGCATGCCAAGCGTATCTTCGATGCAAATGACTGGCGCAGTTTCGACATTACCGAAGAAGACATCCGCAAGTCCCGCCGCGCCTATTTCGCCAATATCTCCTACCTCGACGACAAGATCGGCGAGATACTCGAGGTGCTGGAGACAACGCGGCAGGAGGCGATCATCCTGTTCGTCTCGGATCACGGCGACATGCTGGGCGAGCGCGGCTTGTGGTTCAAAATGAACTTCTACGAAGGTTCGGCGCGCGTGCCGCTGATGATTTCGTCCCCAGACCTGCCTGCGGGGCGGGTCGATACGCCGGTGTCGACCATCGATGTAACGCCGACCCTGGGCGCCTTGGCAGGTGTCGACATGGACGAAATCGCACCGTGGACGGATGGTGAAAACCTCGTACCGCTGGCGAAAGGCACCGAGCGCACCGCGCCGGTGGCGATGGAATACGCGGCCGAGGCATCCTACGCGCCGCTGGTGTCGCTGCGCTATGGCAAGTGGAAATATAACCGCTGCGCGCTGGATCCGGATCAGCTGTTCGATCTTGAAGCCGACCCGCACGAGATGACCAATCTCGCAGACAGTCCCGAACATGCGGGCACGCTGCAAACCTTGCGCGCAAAGTCCGAGGCCCGCTGGGATCTGGATCGCTTCGACGCCGATGTCCGCGCCAGCCAGGCGCGGCGCTGGGTGGTGTACGAAGCGCTGCGTCAAGGCGGATACTACCCATGGGATTACCAGCCGCTGCAAAAAGCGTCGGAACGCTACATGCGCAATCACATGGATCTGAACATCGTAGAGGAAAACGCTCGGTTCCCGCGCGGCGAGTAACCTCTTCATCTTTTCGAAAATACTCCCGCCGGAGGCATCACGTCTCGGCGGGGCAGGAGTTGTGGAAATGGAAGCAGATTTTGTCATCGTTGGCGCAGGGTCCGCAGGCTGCGCAATGGCATATCGGCTGAGCGAGGCAGGGGCCTCGGTTCTGGTAATCGAACATGGTGGCACCGACATGGGGCCGTTCATTCAGATGCCGGCGGCGCTTAGCTATCCGATGAACATGTCGCGCTATGATTGGGGCTATCAGTCCGAGCCCGAGCCGCATCTGAACAACCGCCGTCTGGCTTGCCCGCGCGGCAAGGTGATTGGCGGCTCGTCCTCGATCAACGGCATGGTCTATGTCCGTGGTCATGCGCGCGACTTCGATACCTGGGCCGAGATGGGGGCGGATGGCTGGTCCTATGCAGACGTTCTGCCCTATTACAAACGGATGGAGACGTGGCATGACGGCGGCCATGGCGGTGATCCCGAATGGCGCGGCAAGGATGGCCCACTACATGTATCCCGGGGCCCGCGTGAAAACCCGCTGTTTCAGGCCTTTGTGGATGCTGGCCAGCAGGCCGGATACGAGGTCACAGGCGACTATAACGGCGAAAAGCAGGAAGGCTTTGGTCCGATGGAACAGACCGTCTGGAAAGGACGGCGCTGGTCGGCGGCGAATGCCTACCTGAAGCCCGCACTCAAGCGCGACAATTGCGATATCGTGCGCGGTCTCGCGTGCCGGATCGTCATGGAAAACGGTCGTGCTACAGGCGTCGAACTGATCCGTGGCGGCAAGAAAGAGGTCATCAAAGCCCGGCGTGAGGTGGTTCTGGCCGCGTCCTCGATCAACTCTCCCAAGCTGTTGATGCTGTCGGGTATCGGCCCGGCGGCGCATCTGGCCGAACATGGGATTGATGTAATTGCGGACCGTCCGGGCGTTGGTGCCAACCTGCAAGACCATCTGGAGCTTTACATCCAGCAGGCATCGCTGCAGCCAATCACGCTTTACAAACACTGGAACCTGTTCAGCAAGGGCCTGATCGGAGCGCAATGGTTGTTTACCAAAACCGGTCTGGGTGCGTCGAACCAGTTTGAAAGCGCGGCCTTCATCCGCTCGAAGCCGGGCGTGGAATACCCTGACATTCAGTATCACTTCCTGCCCATCGCGGTTCGGTATGATGGACAAGCAGCGGCCGAGGGGCACGGTTTCCAGGCGCATGTCGGCCCGATGCGCTCACCTTCGCGGGGCGCTGTAACTTTGCGATCTGCCCAAGCCGCAGACGCTCCGGTGATCAAGTTCAACTACATGAGCCATGAAGAGGATTGGGAAGACTTCCGTACCTGTATTCGTCTGACCCGCGAAATCTTTGGGCAAGACGCTTTCAAACCCTATGCGGGCAAGGAAATCCAGCCCGGTGCCGCTGTGCAATCGGATGAAGAGTTGAACGCTTTCATAGCGGAACATGCCGAAAGCGCCTATCACCCGTGTGGCACCTGCCGGATGGGACGTGCGGATGACAAAAACGCAGTGGTCGATCCCGAAGGCCGTGTGATCGGTGTGGACGGGTTGCGCGTTGCAGACAGTTCGATCTTTCCGCAGATCACTAACGGCAATCTCAACGCCCCGTCGATCATGGTGGGTGAGAAAATATCGGATTCGCTCTTGGGCAAAGGCCCGTTGCCCAAAGCCAATGACCGCCCGTGGATTCACCCAGGCTGGGCTACGGCACAGCGTTAACCTTTCTGTACTGCCCCCGGTTGAATGTGCCTGAAACACAGCGCATATCGGGGGCATGTTAAGAATTTGTTTAGCTTTTGTTCTTCTCTTGCCAAACGTGACCCTCGCAGCAGAAGGCTTGGCAGGCAGGGTTGACGTGATTGATGCCGACACCTGGGATGTGGGCGGTGTCCGGGTTCGTCTGCATGGCATAGATGCGCCCGAACTGGATCAGACATGTCAGGATCCTGACGGATCAAACTGGCCATGTGGGGCTTGGGCCACACATGAGGTCCGGCAGCAGTTTCAGGGCCGGATGGCGACGTGTGTGCCGCTGGATCGGGATCGCTATGGCCGAATTATTGCGCGTTGCACCGTGGGGCGTGAGGACGTTGCGGGCCAGATCGTGGAGCAAGGGTTGGCCTTTGCCTATCGTAGATACTCAGACTTCTATGTGCGCGCCGAGCAGGGCGCGAAGTCTCAAGGCAGGGGCTTGCATCAAACGCAGGTTCAGGTGCCGTGGGTGCATCGGGCCGAGGGAAAAGCTCAATCCTCCGAAGGATGCCGGATCAAGGGGAACGTTTCGTCCAAGGGTGAAAAGGTTTTTCATATGCCGGGGCAAAGATACTATGCCAAAACCCGGATCAGCGCGGCCAAAGGCGAGCGGTGGTTTTGCTCAGCTACTGAGGCTCGCGCCGCAGGATGGCGTGCCACACGACGTTGAAATCTGCACGAAACTTGCATGAAATTGATCCGCGTCAAAGAGGGCAGCGCGCCACGCTTCTACCACTGGTATGCAACGACACGTTAAGGAGCGAACAGAAATGTCTCACACCCCGCATGAACTGGCCGAAGAGTTTCCGGATAAAGTCGAACTGATGAGCCAGCTCAAGCAATCGGACGCGCATTTTGCCCGGCTGGCCGAGGAGTATCACGAGGTCAACCGTGTGGTGCACCGGGCCGAAACCAATGTCGAACCCATGGAAGAACTGGCCGAAATCGACTTGCGCAAGAAACGGGCGGCCTTGAAGGACGAAATCTGGGCAATTTTGTCCAAATCCTAAGCCTTGTGTCGGGGGCTCTGCCCCCGTCGCGGCGACTGCCGCGACTCCCCCGGGATACTTTTAGCCAGGTGAAGATCAGGTGACTTCGTAGGGCAGGGTGCCGCGCATATGGGTGTCGATGCTGAGGCGGCGTTCCAGTGGCGGGACCGAGCGCTGGTGGCAAGTTTGCCGTTCGCAGATACGACAGGATATGCCAATGGGCTCGTAGGCGCTGGCGTTGTTGATGTCGAGATTGTCGGCATAGACGAGGGCCGGGGCATGGCGAACTTCGCACCCCAGCGAGATTGCATACCGCCTGACGGGGGCACCGAATGAGCCACCTGATTTCGACACGTCCCGCGCCAGTGAGATATAGCGCACCCCATCCGGTGTTTCTGCCAGTTGCCGCAGGAAATGACCGGGCGTTTCAAAAGCCCGATGCACGTTCCATAGGGGGCAAGCGCCGCCAAATCGCGCGAATTGCAGACGTGTGGCCGAATGCCGTTTGGTGATCGTACCGGCCTGATCCACGCGAACGAAAAAGAACGGGATACCCTTTGCACCGGGGCGTTGCAGTGTCGACAACCGGTGCGCGACCTGCTCGATCGAGGCGCCGAACCGGTTGCTGAGTAGTTCCAGATCGTGACGCTCTTCCTGGGCGGCGGTCAGGAATGCGGAGTACGGCATCAAGGAAGCGCCCGCGAAATAGTTGGCAAGGCCGATCTTGGCGATCGACCGTGCCTCTTCGCTTTGGAACTTGGCAAAATCCAGCGTTGCTTCCAGCAACTTGTCCTGACTGATAAGCGCGACCTGCAATAGCAGCTGAAACACCTGCGTTTGCGGCGCGGCGCGGGACGACAGGCGCAGGATCTTGCTTTCGGCGTCATATGTGCGAAGGGGATCAATGTCGGAGAACATCACTTGTATGCCGCGTTCCGCTAGGCTGTTCAAAGCAGCTTGTCTGATGGTGCCGGGGCCTTCTGCGCGGTTGGCAAACAGCTCTGCTGCCCGGTCCACCGCATCGATGTAGTTGTCGCAATAGTGAAAGAAATCCCGCACCTCTTCCCAGGGGCTGGCCTGCATGCGGGCGTCTTCCCGCCCCAAGGCTTCGTCCAGAGACGCAAGGCGTTCATGGGTTTGCCGGTAGGTTTTGTGCAGTTCGATAAAGGCGCGGGCCAATGCCGGGGCGTTGGACGCGGTCAGGCGCAAATCGGCGAGCGGTGGCTGGATATCTGCAAAAACCGGGTCGGCCAGAGCCTCGCGCATATCCGACACGAGCCGTTCGCTGTCACCGGTGCTGAGCTCGGTGACATCCATGCCGAATTCCTGAGCCAGTGCCAGCACAACCGTGGTCGAGATTGGCCGGTTATTGTTCTCCATCTGGTTCAGATAGGGGAGAGAAACACCTAGCTTGGCGGCGAATTCGCGTTGTGTCAGGGTCAGCCGCGTGCGCATCTCACGAAGTTTCGCGCCGGCATAGAGTTTTTGGGTGGCCATAGGGTGCCTTTGCAAGTTTTCTATTTCGGAAGAGTAACTTTGCAAAGTCTCCGGAGCAAGCCGTTACAGCCCCAGTTGCCGTTCGCGCCGGATCACGAATCCAATTGCGACAATTGCCAGAATTGCGCTTGTCAGCATCAGCCAGAGCAAAGGCATGGCGCCGGTTTCGCGTGTTAGCAGCGTGCCTGCCAACGCGCTTAGGCCCGCGCCGCCGCCCAGCATGATCGCACCGCTCAACCCCGAGGCGGTTGCGGCCAGATGCGGACGTACTGACAGGGCACCGGAGGTGGCGTTGGGGATAACCATGCCGTTTCCAACGCCGACAAAAGTCACCAAGCCAAAAAAGCTGAGCGCGGTGCCTTGGTCGGTGAGAAACAGAAGTGCTGACAGCGCGACGCCAAATGCGTTCAGCAGGCTGCCCCAAAGTATCATTCTGTTTATGCCCATTTGCATGGAAAACCGGCCGCTTAGAAAGTTGCCGACAAAATAGCCGACCGCAGGAGCGCCAAAATACACGCCGACCTGTGCCGCGCTCAGCCCAAACAACTCGGTTCCGATAAAGGGGGCTCCGCCGAGATAGGCGAAGAAGGTGCCGGACGACAAAGCACAGGACAGCGAATAGCCCCAGAACCGCGGCGAGGTCAGAAGCTCGGGGTATTCCTTGAATTGCTGAACAAGCGTTTTACCGCTTTTGGCCGACGTTTCGCCGAAATCCGTGAACGTTAAGGCAAGCGTCAATGCGCCTAGAGCAAAAGGCAGCCAGAAGTTCGCCTTCCAGCCAAAGCTTTCCTCAAGAAGGCCGCCAATAGCTGGTCCAATCATCGGGACCACGGCCATCCCCATGGTTACGTATCCGATCATCGAGGCGGCCTGATCCTGATCGTACATATCCCGCACCGCAGCGCGGCTGAGAACCATGCCAACAACGACAACGGCTTGACACATCCTGAAGGCCAGAAAGATTTCAACGTTGGGGGCATAAATGCACCCCAGAGTTGCCAGCAGGAACAGCCCAATTCCCCAAAGCAGCACAGGCCTGCGACCAGCCTTGTCCGCAAGCGGTCCGATCAGGATTTGAAGGATTGCGTTGACCAGCAGATACAGCGCAATCGACAACTGCATGACATTGTAATCAGCGTCGAAAAACAGCGCCATATTCGGCAGGCTGGGCAGAAACAGATTCATGCTCAGCGCGGACAGGCCCGAGAGCAAAACAAGCGTTGTCAATGTAGGCGGTGTGCGGTGAGTCGCGCGAGAACTGAACTGCATGGTTCACATGTATAGCCATGGAATTTCGGATTGCCAGTCGTGTGTAAGTTTCAGGGCGATACTTAGCACATTTGCAGTTTTCCAGATTGTTGTTGCTGAAAGTTTGCAAATTTGCCGAAAAGAGCTTTGGCTGAGCAAGCCAAGCGAGTAGGGTCGCGGCAAATTTTATAGGGGATAATCGTCATGAAAGACATCCTTTCCGAGTTGGAAGACCGCCGTGAGGACGCTCGACTGGGCGGTGGGCAGAGACGGATCGATGCGCAGCACGCGCGGGGCAAGCTGACGGCGCGTGAGCGGATCGAGCTGCTGCTGGATGAGGGCAGCTTTGAAGAATTCGATATGTTCGTCAGCCACCGCTGCACCGAATTCGGGATGGAAAATCAAAAGCCTGCGGGTGACGGTGTCGTCACCGGCTGGGGTACGATCAACGGGCGCATGGTCTATGTGTTCAGTCAGGATTTTACCGTCTTTGGCGGATCGCTGTCGGAAACGCACGCCCAGAAAATCTGCAAGATCATGGATATGGCGGTGCAAAACGGTGCGCCAATCATCGGGATCAACGACTCGGGTGGGGCGCGAATCCAGGAAGGTGTGGCATCGCTGGCTGGCTATGCCGAAGTGTTCCAGCGCAACATCACGGCCTCGGGCGTGGTTCCGCAGATCAGCGTGATCATGGGCCCCTGCGCCGGTGGTGCGGTTTACAGCCCGGCGATGACCGACTTTATCTTCATGGTCAAAGACTCATCGTACATGTTCGTAACCGGTCCGGACGTGGTCAAAACCGTGACCAACGAAGTTGTCACCGCCGAGGAACTGGGCGGTGCGTCGACCCATACCAAGAAGTCCTCGGTTGCCGACGCGGCGTTCGAAAATGACGTGGAAGCTCTGGCCGAAGTGCGGCGCCTGGTGGATTTCCTGCCGCTCAACAACCGCGAGAAACCTCCGGTCCGTCCGTTCTTTGATGAACCTGACCGGTTGGAGACGTCGCTGGACACTCTGGTTCCCGACAATCCGAATACGCCTTACGACATGAAGGAACTCATCACCAAAGTGGCGGATGAGGGCGATTTCTACGAAATTCAGGAAGATTTCGCCAAGAACATCATCACCGGTTTCATCCGTCTGGAAGGGCAGACAGTTGGTGTCGTGGCCAACCAGCCGATGGTGCTGGCCGGGTGCCTGGACATCGACAGTTCCCGCAAGGCGGCGCGGTTCGTGCGGTTCTGCGACTGCTTTGAAATTCCGATCCTGACTTTTGTGGATGTTCCGGGCTTCTTGCCGGGGACGCAGCAGGAATACAGCGGTGTGATCAAACATGGCGCGAAGCTGCTTTATGCTTATGGTGAGGCCACTGTGCCCAAGGTCACCGTGATCACCCGCAAGGCGTATGGTGGAGCGTACGTGGTTATGGCGTCCAAGCATCTGCGCGGCGATTTCAACTATGCCTGGCCGACGGCAGAAATCGCGGTGATGGGGGCCAAGGGCGCGACCGAGATCATTCACCGTTCGGATTTGAAAGATGCGGAAAAGACGGCGCAGCATGTCGCGGATTACGAAGATCGCTTTGCGAACCCCTTCGTCGCTGCCGAACGCGGGTTTGTCGACGAGGTGATCATGCCGCAATCGACCCGTCGTCGCGTGTCCCGTGCCTTTGCCAGTCTGCGCGGCAAGAAGCTGAAGAACCCGTGGAAAAAGCACGATAATATTCCGCTCTAAACCATTCGGGGCGGCACAGCCCGCCCCGATGCTCTCTTGCGGCGGCACGCGCGTTCCAAGGCAAAAACCGCTCAAAATTGGCGCGGAATTGACAAAATGCGGCGAATAGTTGAATGATCCGACCCATCAGACATAGAACCGCGCAGGCCAAAAGCACTGCGCGCGCGATCCCGGAAGGAGGAGCCCGCCCTCGGCGGGTCCGGGGTCGCGCCATTTGTCTGGTGTTCTTCATGCTCAGCACGCCGGTTTTTGCCCAGACCGATAGTTCCTTGCCCGTCCCGTCAGGCCAGCCGGTGCATCTGAACGATGTCCTGCTGGATAACAACCCCGGTGAGCTTTGGGTGCGCTTCCGCTTTATCGCCCCGAAGATCGGCGCGTCGGTCGGGCGGATCGGCTATGATGTGGCGTCGAAGGATATGGAGCATCTGTGCCAGATTCTGGCCGTTCCATACGTGGCTCAGCACGAACTGGAGCCATCACGGGTCGTCATCTCTCTGTCGGATCGCCCAGTGGAATTTGGCGATGCGGCCCCGGATGCGACACAGTTTTTTGAAGCCTACCGGCTGGAGCAGTCCCGGTGTATCTGGGAGGGGCTTTGAGCATGAAGATTTGCTGTCATGAATTCAAAGCGTCTCAGACTAACGGTGCGGCTTTGGAGGTGCGCAATATGATCCCATCCCATTTCGGGTTCGAATTACTTTTTTCAGCAAACCGGGGGCAAGGAGTGTCGCCATGCTGAAACATCGCGGATTTCCCGGTCGCCTTGCGGGCACCGACTTTCAGTTCACCATTCGTCGCGCCAATCCCAAGGGCGTTACTCCGCTTACACGGCGGGAACGGTTTCGCGATCGTAAACCGGCAGACAAGCGCGCAGACACCGCGTTCATGGAGGCTCTGTGGGTTCATTTCGGCGATCAGCCGTTCGAGCGGGGAAATCTGGATGCAGGTCGTCTCAGCTGGCTGTTCGGGCGCGAGGTTATCCCGGCCGAAGATCCGTTCGACGCCGCCAGCTATGATGCGTTGCTTGTGATCGATGTGGACGCAGCCCGTGCGTCCTTTCCGGACATAATCGACGGGGCAGGCTGATCGTGACTTTGGCCACTGCATATCCGCCTGAGGCAACCGGTTTCGGAATGTTCCTGCCCGAAACCGGGCAGGATCTGTATGTGGTCTCAGAAGTTCAATTGCGCAGCAAGCTGCACACGGCTGCCGTCGAAGGTTCTGCCGGTCGGCGCATCGTTCCGCTCACCATAGATGTATTCGGCGCTGAGCGTCAGGTTGTCGGTCGCCTTGTAGAAGGCGTTGACGTGGATTGTCTCAAGCTCGGTAAAAGACAACGTACCGGTCGAGGTCGGCAGGTCGTAATCTTCCCGGCCGTAGGCGATGCCGACATTCCACTTGGGGCTCAGGTCTTGTCTGAATTCCACTGTATAGCCGTCCACGTCGTTGGCTTGTCCGTTGACGATCGCACTGCCAAGGCCGATCAGGTATGGTCCAATCGCTTCACCTGTGACGTAGTTGACCTGGAACAGGCCACCCTGCCACGGACGCACCGACGCGGAAGCTGTAAAGCCGGTTTGGTCGACTTCGACGTTGCCGGAATTGGCTTTGCCGTAGAGAACCGCCCCGCGTGCAATGTATCTGCCGTCGTTGTACTCGGCTGCCGCAGTCAGAACCGGGTCATCAGAGTTCGACCCGCTTACATTTTCTTCGATCGAGACCGAGAACTGAGCATTGCTGCCGATCTGCCCTGTATAGCGCAGCTGAGGCACTCGTGCGAAAGCGATACCAACGGGGCCATTGAATTCGACCGAGGTCGGATACGTGTCCAGAGGTTGGAAGTTGGTCCAGAATTGACCGATCAGGAACTGATCTCCGATCGTGATATTGGCATGGCGCACCCGCAGCTCGGCAGTACCGCCCGAGCCGAAAAGGTCAAGCTCAAGCTGACCGCCGATTTCGCCGATACCGCTGGGGGTGCTGGTGCGCAGACCGATCCTCGACTGACGTACCGTCGCACCGAAGGTTCCGCTGGTGGCGTTTGCGGGCTCACCAATGTTGTTGACGAACGCTGTATCGCCCTGTTCGAACTCGAAATCATAGAAGAAGTCGGCTTTCACGTATCCGTAAACGTCAAGAACGGTGTTTCCGATTCGGAAATCGCCATTGGCGGGGCTGCTCTTGTCGGATTCCAGAGCTTCGACCCGGGCGCGCAAAGCGTCGAGTTCGGCTTGGGTCTGGGCATCCTGAGCAAAGGCAAGCGTGCTGGTCACACTAAGCGCGGAGGCAGCAAGCAGGAGTGCCTTTTTTCGTATCATAGTCATTTGGGTGTTCCTTTGAGTGCGAGTGTGCCCGCGGACCGTTTCACGCGGCGAAAATCTTGGGAAATCACGAGAAAGCGAAGAGAAGGCCCTGATTCCTCAACGAAAAGAGTATTTTTCGATACGCTGAATCACAGGGCGTTGAGCGCGCGGAATAACGCGTTGCAACAAGGCAGTTTTTTACATCAAGAGCCGGCAGAGATTCGTGATGCTGCAAATGCAAAACCCTCTGTGAGCGGGTTGATTTGTAACGAAACTGTGACGGAGATCTGGGCTCATATGCCCGAGCAACGAAGAATTTGTGTCGGCGCGAAATTGCGCGGCAAGATGCGGTGTGGGCAGAAACCAGCCGAAATCTCAATTGGAAACAATACTGTGTTTGCCGGTGAGATTGTGCTGTGCAAACTGGTCTGGCCGTGCGGCTCTACTTTGCCTGCGCCGCACATGCACCTACTATTCCGTACCCCTTCCTTGCGCGGGCAGGCTTGTGTTCCCCACATAGACCTGTCCGCGTTTTTCTTTTTGCGCGCACTGGGCAAAAAGAAGCAAAAACCTGCACAAAATCTGCCAACGCAGCCATTGATATTGAATAACAGGCCGCGTTTCGCGCATCTGCCCCCTGAAAAGTCAAGAAACCACAATGGGCAGATACGATGCGAATCTCACGACTCATCCTTGTTGCGGCAACCTGTGCGGGCCTGGCCGCCTGCGGCGATACGACAGGCGAGCAGGCACTCCTCGGCGGCGGCGCAGGCGCTGTGGGGGCGGCCGTCCTCAACTCCGACCCGTTGTTCGGCGCAGTCGTCGGCGCGGCGGGCAATGTGCTTTACTGTAAAACGCAGAACAACTGTAACTAACACATCTTTTTCGGGGCGCGTGTCGCCTCGTCCGTCATCACGCATCACGCCGTCGTGGGGATCGTTCCCTGCGGCGGCGTTTTGCGTTTCCAGAACACCAAGCCAAAGGACGTTCCATGTTCAATAAGATCCTGATCGCCAATCGGGGCGAGATCGCCTGCCGGGTCATCAAGACCGCCCGCAAAATGGGTATCGGCACCGTTGCCATTTTCTCGGACGCGGACAAGAACGCGCTGCATGTGTCGATGGCGGATGAAGCCGTGCATATCGGTCCGCCGCCGGCCAACCAGTCGTACATCGTGATCGACAGGGTTATGGATGCCATCCGTCAAAGCGGCGCACAGGCGGTTCACCCCGGTTACGGCTTCTTGTCGGAAAACGCCAAATTTGCTGAGGCGCTTGAGGCCGAAGGCGTGGCCTTTGTTGGCCCCCCGAAAAGCGCGATCGAGGCGATGGGGGACAAGATCACCTCGAAGAAGATCGCTCAGGACGCCAACGTGTCGACGGTTCCCGGATATATGGGGCTGATCGAGGATGCGGATGAGGCGGTCAAGATCTCGAACGAAATCGGCTATCCGGTGATGATCAAGGCCAGCGCCGGGGGCGGTGGCAAGGGCATGCGGATCGCCTGGAACGACGAAGAGGCGCGTGAGGGCTTCCAGTCGTCCAAGAACGAAGCCGCGAATTCCTTTGGTGACGACCGGATTTTCATCGAGAAATTCGTGACCCAGCCCCGCCACATCGAAATTCAGGTTCTGTGCGACAGCCACGGCAATGGCATCTATCTGGGTGAACGCGAATGCTCGATCCAGCGCCGAAACCAGAAGGTTGTGGAAGAAGCACCGTCGCCATTCCTCGATCCGGAAACCCGCAAGGCGATGGGCGAACAGGCCGTGGCCTTGGCCAAGGCCGTTGGCTATTCCAGCGCGGGTACGGTGGAGTTCATCGTTGACGGGGAAAAGAACTTCTACTTCCTCGAAATGAACACCCGCCTGCAGGTGGAACACCCGGTCACCGAACTGATCACCGGGGTTGATCTGGTGGAACAGATGATCCGCGTCGCGGCGGGTGAGCCGCTGTCGATCACGCAGGAGGATGTAACCCTGACCGGTTGGGCCATCGAAAACCGCCTATATGCGGAAGACCCATATCGCAACTTCCTGCCGTCGATTGGTCGTCTGACCCGTTATCGCCCGCCGCAGGAAACGGCGGCTGGTCCGATGTTGGTCAACGGCAAATGGCAAGGCGATGCACCCGAAGGTGATGCTGCCGTGCGCAACGATACCGGCGTCTATGAAGGCGGCGAGATCAGCATGTATTACGACCCGATGATCGCCAAGCTCTGCACTTGGGCTCCGACCCGCGAACAGGCGATTGAGGCTATGCGCGTGGCGCTGGACAGTTTCGAGGTCGAAGGCATCGGCCACAACCTGCCGTTTCTGTCAGCGGTGATGGATCACCCGAAATTCATCAGCGGAGACATGACCACGGCGTTCATCGCCGAGGAATATCCGGACGGGTTCGAAGGCGTCGCCTTGCCCGAGCTTGATCTGCGTCGGATTGCGGCCTCTTGCGCGGCCATGCACCGCGTCGCCGAAATCCGCCGTACGCGCGTGTCGGGCCGGATGGACAATCACGAACGCAAGGTTGGAAAGCGTTGGGTTGTTTCGCTGGAAGGTCATGAATTCCCGGTTCAGGTCAATGCGGACAAGGAAGGCGCGACCGTCAAGTTTGCCGATGGCGCGACCATTCGTGTCGCTTCGGACTGGACCCCGGGGGATCAACTGGCGATGTTGGATGTAGATGGCAGCCCGCTGGTTCTGAAGGTTGGCGAGGTTCGGGGCGGGTTCCGCATTCGCAACCGGGGGGCTGACCTAAAAGTGTTGGTGCGTCGCCCGCGTCAGGCGGAGCTGGCCAAGCTGATGCCGGAAAAACTGCCGCCCGATACCTCGAAAATGCTGCTATGCCCGATGCCGGGTCTGGTCGTGAAGATCGATGTCGAAGTCGGCCAAGAGGTGCAGGAGGGTCAGGCCCTGTGCACCATCGAGGCGATGAAGATGGAAAACATCCTGCGGGCCGAGAAGAAGGGCACCGTTGCCAAGATCAACGCTGGCCCCGGCGACAGCCTCGCCGTGGACGAAGTGATCATCGAGTTCGAGTGATCATGACAGTGCTTTCGTCATATCGCCAACAGCCTCCGGCGTTCTGCGCCGGGGCCAAGCGGTATGGTGAAAGCGTTCAGCCGCCTTCGCGCCGGTCGCGGATTTCGCGCTCGCGTAGCGGGGTTTTGTCAATGGACCGGCCAATCTCGCGCACGCTCCACGGCGCAGGTTTACGCAGTTTGACCACACCGTCCTTGTCGACAAACACCATCTGGAACCCGCGCGGGCGCAACTGTGACCGGATCGGAGACCGCGCCGACGGATCGGTATCGGTCAAAACGACAACATCTCGGTCGCGCATGGCGGCTTCGCCTTCGACCAGCATGTCGATCTGCTGCTGGAAACGCGGGTCTGCGGGTGTGTCGGCAAAGACAACAATGGGGCGGTTGACCCATAGAAACTCGCTGAGCTCGCTGTCACCGACCGGGCGAACAAAGCTGTCATCTGATGTCGCCGTGCCATCCGCTGCCAAAGCGGCCAGCGGGATTAGTGCCGAGAAAACAAAGGCAAGCGTGCGTGTCATGTGGCCTCCTGTTCTTTCGAATATAGCCCCTGTGACCACGATTGCGACTGACGATTTGTACAGAGCACTCAAAATTTCGCACTTGTGCCCGAACGTAATGGCCAAGTGCAGGACCTTAATGCGGAAGCTTTCGACTGCCGCCATCCGAATTGACGAGAGGAAATCGAAATGACCGACACGAAGGACTGGAAAGCGCTGGCCGAGAAAGAGCTGCGCGGACGTCCGTTGGACGATCTTACCAAAGAGACGCTGGAAGGCATCTCTGTCAAACCGCTTTATACGCAGGATGACACGGCTGATCTGCCGCATATGGGTTCGCTGCCGGGCTTTGGCCCGTTCACACGCGGGGTGAAGGCGACGATGTATGCTGGTCGTCCGTGGACCATTCGCCAGTATGCGGGCTTTTCGACCGCCGAGGAATCGAACGCCTTCTACCGCCGTAATCTGGCAGCGGGTCAGCAAGGGGTTTCGGTGGCCTTCGATCTGGCCACGCATCGGGGCTATGACAGTGACCACCCCCGTGTTGTCGGCGATGTAGGTAAGGCCGGGGTGGCCATCGATTCTGTTGAGGACATGAAAATCCTGTTCGACGGCATTCCGCTGGACAAGGTTTCCGTCTCGATGACCATGAACGGCGCAGTGATCCCGATTTTGGCGAACTTCATCGTCGCGGGCGAAGAGCAGGGCCATGACAAATCTGTGCTGTCGGGCACCATTCAGAACGACATTCTGAAAGAGTTCATGGTGCGCAACACTTATATCTACCCGCCGGAACCCTCGATGCGGATCGTGTCGGACATCATCGAATTTACCGCGAATGAGATGCCGAAATTCAACTCGATCTCGATCTCGGGCTACCACATGCAAGAGGCCGGGGCGAACCTGGTGCAGGAGCTGGCCTATACAATCGCGGACGGGCGCGAATACGTGCGCGCGGCGCTGGACGCCGGCATGGATGTGGACAAGTTCGCGGGCCGTTTGTCGTTCTTCTTTGCCATCGGCATGAACTTCTTCATGGAGATCGCCAAATTGCGGGCTGCCCGCACGCTATGGCATCGCGTGATGACCGAGTTTGGTGCAAAATCCGAACGGTCGAAAATGCTGCGCACCCACTGCCAGACTTCGGGCGTCAGCTTGCAGGAACAGGACCCGTATAACAACGTGATCCGCACCGCCTATGAGGCGATGAGCGCGGTTCTGGGCGGCACCCAGTCGCTGCATACCAACGCTTTGGACGAGGCGATTGCGCTGCCGACCGATTTCTCGGCCCGTATCGCGCGGAACACGCAGCTGGTTCTACAGGAAGAGACCGGTGTAACCGATGTGGTCGATCCGCTGGCGGGCTCTTACTACGTCGAAAGCCTGACCAACGATCTGATCGAAAAAGCCTGGGCCCTGATGGAAGAGGTCGAGGAAATGGGCGGCATGACCAAGGCCGTCGCTAGCGGAATGCCCAAGCTGCGGATCGAGGAAAGCGCCGCCCGCCGTCAGGCTATGATCGACCGGGGCGACGAGGTTATCGTCGGGGTCAACAAGTACCGTAAGGAACAGGAAGACCCGATCGACATTCTGGACGTCGACAACGTGGCCGTGCGTGAGGCGCAGGTCGCTCGGCTGGAACGCATCCGCGCCACCCGTGACGAGGCCGCGTGCCAACAGGCGCTCGACGCTTTGACCACAACTGCCCGTGAGGGTGGAAACTTGCTGGCCGCCGCCGTCGAGGCCGCCCGTGTCCGCGCATCCGTAGGAGAGATCAGCATGGCAATGGAGAAAGAGTTCGGCCGTCACCGCGCCGAAGTGAAAACGCTGGCCGGTGTCTATGGAGCGGCCTACGAAGGCGACGAAGGCTTTGCCGCCATCCAGAAATCCATCGAAGAATTCGCCGAGGCCGAAGGCCGCCGCCCGCGGTTGCTGGTGGTCAAGATGGGGCAGGACGGCCATGACCGCGGCGCCAAGGTGATCGCCACCGCCTTTGCTGATATCGGTTTTGACGTGGACGTTGGCCCCCTGTTCCAGACCCCGGCCGAAGCCGCGCAGGACGCAGTGGACAACGATGTCCATGTGATCGGAATCTCGTCTCAGGCGGCGGGGCATAAGACACTGGCGCCGAAACTGGTCGAAGAGCTGAAGATGGCCGGTGCCGAGGATATCATCGTGATCTGTGGCGGTGTGATCCCGCAGCAGGATTACCAGTTCCTCTATGATCACGGCGTCAAGGCGATCTTTGGCCCGGGCACCAACATTCCCGAAGCCGCGCAGGACATCCTGCGCCTGATCCGCGAAGCGCGGAGCTGACGAAGAACAGGATTTTTCTGCGAAAAATCTTGTGATCGCGCGTCTTTGACGGAAACATACGGCCAGATCCGCAGGGGTCTGGCCGTAAATCTTGCAGGAGGTCGCGCATGTTACTGGATCATCTGGCCGTTGCGGGCGAAACGCTTGAAGAAGCGTCCGCCCATATCGAGCAGGCGCTTGGTGTTGCGCTGCAACCTGGGGGCAAGCACGAAAAATTCGGGACCTATAACAGGCTGCTGGGCCTCGGGGATGGCCTCTATTTGGAAGCGATTGCCATCGATCCACAGGCGCAACTTCCGGGCAGAACGCGTTGGTTCGATCTGGACCGCTTTCAGGGCAGCCCGCGTCTGACCAACTGGATTTGCCGGGTTGAGGATATCGAGGCCTCGCTGTCGATGTTTCCCGATGGCGCCGGCCAGCCCATTGATCTGACACGCGGCGCTTTGAGATGGCGCATGGCGGTTCCGCCAAACGGGCGTTTGCCGTTCGATAACCTGTTCCCCGCCCTGATCGAGTGGCAGGGCGACCTGCACCCTGCGAACATGTTGCAGGACAGCGCATGTCGTCTGCGGCGGTTGGTTGTGTATCACCCTGACGCCCTGACGCTGGCCAGGCATCTGGGTGAACTGGATCATGTGGTGTTCGACACAGGCCCGGCCGCGCTCAGGGCTGAGTTCGAGACACCTCACGGACTTCGGGTTCTGGAATGAACATCCGCCAGGCACGAGTGTCGGACGCGCTCGACATCGCACGGATCACCAACGCGATCATTCGCGAGACGCTGGTCACATTCACAACGGATGAACGCAGCGCCGAAGCAATTGCAGCCGACATCCGTCAGCGCGGCCCGGCCTATCTGGTGGCGGAAGACCAGGGCACTGTGTTGGGTTCTGCCACCTATGGCCCCTTTCGCAGCGGCCCCGGCTATGCGCGCAGTTGCGAGCATACGATCTTTTTGGCTCCGGATGCGCGGTGCAGGGGCGCAGGGCGGGCTTTGATGACGGCTTTGGAAGCCGTCGCGCGCGCCGACGGGGTTCATGTTCTGGTTGCGGGGGTATCCTCGGCCAACCCCACGGCCATTGCGTTCCACGAGGCGTTGGGGTTCCAGCAGGTCGGCCTCATGCCGGAAGTTGGGTTCAAATGGAACCAATGGCTGGATCTTGTGCTGTTGCAGAAAATTCTTGCGCCGGAGTGATCTGTCGCACCTGACAGCCGCCAACTCTGACGCTAGTGTACGCCCATGTCGATCTGGACCCGAATATCCGATGCGCTCAGCGCGCTGGCCCAAGGTGAAAGCCTGACCGCAGTTTTTGAGAAACTGCGTTCACCGCCGGAACGGTCAGTGGCGTTCACGATTGCCGTGATTGCGCTGGGCGCAAAAATGGCCAAGGCCGATGGTCAGGTGACCCGGGACGAGGTCACTGCCTTCCGTGACGTGTTTCAGATCGCGCGCGAAGACGAAGAGGGCGCGGCGCGCGTCTTCAACATGGCCCGTACGGATGTGGCGGGCTATCAAGACTACGCCCGAAAAATCGCGCGGATGTTTGCCGAAGACAGCACTACGCTCTGCGACCTGATGGAGGGGCTGTTTCACATCGCGATGGCAGATGGCTTCTATCATCCGAACGAGAATGCGTTTCTGGAAGATGTCAGTCAGATCTTCGGGCAATCCGATGCGCAGTTCAAAGCCCTGCGTGCGCGCTTTGTGCCGGACGCGCCCAAAGACCCCTACACGGTTTTGGGGGTGCCACGCGACATGCCGATACCGGATATCCGCAAGGTCTGGCGGCAACTGGTCCGAGAGACCCATCCGGATTCCATGATCGCCCGCGGTGTCCCTGAAGAGGCGATCCGGCTGGCCGAGAAAAAGATGATCGACATCAATCGCGCCTGGGATGAGATCAACGGCGCGCGGGCCTGACGGGATGCGCCTGGCGACCTATAATATCGAATGGTTCGCCAACCTGTTCGACAAGAACGACAAGCTGACCGTCGATGACAGCTGGTCCGGCAGGCACGATGTCACCAAGGCGCAGCAGGTCGAAGCGATTGCAAAAGTCCTGACCGCAATCGATGCCGACGCAATTCTGATCGTCGAGGCGCCGAACACGGGCAAACGTCAGAACACGGTCCGCGCCCTGCAGGCCTTTGCCGAAGCGTTTGATCTGCGAACCACCGACGCGGTGATGGGGTTTGCCAATGACACGCATCAGGAACTGGCGCTGATGTATGACAGGAATGTCCTGACGGTACGCCATGATCCTAAAGGTGACATCGCGGATGTTGCGGCACCCCGGTTTGACGGTGAGTTCAAAATCGATCTGGATATCGATGCGACCGAAGATGTTGTGCGGTTTTCCAAACCACCGATGGAACTGGCCATGACAACGCAATCGGGCCGCGACATCCGGTTGATTGGGGCGCATTTGAAATCCAAGGCCCCTCATGGCGCAGGGTCTCGCGACGAGGTAATCCGCATCTCGATCGCCAATCGCCGCAAGCAACTGGCGCAAGCGGTCTGGCTGGCCCGTCGGGTCGAGATGCACGTCGCCAACGAAGAGCCCGTTATTCTTTTGGGAGATTTGAACGACGGCCCCGGTCTGGACGAGTTCGAGCACCTTTTCGGCCGCTCATCGGTGGAAATTTTGCTGCAAGCAGGGCTGTTCGACCCGCACGCTGTCACAGCTCACGGGTTTCGGCCCGGATCGGTGCCCTCAACCGCGCGCTTTGCCCGCCCCGATGAGGGCAGGTTTCTCGAAGCGTTGCTGGACTACATCATGATCACTCAGGATCTGCGCGCGCTCCGTCCGGCCTGGCGCATCTGGCACCCGTTTCGCGATACGGCCTGCTGGTCCGCGCTGGACTTACGGCAGGCATTGCTGACGGCATCGGATCATTTCCCGGTCACTCTGGACATCGACCTGTGACCTTTCAAGCCTGCGTCAGGGGGACTATATATTCGGTATGAAACACGTATTGCTGATCAGCGTGATCTCAGCCGCCCTCTGCACGCCTGCCATCGCACAGGAAGACGAAGGCAAATCCCTGATGGAGCAGGGGGCCGAACTGTTTTTCGAAGGCCTGCGCAAAGAGATGGAACCGGCGCTGGATGAGCTGCTGGGTTTGGCGGATGAGTTTGGCCCGGCGATGCAGTCTTTTCTGAAAGAAATGTGGCCTGCGTTGGCTGAAATGGCAGCCGAGATCAAGGATTGGAGCGCCTATGAAGCGCCCGAGATTTTGCCGAACGGTGATATCATCATCCGCAAAAAACCATCCGAGGACTTGCCGGAACCTGAGAACAAAGACGAAGAGGTGCCCGAGGGTTCAACCGACATCTGATCAGCCCTTGATGATCACGCGCGTATCGGATTTCAGGGCGCTCGCCAGAGAGTTCAAACGGGATTCAGCGACTTCACTGAACAAAGACGCCGCTGCCTTCGGCAAATACAGTTCCAGTTCCCGTTTTTTGGGATAGAACCGGAGATGTCCCATATTAGCGTCGCTGTGCATCCACAACATCGCACCAAAACGCATGGCCTTACCCAGAATCTCAGCCTGTTTCTGGTCCTTTTCGTCCAGCAGCTCATACAAAGGCGCAAATCGGTTACCTTCGCGTTTGTTGCGATAACGGTGCTGCAAGGCCAGCCCGATAAAGACGCGTTCGGAATGTTTCAAACCGCCCAGATTGGCGCGGGTGACGTTGTCGAAACAGACCTCGGCCCGGTAATCGGGATGAGCGCGCCAGCTGACATCGTGCAGCAGGCACGCCGCCTGGATCAGGCGCACCCGGCTGGGCGGCGCCGATTTGAACAGGGGCATCACAAAGTCATAGAGGCTGCGACCAAATCCGGGCAGGCGGGCATCCTTGGATTCAGAAAAGAGGCTTGCTTCGATCAAAGGGTCTCGGTCGCGCAGTTCCTGTGACATCTGCTCATACAACAATCCTTCGCGGATTCCGTAGCTTGAAATGGCAATGTCCTTGGGTTTGAACGTGCGGATCAGTCGGGCCAGAACGTCCATGGCATAGGGGATGAGCGACATACGCGTACTGGAAACACCGGCCTGACTGCGCAGTTTATCGTGGTTGTTCTTTTCAATGAATTTGATCGTCTCACGCACCTGCTTGGTGGTCATGCGATATTCGTGCAGCACGTTTAACGGATAGCCGCGCCGCAACATATCCAGCCGCGCGAACGCGCGCCAACTTCCGCCAACCAGAAACAGGCGATCCCGCTGTGGCCCCATCTGGTCGCGCAGTTCTTCCATAGTTTCCTTGATATGCGCTTTGCGTGCGCGACGTCCGCCCTTGATATCGCGCAGCTTCAACGGCCCCAGTGCCGAGGTCACGCGGCGGCCCACCTGACCGTCCCCGATTTCAGCCAGCTCCATCGACGATCCGCCGATGTCACAAATCAGCCCGTATGCTCCGGGCCATCCCAGCAGAACACCCTGCGCCGAAAAACGGGCTTCTTCCTCTCCGTTGATGACTTCCACATGCAGGCCGGTTTCCGCCATGACCTGATCGCAGAAATCCGGTCCGTCCTTGGCCTCGCGTACAGCAGCGGTGGCCACGACGTGAAGCCCCGGCAGATCCAGATCCACCGCCAGATTCTGAAACCGCCGCAGCGCCGCCAAGGCACGCTCGCGCCCACGCGGATTCAACCGACCGGTTTCGGACAGGCCCGCCCCCAGTTCGCACATGACCTTTTCATTGTAGAAGTAAGCAGGCGATCTGGCCGCCCCGTCGAAGATCACCATCCGGACCGAGTTCGACCCGACATCGACAACTCCGACGCGCGACAAAGCCCGGGTTCCTGGCTCGTCGAACAAAGGCTTTCCGAAAGGTCCCCAGTCGGGGATGTCGGTTGCAGCGGTCTGATCCATGTGTCTTCCAGATATTGCAGCGTGAGGATGCGAAATTGGCGGGTGCGGGTCAATCACCCGTCTCGATTTCATCCGGGGCCATGTTCAGGACCCGGACAGCCAGCGCACGGGTGATGTCGCGTTTTTCCATCAGGGCCAAATGATCCAGCTGGGACACCACGTCAGCCGCGGTTTCAAATCGCCGATCCATGTGTTTGACGAGATAGGCAATCACCTCGGGGCCCGGGTTCAGTTGCCGATCCACAAACAGTTTGGCCAGCACCGCGCCCAGCAGCGCGTCATCGGGCGGATCCAGCGCGACGTGATGCGCCCCTTCGACGCGGCTTTGCAGATCGGCCAGCGGCAATTCCCAGAATTTTGGGGCTAGGCGGCCTGTCATCAGCAGGGCGTGCCCCTCGGCCAGAACCAGATTGTGCAGGTGAAACAGTGTTTTCTGCTGCTCGATGTCGTCCGCGATCATGGGCACGTCTTCGACCGCAATCGGCTTGCGGGCCAAATCCGGCACGTCGTCATAACGCAGGTCAGCCGCCTGCACGATGCGTCCTCCGGTTTCGCCCGCCCAAACATGGGCCAGATGCGTTTTGCCCGCGCCGGCCGGGCCGCTCAGAACCAGCTTGTTGCCGGGCCAGGACGTGGCCGAGATCATCGCCACGGCCAGCGCATTGGCAGGCGACACAAAGAAATCCTCACGCCCGAGCGCAGTTTTGGCGGGCAGATCAAAGCTGAGTTGTCGGGCCATTTACTCGGTTTCCTGATCCTGGCTTTCAAGACCGGTGTAAAGTCTGCTGTCCAGATACAGCGACGTGGCAAACCGCGCCAGCACTCCCAACGCCGCAGCGACCGGGACAGCGATCAGCATCCCGACAAAGCCAAACAGCGCCCCAAAGACCGACAGCGCCAGCAGCAGCCAGACCGGGTGCAGCCCGACAGAGCTGCCGACAAGTTTGGGCGTCAGGAAATTGCCTTCGGTGACCTGCCCGATGGCAAAGATGCCCGCGATCAGGCCGATATGGGCCCAGTCGCCCCAAAACTGGAACAGAGCCAGTCCGATAGCCAGTGAACCGCCGATCAAAGCACCCAGATAGGGGATGAACGTGACCAATCCCGCGATGAAGCCCACGATCAAGCCGAATTGCAGACCGGCAAGCATCAGGGCGGCCGCGTAGTAGGTGCCGAGGATCAGGCAGACAGTACCCATGCCACGCACGAACGAGGCCAGAACGGCATCAATCTCACCGGCCAGCCGCTTGATGGTGGGGGCGTGATCGCGCGGCAGCAGCTCTCCGATGCGGGCGATCATACGATCCCAGTCCAGCAGCAGATAGACCGCCACCACCGGCACGATCACCAGCAGAACCACGATGTTGATTGCGGACCCCAGCGAGGTCAGCACCGTCTGCAGAACATCCCCGGTCTTGGATTTAAGTGTTTCGCCAAAGGACACCAGCATCTGATGGGTGTTCGATTCCCGATCCAGTAGGGACGGAAACTGTTTTTCAATGAAACCGCGCAACTGCTTGAACAGATCAGGCATTACATCGACAAGATCCAGCAACTGCGTGATCAGCGCGGGCACCACCATCAGGATAGCCAGCACAAATCCCAGAACACCAACGACGGTGATAACAGCCGTAGCCGCCATGCGGGACAGGCCTAGCCGTTCCAGACGATCCGCGACAGGATCAAGGAAATAGGCAATGGCCCCGCCGATGACGAAAGGCAGCAGGACATCTCCCAAAGCCCAGAGGATAAACACAAAAACCGCAGCGGCGACGCTCCAGTATCTCAGTTGATCCTTAACCGGCAAAGCCATGGCAATCCCCTTGTTCAGGCCTTCGCTGGTGTTCTTGGCGTATCAAAGACGATGATGCAAGCGCTTCATTTGGTCGGGCTTTGCAGCTTTCAGTCGTGCAGTGTCCCCAGTTCCGGAGTGTCCGCGTCTGCAGTTTCATCGGGCCAGTTGGTGCGCCAGATTTCCGCTGACCAATGGCCGCAATGTACGGCAGGAAGGTTGAAACCGGGTAAGGCTGGTAACAACGGTTCGACAACGACGTCATGGCGAGGGACGGCGAAGTAGGGGAAAGAATACCGCTCCTTGCCTGATCTGTTGACCACCCGGTGAGGCGTGGATTTCAGTCGCCCGCCGGACCACAGCTCCAACATGTCGCCGATGTTCACGACAAAACCGCCGGGCGGGCAATTGGGGGTGATCCACCCGCCACTGCGGGTTTGCACCTCAAGCCCGCCCACCGGATCGGGGGCGATGATGGTCAGCGCATCCGTGTCCTTGTGCGGATGGATGCCATAGCCTGCCTCATCCTCGGCTTGGGGCGGGTAATGCAGCAGGGTCATGTTGGTCATTGGGTCCCGGAACGCACTGCGCAACGTGTCCGGTTTCAGGTCCAGACCGGCCTCCAGCGCGCCCAACAGCAGGTCGGAGACACGATCCAGTTGCGCCCAATAGTCCAGAATGATCGCTTTGGCGCCGGGCACCTCATCCGGCCAGAGGTTTGGTCCGTACAACGCACAATCTGCACGCACGGGCGCGTCCGCGGCGACCTCATGATGCAGCTTGTACCCTTCGTACTTGTCCGCTTTGCCCGAGCCATCATTGGGCGTGAAAAAACCCATGGGAATATAGCCGCGATAGTTTTCGCGGGTGATGGCCTGATCCCATTTGCGGGACTCTTCGATGGCAAAAATCTCTCGGGTCGCCTGCCTGACCTGGTCAACGATCTGATGGGACACGCCAGTCCCGGTGATGGACAGGAACCCGATCCCGGTACAGGCCTCGAGGATGCGCTGAACCGTCACGTCGTAGGGTGCGGTGTTCGGTTCGGCCAATGGCGAGATGTCGATTGTCGGAATGCTGTCCATCAGTGAATTCGAACCCCTTGACGCTGTAGTTCTGTGTGAACAGGCGCCAGATTCAACCGGTCCAGCTCCTGATTGCTTTTCAACGACAGAGCGGCCGCAATGCCCGCGCCCTGACCCATGACCGCACAACAGGCCATGTTGCGCGTGGCGGCATGGGCCACCCGGTCTGCGCCATGTGACCGGCCCGCAACCAGCAAGCCCTTGACCCCCTTTGGCAGCATCGAGCGATAGGGAACCTGCATATACCGCCCCGTGGTTGGCAGGATCAGAATGCCATAGCCGTCGATGAATTCGGGATAGATGCCGATGGTATCCTCGAACCGGCCCTGATGGCGCGCATCGTTTTCAGTCATGTTGTAGACCGCATCAATCTTACGGGTATCGCGAATACCGATGGTCATCCCGAAATTCCGCAAACGCGCGTTCTCGCAACCGGGCATGAACCGACGCAAGGCATCGATGGCCAACATGGATTGACGGCGGCCCTCGATTTCGCCGCGCGTCAGGCTGTCGGGATCGGTGCCGTCGATTTCGGCCAGATGGATGAGGTTCATATAGGTCAGCTCACCCGTATCATGCATCGCACCCCAGGTGCCTGCGATGGTGTTCAGATGCGGCGGGATCAGACCTTCATCAATCGCCTGCTGGAACGGCTTGTGTACAAAGGGCGAGAACATGTCGTCCTCTTTGCCGCTGGTCTCGATGTTCCATTCACCGCCGCCGCCCCAGTCCTTGTAGGTCTGCGGGTCAGCCTTCACGCCTTCCATAAAGGCGCGTTTGTCAACGCCGGCCAGATGGAACATGACCGAGGCGGCCATCATATCCTCGCGCGGGGTCTTGTGTGTCGGCGCGCCCGCGCGATGGGCCACATCCGCGTCGCCGGTGGCGTCGATGACCACTTTGGCCAGGATCGCCTCGCGCCCCGCCTTGGATTCGGTGATGATGCCGGTGATCCGGTCGCCGTCCATGATCGGCGCGACGAATTGTCGGTGCAGCATCGGATGCACGCCAGCCTCTTCGACCAGCTTGTCGGCCACCAGCTTGAACCCCTCGCTGTCCAGTTCATAGCTCAGCGACTGGCTCTCAGGGACAGCGGCGCCCATGTCCTTGGCGCGGGTTTCGAACTCCATGCCGATACCACCTGCTTCGACGGTCTGCTCGTGCCGGTACCAGGCAAACCCCTCTACTCCGACCGCCGTGATGTTGCCGCCCATGCAGCCGAACCGGTCGACCAGAGACACTTCGGCCCCCGCCCGCGCCGCCGCCAGCGCTGCGGCCAGCCCTGCAGGGCCAGAGCCCACGACCAACACGTCGGTTTGATGGATGACAGGTATCTGCCGGGCGGGTTCCTGAATCGTCTGCATCGGCACCTCTTGAGGCTTGCGTTTCCGCTACCATTGAAACTCCCGATTGGCGGGTCAATCAAAAAACCGACTGACTGGAAGTCGCAAAAACGCCAATGCCCGATTGCCCCCGGCGGGGCTTTGGCATAATCACCTTTCCAGTCGAATTCTTACCTTTGAAGGTCCACCCATGCGCCTCAGCCGTTACTTTCTGCCCGTTCTCAAGGAAAACCCGTCCGAGGCCCAGATCGTCAGCCACCGGCTGATGCTGCGCTCCGGGATGATCAAGCAGGCCGCCGCCGGGATTTATTCCTGGCTACCGCTGGGCTTCAAAGTGCTGCGCAAGCTGGAAAACATCGTGCACGAGGAACAGGCGCGGGCCGGTCATATCGCAATTCAGATGCCGATCCTGCAATCGGCGGACCTGTGGCGCGAGTCCGGTCGGTATGACGATTACGGTCAGGAAATGCTGCGGATGCAGGATCGCCACGGGCGCGACATGCTCTACACGCCCACCGCCGAGGAACTGGTGACCGATATCTTCCGCGGTCATGTGAACAGCTATAAGGACCTGCCGCTGACGCTCTATCAAATTCAGTGGAAATTCCGCGACGAAATCCGCCCGCGTTTCGGCGTGATGCGGGGGCGTGAGTTCTATATGAAGGACGGGTACAACTTCGACCTCACCAAAGAAGACGCGCTGCACGCCTATAACCGCCATCTGGTCAGCTATCTGCGCACCTATGAGCGTATGGGTCTGCAAGCGATCCCGATGCGCGCCGATTCCGGCCCGATCGGTGGGGACTATACCCATGAATTCCTGGTTCTTGCCGATACCGGCGAATCCGAGGTCTTCTATGACAGCGCCGTCACCGATATGACCTTCGGGGATCGCGAGATCGACTATGACAATCGCGAACAGTGTCAGGCTATTCTGGAAGAGTTCACCTCGAAATACGCCCGCACAGACGAGACGCATGACGAGGCGCTGTTCAACCAGATTCCCGAAGAACGCCGCCGCGTTGCGCGCGGTATCGAGGTGGGGCAGATTTTCTACTTCGGCACCAATTACTCCGATGCCATGGGCGCAACCGTGCAGGGCCCCGAAGGCAAGCCGGTTCCCGTTCACATGGGCAGCCACGGCATTGGCGTCAGCCGCCTGATCGGTGCAATCATCGAAGCCAGCCATGACGACAAGGGCATCATCTGGCCCGAGGGCGTTACGCCGTTCCATTGCGGCATCGTGAACCTGAAGCAGGGTGATGAAGAAGCGGATGCGGCCTGTGACAAGATCTACAAGGCGCTGACGGCTTTGGGTCTTGAGCCGCTCTATGATGACCGTAACGAACGGGCAGGGGGCAAGTTTGCGACCATGGACCTGATCGGTCTGCCATGGCGTATCACCGTTGGTCCGCGTGGTTTGAAAAACGGCGTTGTCGAACTGACCTGCCGCCGCAGCGGCGAAAGCGAGGAACTGAGCCCCGAGGCGGCTGTCACCAAAGTTGCTGAAATCTACGAACAGATTGCCTGAATCCCGTCACCGCTGACGGCTTTGGCTATCTCTGAAAACTGACCTGATCCGTCAAGGCGGCCATGCTCTTGCTCTGGCCGCCAGTTGCGGCCCGAACAAGACGCTGGGTTCAGACCTTAGTTCTGATCTGCTGTTGGCCGCGCCGCGAGGATGTCGCCATTGGCCCCGTCGCCACGTGCCACCACGATCGGGCGACCCAGCCGGCTGACCAGCTCGCGAAACTCAAGGCCCAGAAACCGCAGCCCGCAAACCCGCGCGTCGGTGGACCGATCCGTGATGCATAAACGGCCTTGCCGGAAAACCAGACGGTACCCTTTGTCCTTCAGGATGTCCGTCAGATTGCCCCAGCTTGCTGCGCTGACAAAGATAGGCCGAATGGCCGCTCGCAACAGCGCCGCTGTCTCGCAATCCAGTTCTGTTGATGCCTGGCGGGACGGAATAACCCCCGCTCCGTTGGTTGAGATTTGAAAATTCATTGAGCGACCCCCGCTCTTTAAATGTGTTCCCCCATAGCTAGGGTGACAAAGTTTCTGAAAATAAGCAAAAAGAGTAATAAAATTTCGCGCCTATTGTTGCTTTTTCGATTCAGTTACTCACGAAGCGCGATGATTAACTTCATACCTGAAACAATCTGGCTTTGTCTGTGATGCGCTTCACAACTCATGGTGTAATGCCTTTTTCCCAAGTCATCCGTTTGGCCTAAAGACTTCTGTTGCCTGCCGGATTGATTCGGCTCATTCAGGCTTAGGGACCAGGTCAGAGTGACAACCGGCTTGACCATCGGGTGAAATGCCGAAACTGTCCCCGCAAACAAGAACACCCCGGAGCAGGCATGGCCAAAACACCCCCGCCCTTTGCCCCTTTTGAATGGAAAATCGCTTGGCGCTATCTGCGGGCCCGCCGGGCCGAAGGCGGCGTCAGCGTGATGACCTGGATTTCATTGATCGGGATCACACTGGCCGTCTTCGCGCTGATCGCGACACTGGCGGTCCGGTCAGGATTCCGTTCGGAATTCGTGGGCACCATTCTGGGCGCCAACGCGCATGTGACGGTCTATTCGTCGGGCGAGATTGACGCGCAGGGTCGCGTGGACCGCACGATGTCCGACTACGAAGAGCGCGCGGCCCGCATCGCACAGGTGCCCGGTGTCGAACGCACTGCACCCCTGGTCAAAGGGCAGGTGCTGATCACCAACCGGGACCGCAGCAGCGGGGTTGAGGTGTTCGGTATCCGACCCGACGATCTGCTCGACTTGCCGGGAATTGCGCAGTCCGAGCAAGCCGTCGGTGACTTGTCCGAATTCCAGACCGGAGAGGATGTCATTGCCATCGGATCCGGAGTGGCGCGCAGCATCGGGGCGACGGTCGGTGATGTGGTCAAGCTGACCTCACCAAATGGGGTCAAAACCGCTTTTGGCACCTCGCCCCGCGTGAATGCCTATCGCGTTGTCTATGTGTTCTCGGCTGGTCGCTATGATATCGACCGCACCCGCGTCTACATGCCGTTTTCGCAAGCGCAGAGCTTTTTCAACCGCGACGGTGTGGCGGATGAGATCGAAGTCATGGTTGAAAAGCCCGAAGAGCTGGACCCGATCCTGATTTCGATCCTCGAGGCCTCGGGCGAGCGCAGCCAGATCTGGACCTGGCAGGATGCCTCCGGCGGCTTTCTGCGCGCGTTGGAGGTCGAGGACAACGTGATGTTCATCATCCTTTCGATCCTTGTCCTGATCGCTGCGATGAACATCGTCTCGGGCCTGATCATGCTGGTGAAGAACAAGGGGCGCGATATCGGCATCCTGCGCACCATCGGCCTCAGCGAGGGGTCGGTTCTGCGTGTCTTTTTCATCTGCGGCGCTTTTACCGGCCTGATTGGAACGGCGATGGGTGTCATCCTGGGATGCCTCTTTGCGATCTATATCGATCCGATCTTCTCATTCGTGAATTACGTGATGGGCGGTGGCGTCTGGGATCCTTCGATCCGGGGTATCTACGCCTTGCCGGCCGAGTTGCATCTGGGCGATGTGCTCAAGGCAATCGGCCTGTCGCTTGGCCTGTCCTTCATTGTTACCTATTTTCCCGCGCGCCGTGCCGCGCGTCTGAACCCGGTCGAGGCGCTGCGCTATGAATGATGTCACTTTGCGTCTGAACGGTCTGACCAAGACCTATCTGAAAGGCACGCCCGGCGAAGTGCAGGTCTTGCGCGGGGTCGATCTGGACTTGCGCGCGGGTGAAGCCGTGGCGATGGTCGCACCATCGGGGGCGGGGAAATCGACCCTGCTGCACATTGCTGGCCTGTTGGATATGCCTGACGACGGAACCGTTGAAATCGGGGGCCAGAACGTCAACGGAAAGGGCGACCGAACCAGAACCGCGCTGCGTCGGCGGGATGTCGGGTTCGTGTATCAGTTCCACCACCTTCTGCCCGAATTCACGGCGTTGGAGAACATCACCCTGCCGCAACTGGCCAATGGCGTGCCCGAAAAAGCTGCGCAGGCGCGGGCCATGGACCTGTTGGACCGTGTCGGTGTCGCTCCGCGTGCCAGCCACCGCCCCGCAGCGCTGTCGGGTGGAGAACAGCAGCGTGTCGCCTTTTGCCGCGCGCTGGCCAATGCGCCGCGTGTATTGCTGGCGGATGAGCCGACCGGCAACCTTGACCCTGAAACCTCGGATCAGGTGTTTGATGCGTTGATGACACTGGTGAGGGACGAGGGGCTTTCGGCCTTGATCGCGACCCACAATCTGGATCTGGCAGCCCGCATGGATCGGATGGTCAAGCTTGAGGGCGGGGTGCTCAGGCCAGTTGAGTGATCGCGACTCCAATGGCCATCACGGCAATACCCCCGGCCCGTATCCATGTCAGCGGTGTGATTTGAGCTCCAAACAGGCCGAAATGGTCAATGGCCGCCGTACTGATCAATTGCCCCAGTAGAACAAAGAACACCGCGTTGCCGACACCGAAATGAGGGGCAACATGGGTGATCGACAAAACGTAGAACGCGATCAGGACACCGGCCAGCAACAGGTGCTTCGGGGCCTCGGCAACCTTGGATAATGCTTCGAACCCGGGAAAAAGCAGCATCACAAGGGCCGACGCAGCAAAGGCGATCGCGAACAGGATCACAGCGGCGGTGGTTGGCGACCCGATCAGTTTGCCCAGGGCCGCGTTCAAGGCCGCCAGAACAGGGACGCCGATCCCGGCTGCCAGCATAATGGCTGCGTATTGTGTCATCGCCCGTACCTTCCACCTGCGTTGATCTGGATCATTGCGTCAAGACGCCCAGCGGGCAACCCTGCAATTGTCAAACTTGGCAGGAGGATAGGATGTTCAAGGCAACAATCGGAATGCTGGTTCTTGGGGTTTCCGCTGCTGCCTCGCAAGCGGTCTGGGCGCAGGATGTTAAGATCGGAGAGGAGCTCTACTTGCATTATTGCGCGACCTGCCATGGGATCGATGCGACCGGGCAGGGCCCGATGGCGAGCGTGCTGGTGATACAGCCGACGGATCTGACCGCATTATCCGATGAGGGTGGTGTGTTCCCAACCGCCCGCGTTGTCGCCCGCATCGACGGTCGGGACCCGCTGGTCAGCCATGGAAGCCCGATGCCGGTCTATGGTCCCTATTTCGACGGGCAGGACACATCCATGAAAACGCCGCAGGGTCAGCCGATTCTGACCAGTCAGCCGATTGTGGATCTGGTTACCTATCTGGAGACGCTGCAGCAGAACTAGGCGCCGCTGCATATCCCTTCGATCTCGGCCTCGCTCCAGGGCAGTACAATGGCACGCTCGCGCCCTTTTTTCGGAAGCGGAGACAAGTCAAAATGTGCACCCAGCATGGTGTGCAGCCTTTGGGTGCGTTCGGCCTGCGGATCCAGCGCGCGGCAGCACACGTATTCTTCAACAATCGCGCCCTGCTGCTCGAACCCATAGGACAGGAAGTCAGGCGAGGTTTCGAGGTCGAACAGATACGGGTCCTTCCGCCCGCCATGTTCTGCCGCAGCACGCAGCGGGTGATAACCGGTGGTCTGGCGGTTTTGCCATTGCCAGACATGCGTCAGCTCATGGGCCAATAGCATCGCGGCCACCAGATTCATCTGATCCGGGAAGTCAGACATGTAGTCTTCCAGATACCAGTCGCGGGCAAAGTAGACCTTGTTGAACAGGGCGACAGCTGCGGGCTTGCCTGTCACCGGTCCGGGTTCAACCGGCGGCAGAATGCGTTCTCGGCACGCCAGGCGCGGACGTTCCTCGCGGAAATAGGTCACATTGGTGACCGGTGCCCCCTCGACCAGGCGCACGCGGTCCAGGTTCAGGGTTTCGCCTTGAATGGCATCCGCAAAATCGCGCTCTTGCTCTGTCAGCTGACGACCGCAGGAAGAGAGCAACAAAAAAGCGATTAGGCATACGCGCAGAACCATGAGTTGAATCCTAGTCCGCTGATTGTATTCCGCAAACCGTTTTCACAGGCTCATGGCCAGAACCCGGCTGATTTCCGTCAAAGACCGGCCGGATTGGTCCATCCAGGAATTGAAGGCTTGCTGCACCGCCGCCATGGCTTTCTTCGAGGTGGCGGGCTTGTCGATCACCCCTTCGGCAATCAGGCGACCGGTAACATCCTGAGACAGAATGAAACTGTCGCGCCCGGCGAAACGCATCGCATATTGCGCCGACGCCCCGCCCAGACGCGACCCGCGCTTGGCCAGTATCGCCAATAGGCTGATATAGTCCTCGGACGGCCAGCCACCCAGCACCTTGCCCGCGCCGCCTTCCTCGCGCAGTTCCAGCAGAAACGCCGCATTGCCCCGCACTGTCGAGATCTTGGTTCCATTGCGAACGATGCGCGTGTCCTGCAACAGGGCATCAAACTTCTCATCATCCATGAACGCGCACCGGCCGACATCGAAACCATCAAACGCAGCTTCGAACCCGTCCCATTTGTTTTCGATGACCTTCCAATTGAAACCGGCCTGAAAGACGCATTTCGTGATGATCGAAAGCCAGCGATCCTCGGGCATCGCCGCCAGCTCCGCAGGGCTTTTGGGCTTGCTCAGCTTTGCCTCAAGGGCCTCAGTCCCGCCATGACGTTTCGCGGCGATATCAAAGATCTCTTCAAATGAACGCATAAACCCAACCTCAAAGTTGCCATACCTAATACGTTCATCTTTTGTTTCCGTTTTGCAATGCGTAATCACGGCATCAAGAATCTGGCCCATTCGTGATCAACAATCAGTCTCGGCAAGAAAATCGGCGAAATTGTTAAAGAAATCCTCGACAAACGGGTCCAAATTGGTTTCTGATTGACTCGTCAGTCAACGTCCCGATCCTGAGATTAGGGCAACGACGGGTCGGGTTGGGTGCATCAGGGGCGCTTGCAGGGAAAATCTTTGGTTTGGCTGGGCGGCTTTTTCGTCTTTCATAAACTGATCACTTCCCTTTTCCGGCTGAATTTGCGCATGTTGCGACATGATATTGTCGTCAGACAAATATTCCGGCGGGAAAACCCTCTCCGGGATGGGAAAAACAAAAATGACAGGGAGAATGTTCATGAAAAAACTGAGTGTAAGCCTTATGGCGCTGGTCGTTGCGGGTGCGGCGCAAGCGGCGGATATGGGTGCGGTTGACGAGCCGATCAAACTGGCGATCAACGAATGGACCGGTCAGCACGTAACCACGCACGTTGCGGGCGAGATGCTGAAAGCCGCCGGTTACAACGTCGAATACGTAACCGCCGGTATGATGAACCAGTTCCAGGCGATTGCCGACGGCGACATCACCGCGACGCTTGAAATCTGGTCGTCCAACGTGTCGGACGAATATGCCAAGAAGATCGACGAAGGCACCGTGGTCGAAATCGGCGATCTGGGTCTGGATGCCAAAGAAGGCATTGCCTATCCCGCTCATGTGGCTGAACTGTGCCCGGGTCTGCCCGCATGGGAGGCCCTGAAGGATTGCGCGCAGGTCTTCGCCACGGCTGAAACCCTGCCTGGTGGTCGTTTGGTCGACTATCCGGCCGATTGGGGCACACCCGGTGCGGATCGCATGACCGGTCTGGAATTGCCGTTCAAAGCCGTGCCAGCCGGGTCCGAGGGCGCGCTGATTGCAGAACTGCGCGCCTCGACCGAGCGTAAATCGCCATTGCTGATCACCTTCTGGCAGCCGCATTGGGCGATGTCGGCCTATGACGTGCAGTTTGTTGATTTGCCCGCAGGTGAAGAAGCGTGCTTCAATGATCCGGCATGGGGTCCGAACCCGAATGCAGTGAATGACTGCGACTTCTCGCCCTCGCGCATTTTTAAAGCCGGCTGGAGCGGCATGGAAGAGAAATGGCCTGCCGCGTATGAAATCCTGTCGAACTACCAACTGGCGGTCGAAGACCAGCAGCCGATGATGGGGGCGATCGACGTCGATGGCGGTCAGGTCGAAGAAGTTGTCGCCGCCTGGATGGCCGAGAACGAGGGCAAGTGGCGTCCGGTTGTTGACGCAGCAACCCAGTGAGCGCGCGTAAGTGACTGACGCGACTATGCCAGCCATTGCCTGCCAGAATCTCTGGCAGGTCTTTGGCCCCGGCGCTGACAAAGCCCTGACCGACGCGCTGTCTCGGTCAGGGAATGACGCTGAAAAAGCCGCCTCTGATCTGCGGGAAAACGGGTTCATCCCGGCGGTGCAGGACGCCAATTTCGAGGTCAAAGAAGGCGAGCTATTCGTCATCATGGGCTTGTCGGGCTCGGGTAAATCCACGCTGATCCGCTGTATCTCGCAACTGCTGCCCGGAACGGGCGGTGAGATTCGGGTGGACGGTGAGAACGTCATGGGCGCGTCCAAGAAGGCCCTGACCGAGCTGCGCCGCAAGAAGCTGGGCATGGTGTTTCAGCACTTCGGCCTGTTCCCCCATATGACCGTTGCCGAAAACGTGGCCTATCCATTGCGCGTGCAGGGCGTGGGCAAAAAGGAGCGGTTGGCGCGGGCTCAGGAAGTGATCTCGCTTGTCGGTCTGGAAGGGCGCGAAGACAGTTTCCCCCGCCAGCTGTCGGGTGGTCAGCGTCAGCGTGTGGGCATCGCGCGGTCCTTGGCCGTGAACCCCGATATCTGGTTTCTGGATGAACCGTTCTCGGCCCTCGATCCGCTGATCCGTCGCCAATTGCAGGATGAGTTCCTGCGCATTCAGGCAACGTTGAAGAAATCCATTGTCTTTATCACTCACGACATTCAAGAGGCGCTCAAGCTGGCCGACCGAATTGCGATCATGCGCGACGGCAAGATCGTTCAGATCGGAACGCCGACGGATATCGTCCTGCGGCCCGTGGACGATTACGTGCGCGAGTTCTCGAAAGATGTCGCCAAAGGTCAGCACGCCAAGGTCGCTTCGGTCATGCGGAACGAGGCGGAATGTGGCCCGGACGATCCCGGCCTTACGACGGCAATGACGCTGGATGCAGCCCTTGCGCATTGTATGGAGCTTTATGAGCCCGTGCCGGTACGGGATGCTGATGGCAATGTCGTGGGCACCGTACATCCGTCCGATCTGGCTGCCGCATTGCAGGTGGACGAGACATGACCGCCCTGACGGACATCCCGGCGCAGCAGATGCGGCTGACGGCAGGCGCGAAGGCTGCGCTGATCACGGTTATCGTCGGGGCGGTTTGCCTTGCGCTGGAAGGCATCGCCCCATGGCTGGTCAAGTGGCCCACCGCGTGGGAATTGCCCGCAACCCAATGGGTCGGCGCGTTTCTGGATTGGTTTCTGAACCTGATCAAACCGGCGATGCGGTTGTTTTCCGACCTGATGACCCACCCGATGAACTGGGCGAATTTCGTGCTGGGCAACATGCCCTGGCCCATCCTGATCGGCATCGTGACGGCGCTGGGCTGGTACCTTGGCGGCTTGCCCATGGCAGCGCTGGGCTTTCTGGGCCTCAGCTTTGTTCTCGCCTCGGGCTATTGGGCCGAAAGCATGAACACCTTGGCCCTTGTGGCCGTTTCCGTCCCTGTGGCGTTGCTCATGGGCGGCGGCATCGGCATCCTCGCCAATGAAGTGCCAAAGGTGAAATCCTTCGTGCAGGCGGTTCTGGACGTGATGCAGACGGTTCCGACCTTTGCATATCTGACCCCTCTATTGCTGCTTTTCGGCTTTGGTCCGGTAGTGGGCCTGATCGCCTCGGCGATCTACGCGGCACCACCGATGGCGCGCAATGTGATGCTGGGGTTGGAGCGTGTAGAGCCCGAGATCAAAGAGGCCGCCATCATGTCCGGCGGCACCAGGTTCCAGCAACTGTTTCAGGTCGAAATCCCTGCTGCCACAACGCAGATCATGGTCGGTGTGAACCAATGCCTTATGGCCGCCTTGTCGATGGTCATCATCGCAGCCGTCATTGGCGGGTTCAACGATATCGGGTGGGAGGTTCTGCTGACCATGCGCAAGGCGCAGTTCGGTGAATCGCTGATGGCGGGTCTGGTCATCGTGGTTTTTGCCGTGGTGATCGACCGGATGAGCGGCACTTTGGCAACCGAACGCAAACGCTATGACAGCCGCGTCGTATGGGCCATGCTTGGCTTTGCCGTGCTGTTTACCCTGGCATTTCGCAACTGGCTGCCGAATCCGTCTGAACTGACTGTTCTTGACCCGATGGCCGAGGCTGTGGACAGCGGCCTGACCGCCTTCACTCAGGCCAACGGCCCATGGCTGGATGCGCTCAAGAACAATTCTCTGTTCTATGTGTTGCTGCCGCTGCGGATCGGTTTGGATCAGGCGGTGCTGCCGTTCACATGGGGTTTCCAGTGGACGCCAGCCATGAGCTGGGGCCTGTTCGCCGCTGGTGCAGCGATTACCCTATTGATGGCATGGCGCGGGCGGCTGACGGGTGGTCTGATCATCCTGATCCTGATCGGCATGCTCGAAACCGGTATTGCAAACCTGCCATGGCCCTTTGTCCTGACCGGCACGGCCGCGCTGGCTTGGGTCGCGGGGGGGTGGCGTCTGGCCGCGCTCTGCGTGGGGCTGCTTTGCACCATCCTCGTGTCAGGCCTGTGGGAAAGGGCACTGTTGTCGCTCTACCTCAGCGGTGCGGCGGTGTTTTCCTGTGCCGTGGTCGGTGGCCTGATCGGGCTGGCCAGCGCCGTGTGGGAGCCGGTGTGGAAAATCGTCCGTCCGATCTGCGACATGTTGCAGACGATCCCTCTGTTCGTGTTCCTGATCCCGGTCCTGATGGTATTCCAGATCGGTGAATTCTCGGCCTTCCTCGCAATTTGCGCCTACGCGATCGTGCCGATGATCCGCTACACGCGGCACGGGCTGGTCAACACGCCAGAGGAAATGATGGAGGCCGCAATCTCGAGCGGCGCGACCGAGTGGCAGATCATGCGCGACGTCCGTGCGCCTTACGCCGCGCCGACCATCCTGCTGGGTCTGAACCAGACCATCCTCTATGCCTTTGCCATGCTGGTGATCGCGGCGCTGATCGGGACCACCGGTCTGGGGCAGTCGATCTATCTGGCGCTGGGGCAGGCGGATGTCGGGCTGGGTATCTCGGCGGGTGCAGCAATGGCGATACTGGCGCTGGTTGCCGACCGAATCGTGCAGGGCTTTGCCGAAGAACGCCGCGCGGCGCTGGGGCTGTAAGACAGGGCAGGGGCAGCATATCTGCCCCTGCGCCACACTTGATTTCGAACAAGGAAGCCGCCGCCATCCTGATCTAGACCGATCCCAACATATTCGGAGATCACCATGACCGGTTGGGTCCTATTCCTTGCGGCGCTTATCACCTTCTTGCTCAGCCACGCGATTCCGGTTCGGCCTGCCGTGCGCGGCTGGCTGATCGAAACACTCGGGCGCAGGGGTTATTTCACAGCCTATTCGATCCTGTCGTTGGCTGTCCTGGCCTGGCTGATCATAGCCGCCGCAAACGCCCCTCATGTCGAGGTCATCCCGCCATTCACTCTTTTCCGCTGGGCACCGGTTTTGATCATGCCCGTGGTCTGCTGGCTGGCTGTTGCCGGCCTCACCATTCAGAACCCGTTCTCATTCGGGGGGCTGGGTAACCGCCCCTTTGATCCGGAACAGCCCGGTATCCTGCGCACCACCCGCCACCCGATTCTGGCCGCACTGATGTTATGGACGGTGGCGCATCTGCTGGCGAATGGCAGTCTGTCCCATGTGATCCTGTTTGGTCTGTTTGCCGGTTTCGCGGCGATGGGCATGGCTCTGATCGACCGGCGCAAATCCCGAGAAATGGGCATTGAATGGGTTCGGTTGTCCCGCAACACTGCCCGTTTTTCACTCCGCGCGCCGCGTCCCTGGCCACGCCCCTGGGTCTGGCTGGCCGCGTTTGCGGCATACGCGGTTCTGCTTCACCTGCACGCACCTTTGATCGGTCTCTCGCCGCTTCCATGACGGGGGGAGTGGTCGGGCGGCACCTTGCGTGCTATTTGAAACGTCACAAACGATTTACAAGAGGTCCAAGATGCATCTGGCCTATGTCACCACCACTGACCGCGGCGCCACGGATCGCCTGCTGAGCGCCGTAGCCGAGCGCCTGCTGGCGTCGGGCGCGAAGCTGGCCGGTGTCGTGCAAACAAACACCGAATGCGCCGACAGCAGCAAATGCGATATGGATGTGCGTGTGCTGCCTGATGGCGAAACCATCCGCATCTCGCAATCTCTGGGCACTCAATCGCGCGGCTGCCGTCTGGACCCGGCGGCGCTGGAACAGGCGGTGGGGTACGTGACAGCCTCGCTTGTGGATACGCCCCAATTGCTGATCATCAACAAATTCGGCAAGCACGAATCCGACGGTCGCGGGTTCCGCCCCGTGATCGGCGAAGCGCTGGCGATGGACATCCCTGTGCTGGTCGGGGTGAACGGATTGAACGCAGAGAAATTCCAGACCTTCTCCGACGGCGCTGCAGAAAATTTGCCAGCGGATCTGGATGCAATTCAGGCCTGGTTCGAAAGGGTCTCAGCACTGCGCCCGGCAGCGGAATAGGCACATCAAAACGCAAAAAAAACGGCGCTGAGAAATATTCAGCGCCGTTTTTCTTTTGGTATTGGCCGCGACTAGGTTGTCTTAAACCGACGATACCCGAACAGGCCCAAGACGGCCCCGATCAAAAGCAAACCGCTTGCCGGCAGGGGAACCGGTGCGACCTGCAAATTGTCCACATTGAACTCGCCACACCATTGGTTGCACCAAACCGTGTTTGACCCGAGTCCAAAGGGCGATTTGACTGCATTTGGTACGTTCAACGTTATCAGCAGTTGATCGATGGCTGTGAACCCACTGGAAAAACCAAAAGTGTTCAAAGCTGTCGGTCCGAACGTCTGCGTTGCAACCGTGGCACCGTTCAGGAGGCCCGAAAATGTCAGGGTAGGCACGGGCGCTGAGCCCGCGACCAGCCATTGATTGTAAGCCTGCGTGCCAAGCGCGGGGGCTGGACCTGCCCCTGTCATGAACACTCGTGACAACCCCCACAGATCGACGGATTGCACCGTGAATTTCGTTCCGTTTACGGCCTGCACCACAGTTGACAGAACGCCGTTGTCGTCATGGAGGTTAATATGATTGCCAAAGTTGTAGACCGCGGCATAGTCAAAGGTGAAACCTTGGCTGGTTCCCTGATATGTTGTCAGGCCGCTTTGGGGATCATTTGGAAAATTATTATCAAAAGTGATCGTCAGCGCATTCGCCGCGCCTGCGACACACACGGCAATAGCCGCCAGTATCAATCTCATAACAAGTCCCTCGCAAATACGTTATCAGACTAGCGTTCCATGCTCTGTTTCGCAACTTTTACGAGTCTTTGTGGACCTCAGTGCGCGTATTCCCGCAAACGGAAACGCCTTGGCAGAGCGTGCCGACCATCTTTGAAACCTGTAGGAAAGATGGTGGGCGACCCTGGAATCGAACCAGGCGTGCGTCTCCGCGAGGGAGTTACAGTTTCATAAATCTCTTTTTGTTTCAGGCTCGTGGTATTCATATTTTCCTACTGGCGACTCTTCTGGCGCAGATTGACTACCTTATTGGCAGCCGCTGATCTGGCCCTGACATAACGGTCCGTGGTGGATACCATCTTGTGTTGAGCTGCATCGCGTAGGGTCATTGGTTCAACCAAGTCCTTGCCCTCGGTGATACCGCCGGAACGGTTGTCCGATAGACGCAGATCATTGGGCAGGTCTTTGTGGTCCCTGACGATGGCTTTGAATTGCTTGGTCAGCTTGTCGCTGCGCGGGGGCAACCCATCGTCCATCTTGATAACGGGACCAACGCGCTGTTCCTCCGGAATAGCCAGAAGACGCCGGCGGATATCCGGGACATCAGTCAGATCGAAGGTGTAGGGCTCGGGCAGGGACTTCACGGTCTTGCTGATCACCTTGTCAAAGCTGGACACATCCGGGGAGATCATCTCCCATGTGAGACCCTTGACCCAGCGCTTAACCGTTCCTCTGTATTCGAACAGGATACCGCCCGCGCCATCTTCTGCGGGTTCCCATTCCCCGTAGATATCGACTCCACGCAGCATGAACTCGAACCGTAGAAGGACGGAGAGGGCCAGTTGAGACCAGCCGCGCTTGTCGGCTTCTGCCACCACCGTTTCCACCTGATCCCAGGTTATAGCCTGAGCGCGTGGGGCAGGGGCTTGGATACGCATTTCCCCGCGGATGGTTTTGATCCTGATGCAGTGGGCTTGAGTATCGGGATCACCGGCTTTGATCCCGTGGCTGACCACGATCATGAAGTGGGTGAACCATTTGCTGATGAAGTCCACGGATCTGGGCGATGGCTTACCATCGACCTCACGCTCTAGCATGTTCTTGCGCCATTCCATCAGGCACTCGAAGTCTGTTTTGCTGATAAGCACCTCACCAATGGCATTCTCCAGCCGCTTCATCCATTCCTTGTATTTCTTGCGGGTGGATGGCTGGACATCATTGATAGCGCTGTATTCGTCGCTGACATATCGGCCTATCAACCAGCCCCAGGTTCCGGGCGTACGGCCGTTCTTTTGGACTTCATACCATTCCAGCATTTCTCTGGTGAGCATTCGGCATTGGCGGGCTCGTTCCTGATCAAGTCCATCGCCCTCAGTGCCTTGCAATGGGTATGTCTTGATCGCGTATCCGGCGTCTAAGTATTTTTTTGGAGGGCGCCAGAAGTATTTCCCTCGGTCTTTGCGGTGCTTCAAACACGGCGCATAGTCTGGTTCTGAATCGTCAAAGAGACTTTCCCTAAAATGCATTTTTGTTTCCTCTGTTGGTTTCCGACAACCGCTCGGGACGCGCCTCCTTTCTTGTGTTTCGCTCGCGCGCCCAATCCTCAATACCCGGACGATACCGCATTCCCAGCGCAACGTCCTCCCTAGGCAGACCGAACTGCCGCTCCAAAGCCTCAACGTTGGCCTTAAACCACGCGAACGACACCCCAAGAAACTTGGCGGTGTCTTTGTCGTTTAAGTAGAGCGGGGACATGGGGGCGGGGCCTTAGGATGATTTCTGTTCGGTCATGTACCAGTCCACAATTTGATTGAACTGGTGGGTTGGAATGGTCACCCAACTGCCGCCACCGGGAACGTGCAAAGATACGTGGTCACCGTTATGAAGGATTGACCATTCCTCAGCGTTGCCGTGGTTGTCGCTTTCCATTTTTAGAAATTGGTCTGTGTGAGTTACATCGCGTGGTCGCATCCGTCCGTTCCTCTCTATCCGTTCTCTCTCAACTCGTGGGGGTGGCAAGCAATTCGGGGTTCTGGTGGATATTGCCCGCGACCTCCAAATCGGTGCGCTCTTCAATGTAAGCCCCGAGCATGTCGCCGCTGGCTCTACCCCGAACCCGGTCGCTCACGACGTGTAGGAAGACATGCCAACAAGCGGCTTCTTCGAACCAAGCCACCTCACCCAGATAGTTCCGGCCTTCTTCGGTGTAAAAAGGGTAACCTTTGGTCTCAACGATATCCCCCTCGTAAATCTCAACACCATTGCAATCCTTTAGGCCGGTGAACTGCATGACATCCCAGCCAGTCGGCTCCGGCGCGTCATATGCAAATTGCCAGAAGGTGCTTCCTCCATAGCTGGAAAGCATCATATTCGGGCTTGCGGGGCGCATCTCTTTACCGTCCCAGGCTCTGAACTTTATCTCCCGCATTTAATCCTCCTCCTCTTCCCACTCCGGCTTAGGCAGGGTCACTTCCACCTTGCGGGCGTTGCTGCTGTTGGTCTGCGCCGTGGCTATCTTGGTCCGCATAGAAGGCGGGTTGTGACGCGGACGGTGCAGGTTCATCGGGCGCTGGTAGTGGGCGTGGTTGGTCATTGGCACGCCTCGAAAATCATGGTGTGAAGATCAGCAGAGGAACGGTTCGGCCCTTCCAATCTCCACCAGCGGTAAAGGTCGGATGTCCCGCAATCCATGTCGTACAGTTCGCGGCCGCGCAGCCACTTGAGGAAATCGACCATCCACCAACCGGGGGTCTTTCCCTTTTCCCAGATCACATATCGGTTCCAGCACCAGTTACCGAACCAGTCTTTAGACTGTTCAATTGGCCAGACCTTACCGGACAACCGAAAATTGGAGCCGTTGTTCAGCAGTACAAAGGTAGGTGCAGGATCGCGGCGGGCTTCGAATTCACAGATGCCAAGCTGAAGGCGTTCGGCACGGTGATTGAACAGGCCGTTGTCGGGATCGTTGCAGCAAACGTCGAGGGCTATCATCCTTTTCCCTCCAGTGCTGCGCGGGGCTCATGGCAGTAACGGACGCCTCGCAGGCTTTCGCCGCAGCCTGAGCAATATTTGTACTTGCCCTGAGACATGACCGTGTGTTCGCCACCGTTGTTGGCATCGCACCCGCCACCCAATCGGCGCTCCAGCTCCGCAATACGTGCCTGTGCGGCTTCGAGGTGGGATTGGATGGTGTCGCGTTCGGATGCCAGCGCCCCAATCATGTCGGCTGCGTCTTTGCATGACGCGACAATTGGATTTCCCCACCCCTGAAAGCGATGTGTTGATAGATGTGCAGCAGAAGCTAAAACTGACCCTTGAACTCGTTGTGCTTCCTTTGTCTGCGTGTTCACTAACCGCTCTGGCGCTGTACTGTCATTGGTCATGGGGTGGGGTCCTCCGCTTGGGGGTGGCAGTGGCGAGCGCATCTCGGACCTTCTCGGCTCCAACTTCTTCGACAAGGATGCACATCAAGCCAATGAGCCAATACTCTGCGTGGCACTTCTTCCTGATATATGCAGCAAGCATCACTTATCCCCCGCCAGATCACGCAGGGCGGCGGTTATCTGACCATTGTTTCGGAATAGTCGCTCAGCCCAATCTCCATCGTGACAGTTGAAGCCGGTCTCTGCCGCGTCACAGACAATCTGACGTGTTTCTCGCAGCACCCGCGCAGCTTCCTTTACGCTAGGCTGTTCCGTGGCGGGGTGTTCGTAAACCGGGTTGGGAATTCCACCTACGGGATGGTTCCCACAACTCTTTGCCCCGCAGCCCTGACATTGTTCATCGTCTTCACAGTGGCAGACTATGCAGCCGCATGGCTGATTTCTGGCTAAGAAACGCTCCGAGCCCTTCCGCAGTTCGTCATCGTACTTGGCGATGGTCATAGGGTCGGTGTTCTCGAACTCCGGGGTGGGGGTGAGGGCGGACAGGATGCGGCGTTTGTGTAATTCTTCTGCGCCATCTTTCGCTTCATTCTCCGATCCAAATTTATCACCGGAATTTAGGCCAACTGTGAACTCGTCACCATTGATCGAAAAGCCCCACTGCCCGCTACGTAAGCCCAATTCGTATACATCGCTTACGGATTTTCCGATGTGTCCACGCCACTCCAAAGGCTTCACGGCAATCTCTTCCCGGCTGGCTGCGGGGCACGGTTTAAGCTGCTCCACACGGGCTGAGAGGGCGCGGAGCAACTGTTCTGTTCCATGCAACCCATGAAGGCGACACATCCCCGACGCTTTGTTAACCGCTTCTTTGCTGATATCTACGCTGTTGGTGGGTTCAGAAGGCATCAAACAAGCTCCCCTGTGTTGGGTGTTGAAAAGAACTCTTCCACCATTTCAATCCGGTCGAAGATGTATTCACCGCTGTTGACCGCCCATGAGTTGCCAAGCGCCTTGTAGCGGGGTCCATCTGGGCATTTTTCAGCAGGCTTGCCGCGCCACTCGATAGCGGTCCAACCATCCGGAAAGCCCATAAGTCGTTCGCACTCTGTGGGGGTCAGCCGGCGGACGGCCCAAGGCTGATCCTGAATGTAGTCGCCACCCTGATTGCCGCCGACAGGGCCACCAGCCATGAGGGGTTGCGAGACCTCGACAGAGCGGGCCTTGTAATCTTTGCCGCTGTTCTGGGGCATGATTGACCACGCCACGGCAGCATGACCGCCGGCGTTCTGGTGGCTCTGGTGATGGCCCATCGATCGCAAAGGCGGGTGTGATCCGTCCTCGGACACCTGAACCTCTGTTCCCTTGCAGTCGAAGGCGACGGCTTGTGTGGTTGTTCTGGCTTCAAGAGTGAAAGCGGCACCGTCCTGACGCACCCCAACGCCATCTGGGCCGGAGTTTGGGTTTTCACTGATAGCGCGTTCTTGAATGGCGACAGGAACGATAGGTGTTCCGCGGCCCGTCCCATCCTCGCTCGCGTCGAAGCCCTCGCCTTTCAGGGTGTGGGCGACCATCGTAAAGCCGTCAGCTCGGGAATAATCACCGGCGGTGGTTTCGAGACACGGCGCGGCGTCATGGGAGACGATGAAAGCCCCGTTGTTGTCTAGGTCTGTTGTCCTGAAACCACCGCTTTGAGAGCTACCTCCAAGGGTTCCGGCAACGTCTTTCCCCGCTTCTCGGCGCGGCGGAGGATTCCCGCGCAAGCTTTCGGTGTCAAATAGAACCGCTGCGGCACGGGTCCAGTCTCCAAGATATCCGACAAAGAACAGACGGTCCCGACGTTGGGGTACAGCGTATGGGAAGCCCGATGTTTGGATGTGTTGAGCGTCAAGATGGATGAACCCGCCATGATAGCCGAGTTCTGCCGCCCCGGCCATGAAGCACCAAAGCGCATGGTCTTCGACACTTGTGTATTCGTCAGTGACCACGATCTCTTCCCCGTCTCCGGGTCCGTTGTCACCGTCCAGGTCGATTCCCGGCGGACTCTGATCGGGAGCCTCGTGGGAAAGCGCCGATAGAACACCGGGGACGTTCTCCCAGACCAGCCAGCGGGGCTTATATCGCTCAGCAATGGCAAGATACGTGAGGGCGAGGTTTCCCCGCGGGTCAGCAAGGCCCTTTCGAAGGCCAGCGATGGAGAACGACTGACAGGGGGTTCCTCCACAGAGAACATCGATGTTTGCATCCGGCCATTCCTTGAATTTGGTCATGTCCCCGAGATTGGTGGCGTCGGGAAAGCGCTGTTTGAGAACCGCACAGGGGAACGGTTCGATCTCTGACTGATAGCGCCAGTCGATCCATGGGGCCGCATGTTCAGGTGCCCCGATGCCACTGCAAACAGTCATGCCGATCATACCGCCCCCCGTTCCAGGTTCTTGCGCCAGCGGAACAGGCCGAGAGCGCCTTTAACGGGGATGAAGGGAACGGGTTGCACGTTGCGGAGAACAAGGCCGTAGGGACCGAAGAACCAAGGGCTGTCGCTTGTCTCGATGCAGTCCACGATTTCTGCGGTGCCGATGATGCCGCCGCGAACGTCCCCACCATTGCAGAATTGAGCAATCCAGCGCCAGCAATCGTCAGGGAAGTGTGCTTTGACCAGATCAGCAAATGGATCATAGTCTTGGTCTTTCATCGCAAGACTCGCATGGATGCAGATCGGCCCGCGATAGTGGAACCGGCGCGGACGGTTCTCGATATCCTTCCCCGCGTTCAGTATGGCCCAAGCCCATGGCTGGCGGATCGACAAGGCGCGCTCGGGGAGGGTGGTGAGGTCGGTCATGATGCGACCCCAACGAAAACCTGCCCCAGATCTGAGGCCCGCAAGAGCGAAGACGCAGCACGGCGACCGCAGGCGATCAACGTTGTTCCGTCACCGGGTTGTTCACCGCGCGTGCCGTCAGGAAGTTCGAACTTGATCTTCGGGGATACGAACAAGATGGCATCGGATCTTGGCGCAAATTCCTGCCACCACGGCGCAGATGTACGATCTGGCAACAACGCAATTCCGTTCCCATGATCGAAGAAGCGGGTTAGCCAGTGACGCTTGGTCGATTGATGCCCGTAGGGTGGATTCATCCAGACGAAACCGTACCAGTTCCGGCGCAGACCATTGTCGATCTGATGGTACCAGTTCCAGCAAGGAACATGGGTGTCACCATCGGCAGGCGCAGCAACATCCAGATCGAACCTCTCGCCTAGCGCTTCGAAGACATAGGCGGGTGTAATCCAGTCATCGCGCCGCTTTTTTGGCTGGTGCGCCCTCATCCCTCTCCCCCCATCATCGCTGCGGGGGCGGTCCATATGTTGGTCTGCTGGGTCATGGGCGGGCCTTACTGATTGAAAATGGGTCTAGTGTCGCGAACCACGAACATGCGGCATCGCTTTGCTCTCGGGTCCTCCAAGGCGGGTCGTGGCACACCCCATTTGCGAAAGAAGGCATCAACTTGAGCATCTGATGCTGGGCGCTTGCCGCAGGAAAGTGACGCCTCGCAGTGCCCGTCGGGGTTCAATGTGATGACGAAGAAAGTAGAACCGAGATGGCCCGCCATCACTCGTCCGCCTTCATTGTAAAAAGGGAGTTCCGTGATGCTGGGGTCTGCCAATGACTCAAGCGGCGATAGGTCTATTTCTTTCATCCGTCTCTCCTTTCTCCCGTTCCCGCCTCACTAAACGGGAAGGGGGTTGCTGGGTGGTCAGTCGATTTTGCTGATGAGGGCGGCATCCTTCGAGGCGTCCAATGCAGAGACGGCAGACACGAACTCCTGCACGTTCCTTTCAGCGTTTTGAGCAATCTCGTCGGCGCAAAGGTCCAGCATCCTGCGCATGGTCTCTTCGCCTAGAACGCACTCCACAGTGGATTCTTCGCTTTCCAGTTTGACCACGGCGCGCAGTGGATTCTTTGGCCCGACCTTTGCCCAAGTGTTGGTTGGCTGGATTACCAATGACGTCAGCTTCATATCTCTCTCCTGTTCGTTACTGGTTGCTGTCCGGATCCGGATGCCACGGGCGGGCCAGATCGATCATGAGAACGCCTTGCGGACGGGCCTGAGGTCTGGGGGATTCCGTGACCGCTGTGACCGGCTGTTCCTTGGGTTCGCAGTCGTTGATTGAACCGCAGGGCGAGACGTACGGCGCGCAGGTGGTGAGAAGCAGCAGGGGGAGTGTCTTGTGCATGTGATCGTCCTCTATCTTCGTTGGTTCAAATGAATTTGCCGTCGGGGATCGTGATGATGTCGGCCGACAGCAAAAGGGCGTGTGTTTCGGTAAGAGCGTGAAGCAGTCGTTGGGCGAGCATTGCCGGGTATTTCTCTTCCAGCAGCCGCAGGTTGGATCGATCAACACCATCAAGGATTGCGTGACAGCCACCGCATCCGAAGGCGACGGCCATGTCCGTGACCTTGGTTCCCACACCTTTGCCCCAGATCGGTAGGTGACAGGCAACGGTTGTTTCCTGTGACCAGCAGCGTTGACCCAGCAGGGAACAGATCCGCAGCGTGCAAGGCGCACCGTTGGCGGCGGCCATGATTGCCTCGGACCTGATCTTGGGGAGCATATGCGGGTTGTAGTGGATCACGGCTTGCCACCCATCCCGCAATAGCCTCGGCGGGGTATGTGAACGCCATACTTCTCGGGGTCTTTTGAAACGTTGGCTGTGGCCTTCTTCTGAAAACACTTGGCCTCTCGCCCCTTGCCCTCGTCTTGAGCCAGACAGGCCATTTCCCTTTGGATGGCGGATACATAGGTCGGTTCCGATGCTGGTACCGGAAGCATTTCCTCCCGATACAGGGCACAGTCGGAGCCCCTGCACGTGGATTTCAGGTCTTTGTCACCAAAGGTGCGGGCGAGGGGGCAGAGCTTGTCGGTGATCATGCTCGGCCCTCCGGCTTTACAGCCAGAAGCTTGGCATATGCGGCCATCCGCTTGAACGCTTCTGTCTGGGCGGCGCGCAGTTCGTCAGTGACTTCGCCATCTTTGAACTGTCCGACAACCGCGTCGGAGTATTCGAATGCAGCTTCACCGCCGATGTAGACCAGACCGCGAACCGCACCTTGATAGATCATCGCCAGTGCAGAGATCGGAGACATGCGCTGAGATCTGATGATATGGTCAGCGGCACCCCGGATTACATCGTCTATCATGCTAGCGAAGTCTTCGGCCTGCTTGGGGTCATCCATACTGATAAATGGTCGGTTCATCCCTCGGCCTCCGCGTTCAGGTTGGATTGCTGCTTGAACCCGGCCAGCCAATGAGCGCGCTTCATGATGTCGTCATACGGACAGTCTGCCGCCGTCTTCTCTTCGTTGGCAGCGGTCACACCCTCTGCAAACTCAAGTTCTGACGGATCAATCAGCGGCTCATCCTGGCTTTCCTCTTCGGCTGGAAGGATTTCACCATCGATGGGCTGGCCGGGTTCCTGCTCGGGCGGTTCTGCCGCCTCGTTCTGCTGTTGCAGGCGTTGTGCAAGGTTCTGGGATGCCTCATCGGCTTCTTGGGCACGCTTTTTCAGGTCTTCCATATGCGGCCGCAAAAGATCGCGATGCCGCTTGCCTTCGGGGCTGTTCCAAAACTCTGTAAAAGCGTCCTTGCCTTTGTCCGCTTGTTCTCTGGCGCGCAACAAGACCTCTTCGTTTTGATTGGCTGCCAGAGGTTTGACCACGTACTCGTTGCGACGGGCTCGGGTGGTGGTCAGCATCAATGATTGAGCGCGCTCGATATTGCTCATGTGGCTGATACGAATGCCGCCAACTTTGATCCCACCGAATTTCACTTCGGGATCGTTGTAGAGCGTCATGGATCTACCGGGGTATTTGGCTCCGTCCGGCCCCCAAACCTGAACCATGACCCGCCGCATAGACAGGCAAGGCTTGTACGGTTTGCCGTTGTCGCCTTCAAAGAAGATGGAAACGGGTTGGTCAGCGTTTTCCTGACCTTGGACGCGTGTAACCGTGATCGTTTTGGGGCCTGCTATAAGATCGTCGGCGTTCAACTGGTCACTTTTCGGCGCGATAGTTTGTGAGAGATCAGTCACAGGTGTTTCCTCTCGTTAAATGTTGGGGAGTTCGCCAGCGGCTTGCAGATCAGACAGCCGCTCGGTCATCGAAGGGGGGAATTCATAAGTGAGGAGTTCAGCGCCGACGCCGGGCCAATCACCCGTATCGAGACCGTGTTTGATCTTGTTCAGCCCGTCCCGGATCAGAACGCGCGACCAGTGCAACGTATCGGCCTCAACAATGGTCGGAATAACTTCGTAAGGTGCCGAAGACTGGCACATCACCAACCCACATCGTTTGGCAGTCGTGCCGAATACCTGCTCGGCGCCCATGACACCCATTTCCATTTGAAGTGGGTATCCGAATTCTGTGATCGATCGTTGAGCAGCTAGGCGAAGGTTCTTTCCTTTGGGCGCAAAGGTCTTCAAATCACCGAAGTCGTAGCCGTTGGTGGGGATGCAATCGACGCGGGACTTAAGCCAAAGGCCGGTGATCTCGTCCTGCCAAATCAGCGAGACCTCAACCAAATCGGACTTGAGAATTTCGACCGCCAGCGGATTGGCGTTGAGATTTTCCGCCATGTATATGATCTTCTCGACCTGCTCTTCCTTGAGCAGCAGACGGCCGTTGGCCTTCTTGTCGAACTCGGCCCAATATTCGCCGCCTTCCTTGGCTGCATCGGACCATTCGCCATCCCGCTCATAGTTCTTGATCTGAACAGATGTCGGTCGGCGGGGCGCATCCTTATCCACGTAGATGAAGTGTTCGTCAAAGACCTCATCACCCAGGATCAGAGAGTGAGCGGCTTTACCGAGGATTAGGCTGTCGCTGTCGTCTTTCTTGGGGTAGCGGTTCGGGTTGCCGTCAAAGGTCTTCCAAAACGCATGAGGGCTTTCCAGAGCGGCCTTGCGGATGCCGGTAGAGGACACAGACGTACCGGGACATACCTCTTGGCTGTGGTAGTGCTTCATGCTCATGCGGTAAGCACCGGGGCCGGGTACGGTCTCTCCGTCAGCGATATCGGTGATGATCAGGCTCATGTGTTTCCGTTTCGAAAGGGGCGGGCGGTCATCATGGGGGGAGCCAAATGAACCGCCCGCCAGTTGCGCGAAGGGGGACAGTGCTTCGAGGCGAAGACCTTCGCGGGGGAAATCAGTTGATCAGGTTCACCCAGAGCAGGGTGCCGATACCGGCGCCGACAAAGGCGAAGAGGACGCGCTGCAGGGCTCTAAGGGTGGCTTTGGTGGCCTCTCGGTAGTCTTCCCATGCGTCGATATCGTCGGGATCGGGATCAAAGATTTGGAATTGGGGAGGGTGCTTGCCACCTGGGGGGTTATTGGAAGCACCCTCAGACGCGCTTGTAGTTTTGGAAACAAACAGCGCGTGTTCCGACCCGTTGTGAGTGGTGACTGGTGGGTTATCGGGGTCGGGGTTAAGGGATGAGGCGATATTGGTCATGACGCATCCTGTTCGATACGTTCCACGGTGATCACGTCGCCGTTTTCGTTGGTGAAGGTTCCAGACACCGGGGCATCATCCGCCATGGGGAGAATGAGCTTGTGGGTGTCGTGCTTGTCTGGGGTCGTGGCCGGAGCGTTGTCGAAGTATTCGAACGATCCGTCATAGCCACCGTACAGTGTGATGGTATCCATTTGTCTCCCCTCAAATTGATTGGCTGAAATCGGGTGGTTCTGCGGCCCGTACGGATCCAAGTTTTCAGGATCACGCAGGGCGAAGACGTCGCTTTGAACCAAGGCGTCCATGGCGATCACTCCGCTGCAATTTTTTTGGAGACACGGACGCTACTGACACCGCTGCCGCCACACAGATAGCAGGGCTCGGTGACGTTCGCGCCGGTCGGGCTGGCGTAGCTCTGCACACCGCTGCCTTTACACATCCGGCAGAAGTCGTTGGGGTCCGTGATGTAGGAATGTTCCGACATTGATGCCTCCTGTTTGTGCCCCGCGATCTGCCTGTGGCGTCTTCGGCGGGGCCGCCCGGTGATGGGCTATGGAGGAATCATAATAGTTTTCTAACAATTATTGCAAGAAGAAAAATTGTTAAAAAACTATCGCAAGCTTAACCACCCAACAGAATGGGGTATTCCGTCGATCTCTCGGGCGACATCGTGTTCAACAACTTCGAATCCAAACCGTCTGAAAATCCGGTAGATTTTGCAGGGCATCAGCGCGACTAACTTCTCACCGCCCAGCCGCTTTGCTGTCTCCGCTGTCTTGGCGACTATCTCTTTTTGCACTCTCATAGCCTGCTTAGGGCTCAGGTCGCGGCGAACAAAGAACCTCGTGGCTTCGAACACCGTAGGGTCTCGGGGAAGATCCTCGGGTAGCATTTCAACGGGGATACCGTGGATAAGCCCATCTTGCGCATCCTTGAGCATGTAGCTCTCACCTCCGTAGGACGGGGCATCAGTTCGCAGCAGGCGGGAACCCCCAACACAGTGGCCATCCTCGGTCACAATGATCCACTGCGCTCCGGGTCGGTCATACCAGTCAAACTCAATTGTATCGGTGTGTGGAAGCGCCCAACCCTTCTGGTCAACAAACTCGTCTTTGCGAAGTTGCCAATACTCGTTCCAGGCATCTCCAGCCTGATGAATGTTCGAAAAATCTACTGCAATAGAATCCATCTATATTCTCCTTAAGGGTGTTCTTAAGGAGTTGTAGACCTCGGCCTAAAAGTTCGGAATGCTCAGGCTGTGAATGCCGGAATATGGCTATTGATTGCGCAATACCCTGAGCAATTGTGCATCAGAATTAACCATATACTTTTTGAACAGGCGGCGCTTGGCCGTTTTCAAGCCATCGGGTGTGATTCCCAATATCTCAGCGATCTGGGTCATCGGCAGGCCAACGCCAAGTAAATCCACGAGCCCCTGTTGCGATTTCGTCAAAGGCTCTACGGACGTATCAAACCGCCTGATGATCCGCGCCATAGAAGATTGCACGAAGCTGAGATCGGAATCGGTAATCTCACCATCGTGATAGGCGCTTACCACATATCCACCACAGGAAAGTCCGAAGCCCTGCTTGAGACCGAAGTCACGCGCCGCGTTCATGACCGGGTTTTTCTTCATGCGCTTGTGTACGTCGCTCCAACGCAGCGGGGTTTCACCAGCCAGAGCGCAATACGGTAGGGGGTCCAGGTTTTGAAAGTCGTTCTCAAAATAGAACTGCTGCCAGTCGTGAGCAAAAGTGGATTGGAACTCCAGTTCGCCTGTATGAAAGCCGGTGCCGATGGCGAAACGATCAAAGCCGATTTTGGTAAGCTCGTCACCTAAGAGTTGTAATGTACTTGTCATATTCCATTTCCATTGCTATCAAAAAGAAACCCTAGGGGTGCATTTTATAGTTAAGTAATAGATTAAAAACTACAAGGGCAACGGGATGGATGCACGAAAGCGGCTACTCATTGTAGCCGAGAAAATACACAGAAGATTTGGTGATAATGGGATAGAAGAGATTCTTATGAGACTAGAAAAGCCTCTAGGATCCGAAGGGCCTGAGGAAGCTTCTCTTCGTCAGCCTTCTGAACCAACCGAATAAGCTTTGCTTTCGGGTTCTCGTCTCCATCAAGGAACAGTGAACCAATAGGGATATCGAGTTCCTCGGCCCAAGCGGTCAATACTTCCAGGCTGATAGGCCATTTGAGCTTTTCAGCTTGAAAATAGTATGTCTCATGCTTCTCGGCGAGCAACGACAACACCTTCTTGTTGGTGTTGAGTTCTGCTCTTTTGGCCTCGATGACCTCCCATTGATGTAGGAGCTCTGGGCTTGGTTTTTTCTTTCGCGTCGCCATTAGGAAAAAATAGTCGAAAAACTATTACTTAGCAATATCAATAAAATAGACCACCTAGGGGTTCATTTGTGAAACAACTATTGTTAGAAAACTATTGAAGGAAAATTGTTAGACATCTATCAAGGTCCAAAATGAGGACCTGTCATGTGGCGAAAGTTCGAGGTCCCGGCATCCGAAAAAGTGATCCGGGAAGCAGCAAACAAGGCGCTCCCAGAAGTGCTGAAAAAAACTGGAAAAAACAAAACTCAGTTGAGCGAAGGGCTCTTTAACTGCCCCTCTGCTTTAGGCCGGTTTCTTTCCGGCAAAGGTTTCAGTAACGAACGCTTGCGTCTGTTGGTCAATGGTTTCGATGACGCCTTAAAGGTGAATTCAACCTCAAAAGACAGCAACAAAGAAGCCTCTCACGCTACGGCAGAGTGACCAATGCCGGATCGTGAGAATCCCCTTGGTCTCCTGACTGACGACGATTTTGCGGAAGGCCATGAAGCAGCCGCGCGCGTTAAGTGGGAGGTTTCCAAGAGGCTAGATGCTCAAGCTTCTCGGCAATGTCCCGGATTCCTTCGGCGCCTTCTTTCCGTATTTCGTCGGTCACATCGACACCAGAGTAAATCGCCTGGATCATATCGAGGACGCCGTTGATGAATGCGTCTGGATCATGCTTTCGCTTGGCTTCTTCATCCAGCAGCCAGTTCACCACGTGGGTCAATGCCGCAATCTGGCCTCGCAAACGTGCGTTGACTTTGATCAGCTCTTCGATTTCCGGGGACATTGCCTCAGAAAATCCAGTGCAGGATCAGCCAGTAAATCGGGAAGACGCCAGACAACATGACGTTGATAGGTATCGCAATAATCCAATTCCACCAGTTGTAAACGTACCCATCGAAGAACGTCAGGTACACGAATGTACCAATTATTCCAGCGCCATAGATGAACGTGAGAATGTTCTCGTAGCGGCTATCTCTCATCTCAAATCTCCTGATCAAACACGCCTACGGTGTGCGTTTTCGGTTGAGATTTCAAGAAATTCCACGGGCGGCGAGGGTTTGTCCTCGGTTTCCGGGCCTATGGGGCGCGGGCTCTGTCCGTGGAAGCGCCCCGATCAACCCGACCAGATAGGAGGCCATTATGGCAGACGGTGGAAAGATCACCATCAACGGTGATGAATTGCTGCAAAAGCATGAGGAATGGGCGAAGGGCGAAGGCTCTGACGCTTCAAATTCCGGCAAACGGCGCGAGGCTATCGGTGCCTATGCGGAGAAGTGCGGGATCGAAAACAAGGCTCTGTCTCAGTTCCGTGCCGGGATGAAGATCAAGAACGATGGAAAGCGCAAGGATTGGCTGCGGTCGATGCAGTTGCTCTTGCCGGTTGCTGAAAGAGAGATTTTCGACAACGACCCGGATCTACCATTGGATAATCCGAACGAAGACGTTCAACAGGAAGCCGCTGAACAAGCAGCATCGGAAGCCAATGACATCGCCGAAGAACATGGCGTGGGTGATCCTGGCGACGAAACCCCCGAGACCACAGACGCCGAGACCGAAGAGTTCAACAACGAAGTTGATGAGGTCATGGGTTATGATGTTGTCACGCCCATCAGCTTCGGCGGGGAGGCGGCGGAATGAATCCTATCAGGGATTATCACCAACGCATTGCTGCACTGCCGGAGCTTCTTAAGGCGGGATACGGTGTCGAAGACATTGCGATCAAGTTCGATTGCACCCCAGAGCTTGTTCGCCGCCATGTCGGCAACCTTCGCACTTGGGGCGTTCTCAAGCAGTTGTTTCAGCCAAACGAGGTCGTGGGATGACCGCACTCGTGAAAGCCTTCAATCTCAGCGAAGTGTCAGAGGACATAGAGGCTTTGATTGGCCGCCTGATGAAACGTCGGGCGGTCAAGGAAGGCCACAGGGCGCGTTTACCGGGTCCTAAAGGTTCGTGGCGGGCCAAGCAGTGAAAATCCTTGCCTTGGATATCGCCACCAACACGGGGATTTGCGTCGGTACACCCGGCGCGAACCCCAAAGCATGGTCTGTGAATCTTGGTCAGGCGCCGGAAGCTCGGCGGTTGTCCAATGCTCTCAGAATGACGCATGGGCTGATCGAGACCCACAAGCCCGATCTGATCGTTGTTGAGGCCGCAATCGGCGGGAAGAACGCCAGCGCCTATTTGACCAAGCTGTTGGGCTGTGTCGAGGGCTGTGCGTACAACAGGGGGCTCAAACCGATCCCGGTCTACCCCGCGACAGTGCGTAAGCATTTCCTCGGCAAGGCAAAAACGAGACGAGATTTCCCCCATCTTAAACCGGCAAAGGCCAAGCAGGCGATCAAGGAAGAGATTGCCCAGCGGTGCCGCTTGCTAGGGTGGGAAGTTCCCGATCTTGACGCCGCCGATGCTGCGGCAACATGGGATTGGGCGTGTGCGACACAAGTCCGAGGCTTTCAGGCCGCCCCAACAGGGGGGTTGTTCTGATGCTTCCCACACACGCCATGCAGAGGGCTTTGGAGAGGTGTCCCGGCGTCTGTCCTGGGTTGCTGATCCGGCAGATCAAGCACGCGGTTTTGACCGAGGACGACAGGTTCGTCCGGTTCCTAGCGCGCGTCCGCAAAGAGCCGTTTGTCGACCTCTATTTCTTCAAGATCACGGGCGGTTTGTCCCGGTACGCGCTGGTGACAACGCCAACCGGATTCATCGTCACATTCTTGGAGCCGGGAAATCCGATCTGGACCACCAGAGGCAAGTTTTTATTGGGCGAGAACGGCTTGGAAGCCATCGCCGGTCAAGTTTCACAGGAAAGGTGTGTGGTATGAGGCAACGGAGCAGCCGTCCCAAACGCATGTATGCGGCAATACCAAATGCGGCAATGCGGGATGAAACGATCTCGATTGAAGCCCGTGGTTTGCTGGCTTTGTTGATGACTTATGCCGACGATTGGGAATTCAACAAGACCCATCTGCAGAAGGTCACGGGCATGGGTCGAGACAAGTTCGAGCGTGTAATGGGAGAACTGCGAGAAGTTGGCTATGTGACTCTTGTTCAAACGCGACATGTGAACGGTCAACTTCTTGGTTCTACGTGGGTTATCAGTGATGACCGAACCCCTGAAAATCCGGGTGTCGGTACCGAGGCCCTGAAAAACCGAGGCCCTGAAAAACCGAGTCCCGGTGAATCAGGGCACATAAGAAGAACAACTCTTAAGAAGACCAATATAGAAGAACCCCAAACCCCGGAGGGGCATGATCTTTTCTCAGAAAATGAGGAACCGGAGCCAAAGGCGGATAGCCCCGATCCAATCGATGAAGGGTTCAAGGTTTTCTGGGATGAGATTTGGCCAAGACATAAACGCAAGGCCGCGAAGATGGATTGTGAAAAGGTCTATCGATCCGCCTGCATCGGGAAGCACAAAAAGGCAGATCAAATCGATCCGGCCGAACTGAACCGCTGCGCTCGGGCTTACATCGCGTCTGTCCGCGATCTCGAATTCCTCAAGGCTCCATTGGCGTGGTTGCGTCAGCCTGGGTGGGAACCGTTCATGCAGGAAGGTGCCACCTACAGCCTCGATGACCTGAATATCAACGCCAAGAACCTACTGATGGACGGGATCTGCCCGCCATCGATGAAGGATGAGAACGGCCAGCCCAATGCGGCGGCCCGGTTCTGGCTCAAAAAGTTTGGGGGGCGCGCGGCATGAGTTGGAAGTTCAACTCCGATGGCTGGACAGATTGGATCGCGCATGACGGGAATGGTTGTCCGCGCACCTTGATAGGTCATGTGATCAAGGTGGAATTCAAGCTTTCTGAAAGTGACTCTGAGGGCGGTCATCGAGGGCAGGTTTGCTACGTCGAATCTTGGGTCAACGAACTGTTTGCATCCTTACCAGAATGGTTTGATGAAAACCTAGGTAGGCTGTTTCCCAGACCGGACACGGGTGAATTATACGCCGCTCCGAAAATCACCCGATACTGCATTAGAAAGCCGAAGGGCATGGAGGCCATCGAGAGTGCTCTAGTGGTTACAACCGAGGCTATGGGGGTGAAGGTATGATGCACCAAGAGATCACATCCTCCCTGTTCTCGGTCGAGGCTGAACAGCAGCTATTGGGGGCGCTGCTCACCAATAACGAACTGTTCGATCAGATATCCTCGATGCTGAAACCGGATCACTTCTACGACCCGGTACACGCGCGGATCTACAAGCTGGCGGCTGCTCGGATCTCAAAGGATCACCTGGTATCGCCGGTTCAGATGAAATCCGATTTCGCTGAGGATGACGGGGTTAAGGCGCTCGGTGGGCCCGCGTATTTTGTGAAGCTGGCCGGTGCAGCCATCTCATCATTCGCGATCAAGGATTACGCGGACATGATCCGCAGGCTGTACGACCGCCGGATGATGGTCGGCAGGCTCCGTCAGATCTCGGACGAGGTTGAAACGGGCAGGGATGCGGGTGAGGCCGCGGCAGAGGTCGAGTTGTTCCTGCATGAGCGTGAGGATGACGGTGACGAACCGCGCGCAAAGTCTTTTCTCAAAGCGCAGATGGAGGCGATTCAGCAGATGGAACAGATTTATCAAGGTGAGCTGGTCGGTGTTCCTAGCGGTATCGAGGCTCTGGACGAGGTTTTGAGTATGGCGCCCAAGCGGTACACGATCCTCGGTGGTGCTACGTCGATGGGTAAAACGGCCCTTGCGCTGTCCATCACTAAGGCGGCGGCAACGGCAGGTTATGGCGTCGGTTTTGTCTCGCTGGAAATGCCCGAGACCGATCTAGCCAACCGGTTGAACAGCACCGTTTCTCAGATCCCGTACAAAGCCTATGACCGCGCGATGAGCGAAAACCAATTCCGAAAGGTGATCGAGGCCGCAAAGGAATTGGAAGCGCTGCCGGTTGAGATATTCTCGGAACGTGTGCGGGATGTGCCGGCCATCCTGTCCGAAGGCAAGAAGCTGCAGCGCAAGATGGTTCCCAACGGGCCGTTTAAAGGCTTCAAGCTGCTGGTGATCGATTACATCCAGCTAGTTCGGGCAAAGGGGGAAAGCCAGCATGTGCGCCTGGCGGAGGTTGCCAACGCGCTGAAACAGGTGGCCAAGCAGTTGGATGTCCATGTTCTCGCACTGGCCCAGATCGACCGGGCTCTCGGCAGGGAAGACGACTTCAACAAGGCGCGGCCCCGTCTGGCTGATCTCAGGGGATCCGGGGATCTCGAAAACGCGCCTGACAACGTGATGTTCGTGTTCCGGCCAGAGTACTACATCGCCCGTCAGAAACCGCCTGCGGATGACGATGAACTTGGGGATTGGGGGGCTATGCTGGAAGCGTGGCGCAACAAAGCCGAGATCATCATTGCCAAGGCCAGGATGGGGGAGATCACATCAGTCACCGTTGAATGCGATCTGGCAACCAACGTGTTCCGGGATGTGCCGGATCGGCAGATGGAGGCGGAGTTCTGATGAACGTGATCGAGGAAGGCCACCGCATCAAGGACCGTCTCAGGGACGCGGAGACCGAGGAAGATATCGAGCGCATTGCGGATGAAGAGCGGGAAACCGTCCTTGGGATGAAGGACACAACACCCGACGGCAACGCGATGTACCACCAAATCAAGAACTTGAAACTCTACATGTTGCGGCAGATCAGGCAGGCGAAATAACCGATGCAGACCCGTCATTGGATCAAACAGGCACAAGGGAACGGATGGCGGCTGGCCTCGGTCAGCGGCACCCGTATCTGCCTGCAATGCTCCAAGCAAGGCTGTACGGGCATACATATCGCCGATCTGAACGCATTGGGCGATCCGCCCCCGCCCTGTGATCTCCCTCATGCCCACGGATACGCCCGCAAGACATTCGAGCAGTACGAGGACCTAGTAGGGGAGTTGCGCAGCAAGCGCCGCCGCCTAGGCATGAGCCAGGAAGACCTGAACGCCGCCATGGGCATCGCCGACGGATACGTCAATAAGCTGGAAAGCATGGCCCGTATAGCCGCGTTTCCGACCTTGCAGCTATGGGCGCAGACGCTTGGTCTTTCGATCACCACGACTCCCGCGCCCCTGCCACCAGCCACCACACGCACCATAGAAGCCCGCAAAGACCAGCCATATCAACCAAATCAAGCCCGATACAAACATGACCGATAACACACCAGAACCGCTGGAAGAGGGCGCAGCCCTTCCCCCCGCAGAGATATCATTCCACGACATCGGACTGCACGAACAATCAATCCGCGCCCTTGAGGCTATGGCATACGAGGGCTTGTCCCTCCACCTCGCAGCGCAGCGCGAAGGCATGAGACCTGACAACTTCGCACGCACTTTTAACAAACCACATGTCCGACGCGTTTATAATCAAGTGGTTAAGGCCATAAGAGACAATGCTGCAGCCCAAGCATACGTCAGAAACGTCAATCTATCGCAAACCTCCAATTCCGATCATGTCAAAGCAGACCTGAACAAGTGGATTGCAGGAGTTGACGGCATCGCAGCGGTGAAAAGGGTCGAGGGTCGTATGCACCACCAGCACAGTTTCGGCGGGTTTGAGTTTGACGAACCCGAGCCCGTTGACGTGACGCCAGAGGATATCCAATCCCCTGCGCATGATGCGTCAGAGCCATATAAACAAGGGGGATCAGGCGATGTTGGTACTCATGATGATGAGTAACATGTGCAAACAAGGGGGTTCAGGCCATCATATCAGGGCCGATACCCCCACCCCCTTTTGCATCGCGGGCATAGAGACCGGCCCCCAAAAATCGCCGCGCGTGTGTGGTCATCCATGCAACTGCTCACGACACGATCCAAAACGTATTACGCACCCCCTTCGTAATACGCTTGTTTCCCCAAATCGTAATACGCTTTGAAAGGATGAGGTAATGGCGAAGAAAAATTTTTCGTTCCGGTTTGAGCCTGATTTGATTGATCGGGTTGATGCGGCATCCGGTGATCGCACGACCTTTGTGACGGCGGCGATAGAGCTAGCACTTGGTGTTGCGGAACGTCCGTCTCTGGAGATGACAGTTGATCAGGCTATGGAGCCCAATGAGTTGTTGCGGGACCTACCTATGAAGCCGGTCTCGAATGACGCCAAAAACCCAATCCCCCCCCAAAAAAATTCGAATGCTGACGCATTAGACAAAGGTTCCGATCAGAAATCGGCGGATGAACGGCGGCTGCTTGATTTCTTGCGGTGTGGCGTTCGGACGGAGCGGGAGATTGCGAAAGAGATTGGCTGGCATCCGATGCGGGTGTCGAAGGTTGTCGCGCGATTGGGTGCGGCAGGAAAGGTGAAATTCCGGGCGGGTGCGATTGAGGTGTGTGATGTCTGATGTGATCGATTTTCCCGGCGGGGATCAGTTCTATGAAATCTGGGCGTGTGGCTGTGGGTGTCGCAGCTTCGAGTTGCGGGCGGATGGGTCTGCTGCCTGTGCCGCTTGTTATGGCGTGGTCGATGCGGATGCCGGCGGTTGGTTTGACGTCGCTTCCGAAGGTCCGAGATGGGATCGGGAGAATCCGACATTCGTTGATCTTGACGGCGGTGACACCACGGATTTCGCGCGGGCTTTGGTTTCGCGGGCTGCCTCTGATCCAAGTGTGCGGGCGGCTGTTGTGGTCTGGCAGGGGGATCGGGTGTCGTCTTGGTTGGATGCTTCCAGTCCTGAGGAATTGGCGGAACTCAGCGAATTGATCGACGCCTATAAGGCGATGACGGCGATCAAGGTGGAGGGTTCCTGATGAACGCGCCTGGCGAAATCAAAACCTTTAAGTATGTTCCAGACGGTCCGACTCTGAAAAAGTTTTTTTGGGACCGTTCGCCTGTCGCAGTCATTCAAGGGCCGGTTGGTTCAGGAACATCCTCGGCGTGTTGCTTCAAAATGTGGAAGATATCGCTTGAGCAGAAGCCGGATGCGTCGGGGGTCAGGCGGTCACGCTGGATCGTGGTCAGAAACACCTATAACGACCTCAAGGAAACCACGATCCAAACTTGGAAATTTTGGTTCGAAGGAATCGCTCAGGGGGAGTTTGGCGAACTCAAGATGACCAATCCGCCAAAACACCACATCAAGTGGGACGCGCCGGACGGAACCGTTATTGATGCGGAGTTCATCTTTTTGGCGCTGGATCAGGAAGAGGACGTCAGGAAGCTTCTTTCGCTAGAATGTACCGGGGTTTGGTTCAATGAAGCCCAATTCAATGACAAGAAGATTTTTGATGCAGCGCATGGACGCGCGATGCAAGGTAGATATCCGCCGAAACTAGTTGGTGGGCCGACATGGAAGGGCGTGATCTGTGATTTGAACGCGCCGCCTGAGGGCCATTGGATACCTTACATGCGGGGTGACGTTCCTCTACCTGAAGATTGGAATGAGGATCAAAGACAGGAATTCCAGAAGCCCGATGACTGGAAATTTTTTGTTCAACCTCCGGGCCTTATCGAAATCATCAAGGACCGCAGGGTTGTCGGTTACATGGAAAACACCCCGGAAAATAGGATCGAGATGGGTCTAGATCCATTGGAAGCCGCTGAAAACTTGAAGTGGCTGGACGAGAGTTACATGGAGTTGATCAAGGGTAAGTCGAAATCTTATATCGACACCTACGTGATGAATCGGGTGGGCTTCTACAGATCCGGTAAACCGGTGTTCGAGAGCTTCCGGCCGGAAACCCATGTGGCCAAGGAAAAGATCACACCGATTCCGGGGCTACCTCTTATCGTTGGTCTCGACTTCGCGCGAAACCCGGCAATGGTTGTGATTCAGGTTCTTCGCGGCGCCGTCTATGTTCTCCACGAGTACGGCGCGATCAACCAAGCCGCGACCACCTACGCGCCGTTGTTCAGAAAACGGCTGTTCAAATACTTCCCCGAGTGGATGAGCAAGGACGGCCCCGGCATTCAGTTCTGGGGCGATCCATCGGGTGACAGTAAAGGGCAGGGCACCGACAGAACGCCGTACCAGATATTCCATTCCAACGGGATGAGCGTGGTCGCCGCCCCCGGTAACAACTCGCTTTCCCTGCGCTTGAACGCGGTGCAGTCGGCTTTGGACAAAATGGTCGATGGCGGGCCGGGTCTCATGGTTGATCCCTCGTGCATCACCCTGAAATCCGGTTTCATCAGCGGCTACCACTACGCGAAAATCAAAGGCAAAAACGCCCATCACGACGAACCCTACAAAGACAACTTCGCCGACTACCACGACGCCCTGCAATATGCGTGCCTGGGTGCTGGGCTTGGGTTCTCCGCGTTGACGCCAAGCGGCGAGAAGCCGAAGCCCAAAAAGATCGAACGCAAACGTTATTCGTTGAAGCGAGGCAGCCGTGCAAGACAATGACCCATATCTCTACCCCTTCGATCAAAGCCTGATCTGGCATGTGGTCTTTCACCCCGGCAAACGGTTGTGGTCCCGCCGGTTCTGTCACGTCTCTTTGGCCGGATACTCGAACGATACCTGGCTGCATCTGGACTTGCAGCGCCATGGGATCAACGCGGCTTCGATCTATCACCACGATGAGGTCGAGCAATATCTTGAGTTTCTGTGTGCAAATTACACCGTGATAAAGTTCGGCCCCGCTCAATCCCAAAGCTCACGCTCTTTCATGGGGCCGATGACCTGCGTCAGCTTTGTCAAACATATGCTCAGGCTGCGTTCGAGTGCATTGCGGCCTGACAGCCTGTTCTCCGATCTTCTGCGTGTTGAAGGAGCGGAGATCGTCAATGAAAACCCCGAAACCGCGCGAACCAAAGGAAACGCCTGAACAAAAGGCTCAAAGGGAACGCGCGCGCAGCGAAAACATACAGGCGACACAAGAGGGGCTGGGCACTCAAGCCAGCTTGTTCCGCAATCTCCGAACTCCCCGAATTTCAATAGCAACAGGACGCGCGCCCAGGGTATCGGCGGCGCCGGTAATCGCGCCCACAGCGGCCCCAGCGGTCAGACCGCGTGTCACCGTGCAATCCATAACGCAGGGGCGCAACAGTGGCAGATGATGAATTCAAGCATCGGTTTTCCGTTGCCCGAGCCCACCGCCGTCAGCAGATCGAAGAGGACGGGCGAGAAATCTACAAGTTCTGTTTCAATGGTCGGGAACAGGAATGGGATGATCGCACCAAATATTCGGACGATCCCGAAGAGATTTTCACCGAGGCCGCGGCAACTGTAGCTGAGGAATTCCATGGGGAGTTGTTCTCAACGATGACCCCCGAGAATTCCCCGTGGACGGCGTTCGAAGCCGGTAACGCGGTGGAGGAAGAAAACGAGGATGGCGCCAAGGAACAGTTGGGAGTTCTCGAAAACAAACTGGCGAAGGCGCTGCGGTCATCCAACTATTACGACGAAGGCCCAACCGCGTTTCAGGACTCCATAGTCGGCAATATCGCGATGTGGGTGGACCGGCCGTCGCTGAACTCCCCGATTGTTACTGAGGCGGTTCCGCTTCCAGAGTTGTATCTGACCCTTGGTCCGCACGGTTTGGAAGACAGGTTCCGCCGGCAGTCTTACCATCTTCGCAATCTCAAGCAGTTGTTCCCGGATGCAGATTTCCCGCGTGATCTCAAGCAGAAGATCAAGAACGCGAAGTCTGGTCAGGCCAAAGTGGTTTGGGGGTTCTGGCGCAAATACGACGATCCCGAGAATCCGATCTGGCGGCAGGAGATCCGTGTAGACGGCAAGATGATCGGAATGGATGAGGACCTTGGCGAAGAAGGTTCACAGCCGCTTGTTGTCGGTCGGTTCAATCCCTATGCGAAATCCGCGTGGGGCCGTGGTCCAGCGCGTCGAATGCTGCCTACACTGCGCGCGCTTGATGAGTTGGTTCGCATGAATATGGAGGGCATGGATCGCGCCCTTGATCCGGCTTTCGTCTACGCACATGACGGCATTCTCGATCTGTCAGAAGGGGTGGAGCCGGGGCTTGGCTACCCCTCGATGCCGGGCAGCTCGGACAGCGTTAAACCCCTTGATTTCGGCAACCTCGATTATGGGTTCTTCTCAGAGGAAAAGCTCAGAGAAGTGATCCGGGATGGCTTCTATCGGGAGTTAGAGCAGCGGGGGAAAACACCCCCGTCGGCCTCCCAATACGTTGGTCAGGAGAACAAACAGGTCCGTCGGATGGCGCGCCCCGCGACAAAGACATGGCGTGAATTCGGCGTCGGATTGCTCCGTCGGGTCGAGTATTTGGAGCGGCAACCCGGCGGCTCACTGGAAGGGGTGGAACTTCCTCTTCTGGATGACCGAACCGTTATCGCACGGCCGATTTCTCCGCTCGAACGCGCCCAAGCCCTGCAGGACGTCACCACCGCTGACAGCATAGTCGGCATGGTCAATGAGCGTTTGGGACCGGAACAGGCCGCGCTTTTGGTCGATGGCCCGAAAACCTATCGGAAGATCAAGGAAAAGCTCAAAGACGAGATCGTTGAGTTCCGGTCGGAAAAGCAAATCCGCGAGATAATCCAACTCACCCAGCAGGCCCCCAATGTCACAGAAGGCTAAAGCTGCGTTCCTAGCCGATATGCGGCAGGAAGCGCCGGTTCAATCATATCTTTCCGCGCATCTGAACTGGATGCGGGATGAAAACCCCGAGGGTGCGGAGCAATTGCACGCCGACATCATCGAGACCTTTACCACCGAAAAAGGGCTTAGGGTTCTGAAATTAATGGAAAAATCCGTCCTATATGCGGGCGCTCCAAATGGTTCGTCCGACGGTGCATTGCGGGAAATGAACGCGGTGCGGAATTTTGTTCTCGAAATCAGAAGGTTGGTATCTCATGGCTAAACGGCTGCAACGTCCAATTGATCCCTATGATCCCGCGTGGGTCGAATACGCGCGCCAGAACCCAGGTCTGCGCCGCTCATTGTCTGCGGCTGATCCCGGAGAAGGTGGGGATGGCGGTGAAGGTGGTAGCGCTGATATCGACTACACCGGCATTCTGCCCGACAGCTTCAAGGGTGAAGGTGGCAAGTGGGACACCGAGGGTTTCCGCGCCAATTATGACGAACTCGCATCCTTCAAATCGCAAGCAGATGAACGCACCGCGGCCCTGCCTAAAGAGGCCAGCGGTTATGCCTTCGCTATCCCCGAAGGTCATGTTCTGCCCGAGGGCTTCAACCCGGATGTTTTGAAGACCAAGGATGAAAACGGCAATGACGTCGAGTTTGATATCAATTCGATGATCGACGCCGAAGATCCTGATCTTCCCCTGTTGCAAGAGGCGATGCTGAAACACGGTGCTGATCCCGCGCTGATGGGCGATCTTGCCTCGATCCTCGCCAATCGTGAACTGCGCTCTGTGCTGGACGGCATGAAGGTGGCCGAGGAAGAGACCGCAAAGCTGGGTCCGAATGCAAATTCGCGGTTCGCCACGGTCAAGCGCACTTTGGATGCCCGGTTGGAACCCCATCAAGTTGACGCCGTGATGGACAGCATCACCACCGCTGACGCCCTGCGCGGTATCGAAACGCTGTTGAAGAAAGGCGGGGGGCCGGTGCCGCCGTCGAACGGTGAAAAAGATTGGTCCGAGATGAGCCCGCGTGATCGGCTCATAGCGGGCCTGAAAGAGCGCAAGAAGAGCGCGTAACCTAGGAGGGCTTTATGGCCGACGATCTGATCAACCTAGTCGAGTTTGCCAAGGGCCTCGGCGATCCGGTTGCATCCGCAATGATCCAGGAATTCGCTGAGGAATCGGATGTACTGCAAACCATTCAATTCAAGGCCGCAGACAAAGGCCTGAACGTATTCGACCGCGAAACCTCGGAACCCAACGTGGCTTTCCGCGCTCTGAATGCTGAACCTGAGATTTCACACGCCAGCCAGGAAGAGTACCAGGACGCGTGCTTCCCGATCTCGGGACTGATCGAGTTCGACCGCATCAAGTTGAAGAGGTACGGCGAAGCCAAGCGCGCGCTGTACATGATGGGCCAGATGAAAAAAGGCGCCCGTGTCTGGACCGATACGTTCATCAACGGCGACAACAGCACCGATCCCAAGGAATTCAGCGGCATGAAAGTTCGCTGCAAAGCCGATGATGCTGGCAATGTTGACGGTTCCACCGACGACTCCCGCCTGATCGTCAACACGACCGCTTCGGGCGGGGCACCTCTGTCTCTGGGTAAGCTGGATCAAGCGATCGATCTGGTCGCCAGCCCCACCCATCTGATGATCTCGCGCCGGATGCGTACCCGCTTCAAGGCGGCTGCCCGTGATCCGAACCTGACCAACAACCGGGTGACAGATGATTATGACAGCCAGTTGGGCCGTCGGGTTCTGCGGTTCGGTGACCTGCCGTTCCTGACCGGGTACGAGGTTTCCAAGGACTCGCAGTTCCTGCCGTTCAACGAAGTCGCCCATGGCGGCGGCGCGGCGGTAACGACTTCGATCTATCCGGTATCGTTCCGGGAAGATGGGGTCTGCGGCATCCAAACCTCGGAGCCCGAATTCGAGCCGGTTGACACCGACCGGGGCATCTTCAAGCGCGACCTGTTCGAATGGGATTGCGGTATCACGTGGGAAGACTTCTACGCTGCTATCCGTCTGTCATCGATCACCGACGCGCCGATTGTGGCTTAAGGAGATACGACCATGACGAACAAGTTTTATCCCTTCGACAAGCGCCTGGAGCACCGGGCGCTAGGGGCGGCGGCGCTCACCGCTGCCACTGTGCTGGGCACCATCACAGAGCGCGCGGCACAACGCACGATGTACCTGACCAAGGTGAACCTCGAAGCGATCAAGATCTCGGCCAATAACGAGACTTATCAGGTTGTTGTCGAATGTTCGAACGACGATTTCACCACCATTGAAGTCGCCGCCATCCTTGACCTGGGCGCGACCGAGGTCCGCCAATCGGGTGCCCCTGACAACGCGGCCGGTGATGCCTATGACATCTACTGGTCGTCGGAAATCAACGGGAAGAAATACCAGAAGTCCCGCGTCAAACTGTTCACCGGCGGCACCGCGCCTTCGATCACGATGGGCTGCTGGTCCACGATCATGACGGGGTAAACGGCGATGAAGATGTTGACGATTATTCCGGTCGATAAGCCCAAGGCGTTCGATGATGTCGAATTCACGCAGAAGGACTATGCGGCGGCGGCAAAACGCGGTCCGGTCACAGTCCCAGCGCCGACGGCTTTGGAGGCTCTGAAAAACAGCAAGGGCCTTTATCGCATCAAGCCGGAAGAGAAGACCATCGCGGTTGAGATCAAGGCGCTGAAAGAGCCCGAAGATATGACCAACCAAGAGCTGTTCGCGGAAATGGCATCCTACGGGAAACCGCCCCGCAAGCAGATGGCCCGCAAGGTCGCCGTGGACTTTGTTCGCACCTTGCGACAGGAAGCCGCCGATCTGATCGTGGATGACGAAGAAGAAAACGACGAATGACCCCCTCGTCAATGCTGGTGTAGATGGCCCCTTCGGGGGCCATTTTCATGTGTGCATTGCGGCAAAACCGCCCGTGGAACGATCTTCCGGGTATGACAGTTCGCACCAAAACCACGATTTTCAACGCCGCGCTGCTGCGGGTCGGTCACTCGGATGTAACAGAGGGGCAGGGTAGCGGGATGTGGCGGGCTCTTGAGGCCAATTACAGTGAAATTGTCCGCGCCGCTTTTGAAGAGGGCAATGGCACTTTTCCCTTTGGTAAACAACGGCGCAAGCTGACAAGCCGGTCAGCCGGTGACTTTGGATTTGATGATAGCTTTGTCATCGGATCAGACATTATTCACGTTCTCGATGTTTTCCTGGACGGGCATTCCTGCGCGGATTTGCTTGAACCGTGGGAGATCGACGCGCAGGCCGGAACCCTTCTTATCAATGCGAACGCGCGAGAGGTTGAGATCGAAGGCATCAAAGAGGGGCTGGAATACACGTGGTCGGCCAAGTTTGCGCTGGCTGTTCAGCGCAAATGTGAGGCTGTGATCAAGGACGTCGAAGAGGAATTTTCGGAGTCGGCCTCCAAGGATCAGGACGGTGATTTCCTGCTGTTGAAAGCGGAGGTCAAGGGCTCGCGCAATCGCTCGAAAAAACGAGTGTTCAAGAAGGGCGTCGGACGCCTGACACGTGCGCGCCGGACCCGTAGCACCAAAGTCATGCGGAGCCGCACCTGATGGCCCGCAGGAAGGAAACGATCTGGCAGCGAGATTTCAGCTTCGGCGCTATCCGAGAGGAAGCGGTTGAGCGCGATGATACCCCGTTGGTCGAACGCTCCTGTAAGGAGATGAAGAACACCATCACAACGACAACCGGGCAGGTCGAAAGCCGTTCCGGTACGATCCATGTCAGCGGCACCGAGGCCAAGAACGGCGTCGAGGTCGATATCGGCAATGGTTTGGTGTTTGATCTTCAAATCGTTCCGACTGGCGTGGTTCTGTATCGCGCCGACGGTTCTGTGGAATACACCGGTAGTCTGAACTGGGCCGCTGCTCCTAAAAAGTTCGGGACCTATACGTTTGATGAAATAGACTTCTGGGTTCTCCCCGATCCAGATTCATCGGGTATTCTGATCGGGTCTCAGAGGTTCCCGATACAGGCTCTTATCCGCAACGGTGCGGGAGGGTGGACATTTGGTGAAATGGCTTATGCCACCGGTCTTTCCGGAGTTACCCGGCAATCCTACTGGCGGTATTTCCAAGGGGTTCAAATCCAACCAAGCGCCCGGTTTGGGGTGATTACGGTAACTGCGAATGCGCCGATTTGGACCGACGCGCACGTTGGCACGTTTATCAGGTATCAGGATCGGGAAATCTACCTGACGTCCAGAGTCAGCAGCACTGTGATGAATGCGACGGCCACCGTTCCTCTTCCGCCGACATACAACATAAGCGTTGCGAGCGCCGTCAACTATGAGATCGGTGAACTGGTCGAGCATGAAACGCTTGGCGGGAAAGGGATGATAACGGCGATATCCGGCAATACTGTTACCGTAATGGCTACCTCTGGCTATGATGGATTTCAGGTTGTTGGAACGGAAAAACTGATTTCTCCCAAGGCATCGTCACAGATCACCGCGGTGGTTGAAACCGCAGTTCCATCCGGGACGTTTCTTTGGGATATGCAGATGCAATCCCCTGCTCATGGGTATGCCGGTCATGCGTCCAGGCATGTCGGACGAACTATCCTTTGCGATTTTCTTGGTGCCCCTCAAGCGTTTGCGGTTTCCGTGGCCAACGCGATCAATGACTTCAATATGGGTGTTGAAGACGCCGACGGTTTTGTCGAGACCGTTGGGTCGGACCGTGGTGGCGCCCTGAAATATGTGGTTTCCGCCGAAGACCTTTTGTTCCTGACAACCAAGGGCATCTATTACCATCAGACCCGAGATGGATCAGGCATCAAGCCGGACGGCATACGACCGGTATCTTTCTCAAAGATCGGTTGCGCCGCCGTGACACCGGTTGTTGTCGATGACGGTTGCGTTTTCGTTGATTCCGTTGGAGAGCAAGTCTTCGCAGCCATTCTCTCGGGTGATGCCTATAAGTCGTGGCGTGTGCAGGCGTTGACCAAGTTTCATTCGCATCTGATCAACAAACCGATCTTCCTGGGGGCCACGGCCACAGGTTCCGAAAAACCAGAATACTATATTTATGTCGTCAATTCGGACGGCACCGTTGCGGTTTGTCAGACCGACCGGGACGATGGGTCGGTGTCTTGGCGGCCGTGGGATACAGACGGGGTTTTCAAGGCCGTCTATCACTGCTTCGGTAAGACTTTTGCGGTTGTTGAGCGCGTTATCAACGGCGTCACAACAAAGTTCCGGGAGCGCTTTGAACCCGGCATACCCATGGACTGCGTAGCCGCTGTTCGCATCAGTGGCGCTTTCCCTGAGGGCGAGGCGGGGGTTGTCTTCGATCAGGGCGTCACCGCCTTTGCCACACACCTCAACGGACACACAGCGAGTGTGTTCATGGAAGATTGGGATCTAGGCGATTATCTGGTGAATGTTACCGGCAAGCCGCTTGATGCGAACGGGTTGGTCATTAACTACCCGAACTATGACGGTATCGCGCAAATTGGTCTGAACTTTGAAACCAAGATTGTTCCGTGGTCACGCCGTTCAGTGAACACGCAGCGAGGGACGAGAGAGGTCAAGCGGCTGATCTCAATGTTCGTCACCGTCCAGAAATCGACGGCCTACGAAATCGATGGCTTCCAGTACGGAGCCTATCGGGCGGGTGAAGATCTGACGACACCCCCTCCGAGACGCAATGAACAGGTCAAAATCGGGTTTGTCGGCAAAGAGGGTTACGAGGGCATCGAGATTGTTCAGAACCGTCCGGGCTTCCTGAGAATTCTGAAAATTGGCTACAGGGTGGTTGTTTAATGGACCCGCTAACAGGATTTGCTATTGCAAGCAGCGCCAGCGCACTCGCCTCTGGCGCGGCTGATCGAGCCGACGCGATGTCAGAAGGAGCGCGTCTCGACAGCGAAGCCAAGCTCGCGGAAACACAAACCCTTCAACGGGACACAATCGCACGAGACGATTTGAACAGCTTTCTTATGACCGTTCGCGCGTCTCGGGCTGCCAATGGTCTGTCCGGCGATTCACCAAACGCCATCCTCTTGGAACAGGAATCGGTGAAAAACGCGGACCGTGACAGGCTGATCCAGCGTGCTGATGGACGCCAGCGCGCCGAGAATTTCCGAACAGCGGCCAAATCGGCGCGGCGCCGGGGCAAGTATTCACTACTGACAGGCGTGGTGAAAGCAGCGGTTCCCTTGGCTCAATACGGCGCACACAAGCTTGGAGGTAAGAGTGGCTAGGATACCAGAGGTCATCCGTAAGCGCGCGGTTTCAAATGTGGCGGCGCAACCCCCAGCGGCGGGTCAGGGTTTCGCGGCGCTGGCCGAACTCGCTCGATCCGGCGCTGAATTTCTGGAACCGGGTGCTGAAAAAGAGGCGAAAGAGGCCGGGTTTGACGCGGTGTACCGTGATGAGAACGGGCAGCTTAAGGTCGATGAGAGATCGGCGCTGGGTGGCAAATACGCTGATATCCATAATGCTGCGGCGTTCTCCAAATACCTGTCGCAACGCAACATCGACATGTCCGAGAGCTTCACCGAGTTGGCGCGCAAGTACGAGTTTGACCCCGCTGGCTTCAAATCGGCGACGGATGGCTACATCAAGCTGTTGAGGGAAGACGAGAGTATCCCACGGGCGTTGAAAGAGGACCTGTTGGCAAGCGCTCAGACCGAGGCCAGCCGCCGATTCAATGGTCTCTACAATCAGGCCACCAAGCGCACAGAGCGCGAAAGCGATCGCAACACAACCACGCATCGAGACATGCTGGTTGACGATTACATCAACCTTTTTGCCGCCGGGGATGAAGAAGCAGCAGCAGCCAAGCTGGCCGAGATCGAACAGCTATCCGCGTTTCGTGCAAATGCGCCCTATATCTCGGAAACCCCAAAGGAAACAGAAGCCTATCTTCGGGGCACTCGGGCTGCGGCCAAGGCTGCGCGCCAGATGCGTGTTCTCGGTGAGATCAAGGGAAGCACGGAAATCCCGGATGAACTTCGGCAAGAGTTGGAGGAAACGCTAGAAGACCCCGATCTGTCCCCTGCGATCCGCCAGCGCCTTTACAACGCCACCCAAGGTCGGCTGAAAGGGATCGATGCAAACGCCTTTGTCGATACTTTGACGGCGGATGGGTACGAGGCGAAGGTTGTGCGCGTGGAAAGCGCGGGCAGGGCCAACGCCAAGAACCCGAATTCGACGGCAACAGGGCATCACCAGTTCATCGACAGCACATGGCTTGAAACCGTGAAGTCTCTGAGAAAGTCCGGTGGTGCCGAATGGGCGGCGGGCCTGTCCCAGCAAGAGATATTGGCAATGCGGGAAGATGCCGGCGCATCGTCCGAGGTGTTCCAACACTTCCGCGCTCAGAACGCGGCGGTCCTGACCAACGCGGGGTTGCCGGTCAACGAGACCACCGAATACATGGCGCATTTCTTCGGAGCCGGTGGAGCCGTCCAGGTGCTATCCGCTGATCCCAGCGCCTTGCTCTCCGATATCCTCCCGGCAGAGGTGATCGAGGCAAATCCCTTCCTCGCCAATATGACCGCCATGGATGCCAAGAATTGGGCGGCACGCAAGATGACGCAGAAAGCATCTGATATCGCCGCCCAGCAGGTTCAGATCGATCAGATCGAAGATACCGAGATGCGGGCATTGGCGTCGGCTGCGCTCAAGGATGCATTCGATATTCGCAAGCGCCTGGAAGATGCGGCCGCGGTTGAATACCGAGAACGTGTTGGCGCCAAAGATGACACCCTCACGGAACAGGAAATCCGGCAGGATCACAGCATTTCTGACGCCGCGCAGGACGCTTTGATTTCCGAGCTGCGGAAACAGCGAAAGGACCAGATCGAGGTTCAACAAACCATCCACCAATTGTCGGACCCCGGTACGCAATGGAACCCGTTCGACAGCAAGCAGCGCAACAGCGTTGATAAGGCGTACCAATCCCTGTTGGGAGATGAAGAGCCGCTTTCACCCGCCGGTCAGACTGCGGCCGGAGAAATCGCGGTTCGCACCGGATTTCTTCCCCGCAGGATGTTCGACGCGATTAGAGGTGCCGCGACATCTGGCGATCCACAGCATTTGGCCAGCGCGATGGAATTCCTGAATCAAGTGGTTCAACGGCAACCAGGCGCCATAGATATGTTCGACGGTAAGGGTGGGGTGAACAACGCACTGAGTGATTATTCTTTCTACTCTTCATTCATGGGGGCTGGGGATGCAGCACAGCGCGTGATCGACAACAACTCGCCGGAGATGGTGGCGAAGCGCAAAAACCTTTCCGATGCGGCAAAGACCGCGGCCAAGGACCTGAAACCCAAGGATGTGACAGGCTTTCTCTCTGACAAAGGCATCGATGCGGAACTTGGCAACGAGACCCAACAGGCGGAAATGATGACCGAGTACGAGCGCTTGTTTCGGGACGCCTATGTTGACACTGGTGATCCGGGTTTGGCGAAGAACCGGGCGCTTAGCGAGATGTCGCGGGTGTACGGCCCCAACATGGTCAGCGGTAGTAGCAGGTTGATGAAGTACCCGCCGCAGAACTTCTATCCGTCGTCGTCCAGCAATCCCGAGTATATGTCGCAGCAGCTTGAAGAGGCTGTCAGTGCGTTCGCCTTCGGGGATGAGGCCAAAGACACATGGGCGTTCTCTCGTCTCACCGACGCTCTGACCGGTCGGAAATGGGTGGATAGCGACCGGATCATGCTGATGTCGGACCACACCACCCGTGAAGAGGTATCCGCAAGGCAGGCACCATCCTACGCCGTTCTGTATCGGGACGAGAATGACGAGATCCACGCCGTACCGGGCCGGTTCTATTTCGATCCACCATCGGGTGACACCGAGGCGAACCGTACCGCTTTTGAGAAACAGCCGAGGGAACAAGAGGCGGAAGTCGCAAACCTTCGTCTCTGGCGGGAACATCTGCGCGCGCAAGGGATGACCGAAAGCCAGGCATTGGATGGGGTTGTCAACAACAAGGACAAGTATCGCGGTGCGCCGCCGGAGGCCAACTGATGCCTTTCAAAGATACCGAAGATTTCTATGGCCCTCTCGCCTTGCCCGAAGGGATGAGCGTCACCCCGACGGAAGACGTGCCCAACGGGATCGGCGATATCCTTGGCGCCGCCTTCCGCACGGAAAACCCTGTTGTCTCCGCCTTCACCAGTTTCAACTATGATCCGCTGAAACCGTTCGATCCCGATTATCGGCCATGGGATGACATCCAGGGCACCGAGTACGAGGATTACGCTGGCCGGTTTGCCGGTGCCCGTGACGCCGAAGATGTTGTGGCCATGAAAGCCCAGATCGACCAGGAACGGGATGATCGATCGGTTCTTGATGCAGCCGGTGGTCTGGGTGTTTTGTCCCAGATGGGGGCGGCTATGCTTTCCCCATCGTCGTTGATCCCCGGTGGGGCAGTTGTCAAAGGGGCGAAGGGTGTTTCCATCGCGCGTACCGGGTTGACTGTTGCCGGATCCGCTGCGTTCGCCGCGGCGCTGGATGAAGCCGTTTTGCAAGGTACACAGGAAACCCGCACCGCCGCAGAAAGCGCGTTTGCCGTTAGCGGTTCCTTTGTCCTCGGTGGTGTTCTTGGTGCTGCCGCTGGGAAGCTCACAGCCAATCAATTCAAAGCGGCCTCTCGTCGGGTGGAAGAGGCGATCAGCCTGACCCATGAATATGACGCGGCCTTGCGCTCTATGGGTGCCGCCGAAAACCGCGCCGATCTTACCCTGCGGCGGGAACAGATATTCCAGATGGTCAATCGCGTCCCGGTTCTTCGGGGTGTTGTTCGTAGCGATCCGGTTTTGCGCGCGCAGCTCTCCCCGTTGCAGGAGGTCCGTGGCGCTCTGGTCGATTTGGTTGAGACGCCACTGCAGTATGCGGCCAACGATACCGGGCAGGCTGTTCGCATTGGCGGTCCATCTGTTGAGGCTCGTATTCTGGATCGGGAACGTAATGAGCTGGCGTCAGCTCTATCGCTGTTGTCCCGCTCATTCTCGGAGTACGCCAAGGATGGTCCATCGGGAACCATCGGCACACTGACAGCACCGGTTACCACACGGTTCAACAACCTGATGGGTAAAGATCGAAAACTCACCGCCAATGAGTTCATGGATGAGGTGGGCAAGGCGATGCGCCGCGGCGACAAGCATCCGATCCCGCAGGTGCAGAGTGCGGCCGATGCGTTGCGCCGGGAGATATTCGACAAGATCAAGGATGAAGCGATTGAGGTCGGCATCTTTGATCCTGATCTGCAGGTGAAGAACGCCGATTCCTATTTCACGCGGGTCTATAACACCGAGCGTATCCGCCGGCACTTCGGCGACGGAACAAGCGATGATATCGCGGTGGTTCTTCGGGATGAGTTCCGCAGGAAAAGAGCGGAGGCGGAAAAAGCCCTGCAAGCCAAACTGGACGATCAGAAAACCGAAACCGAAGAGATCGCGAAAGCGACCCAACGCGCTTTGGACAAAAAGAAATCCGTTGATGAATTCTATGCCAACGCTACGGATGCCGAGATCGATCAGGCGGTGAATGACACCGTTCGTTCTCTGCTGGGCTTAAAGCCTGGTCAGCACAGCTATGAGGCGTCGTTGTCATCGCCCACACGCGCACGGGTTTTGGATGTTGATGATCTGATCCTTGAGCCATGGCTTGAGTCGAATGCCGAAGCAATCATGTCTCAGTATTTCCGCCAGATGGTTCCCGATATCGAGATCACTCGCCGGTTCGGTGACGCCAATATGACCGAGGCGAGAACCCGGATCACCGAGGAAATCGCCCAGCAGATGAAGAAGGCAAAGTCTGCAAAGGCTAAAACCCGCATTCAGGATGAAGGGGCGGAACGTCTGCGTGATCTCGAAGGGATGCGGGACCGGTTGAGAAACAGATACGGTGTGCCGGAAAACCCTCGCAGCGGCTGGGTACAGGCGAACCGAGCGTTCAGGACCGTATCCTACATGGGATATCTCGGGGGCATGATGTTGTCGGCAATTCCTGATGTTGCCGGGATCATTGGCCGAGGCGGTATCGAGGGCGCGTTTGGAGCCGCTGCGACCGGGTTGACCGATCCGAAACGGCTTGGTCTGGCGGTCAAGGATATGGCAGAGATCGGGTCGGCGGCGGAGTGGTGGCTGAACTCCCGAGCGATGTCGATGGCGGAGATGTTCGATCCCTATGGCTCCGGGACGCGGCTGGAACGGATGATGGGGCAGGGTGCCCGTCACTTCTCGATTGCCACAGGTATGATCCCTTGGAACGTGGGGTGGAAATCCGTCGGTGGTGCTGCAGTGGCTTCGAAGATGGCAAAGGCCGCAGATGCTGTGCGCGTTGGCAAAGCCTCGAAGAAACAACTTCGGACATTGGCCGAGAATGGGATCGAGCCGCACATGGCAGAACGCATCGCCAAGCAGATCGACCAATTCGGCGACAAGGACGGAACGTTGTGGTTGCCGCGTGGTCAGGAATGGACGGATGCACAGGCATTTGATGCCTTCCGTTCTGCCATGAACAGAGAATTTGATCTGATGGTGATCACGCCAGGACAGGACAAACCATTGGCGTTCTCCACAGAGATGGGCAAGTTCTTCCTTCAATTCAAAAGCTTTGCGATGTCTGCACATCACCGGATTCTGTTGTCTGGTATCCAGCGCGCGGATGCTGATGTTCTGGCTCAGGTGACAAGCGCCATTCTGTTGGCGGGTCTGGCTTCGAATATCAAAGCCCGTCTGGGGGGATATGAGCCCAAAGAAGGTGACGCGTTTTGGGAAGATGCGCTTGACCGGTCGGGCTTGGCTGGCTGGCTGATGGAACCCTACAACGCGGCATCGGCCCTGTCCGGTGGTCGGTTGTCGATCACTGGCGAACCGGTTTCCCGTTTTCAGGCTCGTTCTGCCGTGCAAGGTCTGGCCGGTCCGAGCGTAGATATGGTGGCCAGCGGAGCAGAGGCGGTAAACGCTTTCGCTACGGGTAAGGCCAATCATCGTGACGTGCGCAAGTTGATGCGTCCGATCCCAGGAAATAACATATGGTATCTGCTTCCGCTGTTTCGAAAAATCGAAGATGCTGCGGTCTCTGCGACAGGGGCGAAGCCCAGAGAATAGCCCGTACAATGGGAGTGCATTGCGGGAAACCACGGTGAAATAGGAGTTTTCGGGAAACAACAGTGGTTTCCCTATGACGCTCGCGCAATCGACCAGATATAAACTCTATCAGCCGACGGTTCTAACGAGTCAATTCGTTATTCCGTTTCCGATTTTCGCGACAGAAGATATCACCGTTTATCTCGCTGGCATCGCCGTCACCGGTTACACGATCAACGCCACGTTTTTGAACGGACGGGCGACAAATGCCGTGGTCGTTCTGAACTTCCCTGTCACCGATGTTGATGTCGAGATATATGGAACTCGATCACCGCGTCGAGAAAACCAGTATCTTGGGAACTCGCCTGATCTCTCCAATAACCTGCAAAACGATGCGGACGCTCTGACCGCTGTTCAGCAGGAGCAGGCTCGAGACTATGCGACAAGTCTGAGGACTTCGGTGGGATCACCCCCTGTCAGCCCATTGAATGGTGACGCGGCTTCGAGGGCGGGCCGGTCGGTGGCGTTTTCTGGCGACGGCCTGAGTTTGATAGCTGGGCCTAGCTCAGATGAAATTTCCCAAGCACAGGGACACGCAAACACAGCTTTGGCGCAGGCTGGGGTTGCCACGGCTGCGGCTGCGACTGTGGCCTCCCTGCAAGCCCCGCAGGTCATCGCGGTGACAACGAACCGGACGATTGTCACAAGCGACGGCAACGGCATCCTGAGAACTGACGCCCGTCGCATCTTGACGCTGCCCGTCCCAACTCTTTTTGGCAACGGCTTCGGGTTCAGCGTGGACGGGGCAGGGGCAGGAGCCAACATCACGCCTGCCATCGGGACCACCCTCACTGTAATAGGTTTCGGAGCGTACAATGGCTTCGAGATACTGCCTGGCCAGTTTGTGGAGGTTTTCACGGACGGGACGAACTGGTTCGCATATCTGACCAGCAGAGAGTTGTTCCACCGGGTTTACGTTGATCGCAACCTCGCGTCACCCCCGCACGTGGATGTTGATGTGCCTACAGGCGCGAGGGGGTTTCGCTACCGGTACGACTGTTTCGTGCCGGTATCAGACAATTCTTACCTGGTTATGCAGGTTGGCAACTCGATCTCGCTGATTACCGACAACAGCTCCTATTACACGATGGACTATGGCTTTAGTTATGCCGGTGCTGGAGCAGCCCTTTTGGGGGGTGGATTTGTTCTGAGCGTTCCGACGAAGGCGAACACCACCTATGAACTGTCTGCGTGGGGCAAAGGGGAATTCATTGGCTTTCACGAGCCATTCAAAGCTCCCCGATTTTTTGGCCGTCGGGCCGGTGTAACGACCAGCGGAACAGTGAACGACGCCACCAGCCTCGCCGGTCGAATGCCCGGGACACCTTTGCCGTTGACGGTCGCAAACCGCATTCGCTTCCTCACCAACAGCGGGAACATCAGAGAGTTGGATCTACGGATCGATTGGGAGTTTTGACGTGAAGCAGCAGGCAATCGAGATTTCGCGCGACTGGTTGACGATGGTTCTGACGGGGCTGGGGATCAGTTTCGCGCCACACCAATACTTCGGCGGGCTGTTTTTGGCGTTGGCTGCAGGAAGTCTGATAGCCCGTCATCGCAAGAACAATCGCAAGCTTTTCGGGATCATGACTACCGCAGGTGTTGTTGCAACCATTGTGGTTCTAATCACCGCCGAATTCGACCACTTCGATGTGGCCCCCCAAATCGTCATGGCAGTGGCCGGGGCCGCGAGCAGTTGGGTGATCAACATTTTCGTCAAGGTCATGGACGAGACTCAAGCTCGCAGCGGGACCATCGCAGAGCGCGTCGTTGACAAGGTTCTTCCCCCAAAAGACGGAGGCGGAAAATGACTTTTTCATTGGGCAGGAAATCACTCGCGGAACTTGAAGGCGTTCACCCGGATCTGGTCAAGGTGGTCAAGCGCGCCATCGAAATCACCGAACAGGACTTCACTGTTTTCGACGGGATCAGAACTGCCGCTGATCAACGCGCGCTCTACAACCGTGGCGCTTCGCAGCGTGACGGATACAGGCGCAAGAGCAAGCACCAGACCCAACCCAGCGGGTTCGGTGAGGCCGTCGATCTGGTCCCGTGGATCAATGGTCGGGCGGTTTGGGATTGGGATGCGATCTACGTCATCGCTGATGCGGTTGTGGAAGCGGCTCGGGAACTTGACGTCAAACTCCGCTGGGGTGGTTGCTGGCAGGTCGTGAATGACCTCGGTGGTGCGCCCGAGAATTGGGTCGCAGCCTATGTCAAACGCAAGCGCGCCGCTGGGAAACGGGCGTTTAATGATGGCCCTCATTGGGAGATGTGGCCGTGATCAATCCGTGGATGATCCTTGGTGCAATCGCGTTTGCCTCTCTGATCGGGTGGCAAGGCTACCGGATGGGCTACAGCGCGGCAGAGGATGATCACAACGCAGAAAAACTTGCCCTGATCGAGGCCGGTCAAAAACTGGAAACGGCCCGCATCCACGTAGCGAACAAACGCGAAGAAGACGCCCGAAGACTAGAGGAACAAGCTAATGCGGACCCTGTTGTTGTTGAGCAGTGCTTTGGCCCTGATCGGGTGCGGCGGCTCAACGCCCTTCGTTAAGCAAGCCGAGCCTTGCGCTGACCCCGTGCAGGTGCCGGAAAGATGGCTCACGGACAGGGATATCGAATTGTTGTGGGCGCGGGACCGCAAAGAGCTTCTGAACTGCGGTGACAAGGTTGAAACACTATCCGGCCGCAAGGTCGCATCAGATGGAAGGACTTGAACAATGGCAGTCATCAATGACGCATCAACGAGTTGGTCAGTGGGTGTACTGCTGACCGAAGACGAGGTTTGGCAGGCACAATCTGGCTGGTTTCGGGTGTCAACCGAGGCATCCCCGGCGGAAGATGACGGGATCATCCTTCGCGGCGAACGTGGGGATGCTCTGACAATCTCGTCAGGCAAGACCGTGAAATACAAGCTGATGAGCGGGCAGACCCCAATCAAGATGACACGTACGGCGGTCTGATGAGACAGATCGGCTACAACGCGTTTTGGTCGGGTGGCTTGGGCCTTGGTGCCGAACGCGACAACACGCCTGCTGCCGGTCCGGCATTAACCGCGCCGGGATCGATCGATGTCAGCACGTTCAAGATCGGGACCACGCAGACTATCACGGCGGGCACGGCCACGGCATCCGGCGGCGGGACTGTCACTATCGAGATCCAGCATCTCTCTGATGGTGATGTCAAAAGCACATCCGCAGCGTATGCCCATGTCGCAGGGGATGACACTGAAGCGGGCCTTGCGCAGTGGCGGGCGGTCGAGACAGGCGGAACCAATCCGGGTGCCACGCCCTGGCAGGCCGTTGCAAGCGGTGTCATCACATATCCGGCCCCAACAGCGGCGGGCGGTTTGGTTGATCAGTCCTTCACCGAAAACAGCGGCGTTCAGACTTACAACGCATCCGGCGATTTCACCGGATCTGCACTTGTCTACTCTCTGACAACCGCACCAGCTGGCGTGACGATCAATAGCGGGACAGGTGTTGTCAGTTTTGACACGGACGCGCTTTCCCAGCAGACAGGCACGTCTATCGTCGTCACGGCGACCAACTCGGGCGGCTCGGTCAATAGCGGGTTCTCTCTGGCTATAACCGCAGGCAACAGCGCTCCGGTCATCTCGGGTGTCCCGACCATCTCGGGCTCGGCGGTCGAAGGCCAGACACTCACGGCAACCGCTGCATCTGTGACTGGCACCCCGACGCCAACCCGAACATGGCAATGGCTTCGCAATACCACCGCGATCAGCGGGGCGACCAATAGCACATACGCGGTGCAAGCCGCCGATATCGGAAACACGATTTCGGTACGTCAGACCGAGACCAACGTCGCGGGCAGTGCGAATGCAACATCAGCGGCAACAGCGACCGTTACAGGACAGCAGATCGCAATAACCAGCGGGCCCACGTTCAACGGCACCAACACGATTTCCATGTCCGTCAACCGGGCTGGTACGATCTATTGGATGATCACCGACAACGCGACAGAGACAGCGGCTGCGATCATTGCAGGCACGGGCGCCATAGACGGCGGCAACTTCGCTGTGACCTCTGGCTCGAACAACGCCACCATCGCCTATCCGAATGTCACGGCAGGCGACCACTATCTGCATATCGTGGCAGATGCAGCGACTTCACCCGGCCCGTCAGCGGTGGACAGCACGCAATACACCTTCCCAGCGGGCGACACGACCGCACCAACGCTTACCAGCCCCACAGACGCAGCCAACGGCCAGACAGCCTCCACAGGTTCAGTTTCGACCAACGAGGACAACGGGACGCTCTATTGGGTTGTGACCACCTCAGCGACCGCCCCCAGCGCTGCACAGGTCAAAGCTGGGCAGGATAACACCGGCACGGCTGCAACCGCCTCGGGGTCTCAGGCTGTCAGCGCTACGGGCGTTCAGAACATCACGCCGTCGGGTCTGACCGCTGGGACGCAGTACACCACCCATTTCATGCATGAGGATGCCGCAACCAACCAGTCGGGCGTGTCGTCGGCTTCGGGCTTTACGACAGCAGCGGCGGGCAATCCTGAGCTTCTACCAGACTCAGGAATAGATACCGCGAGCCGATGGTTCGCTCCGGGCGGTTGTACGATACAGAACAGCTCGGCGGAGTGGCGGACGGCTGCGGCGTTTGCAACGCTTTACACCTCTATTAACACGTCAAGCATGGCTCCGGTCAGCGGGAGCACGAGCTACACTGTTAGTGTAGACGTTGCCAACTTTACCAGCGGCGGCAATTTCCAGCTTGGCGTTTCGTGGTACGACAGTAGTCTAAATCTTCTCTCAACAGACGAAGCGGCAGTGAATGTTTCAGGCAATGGAACTTTCAGCCGTGTGCCTGGCAATAGCCCCGCCAACGCTGCATATGCTTCGTTCCGGGCAAAACCTTGGGCCGCGAACTACAGTCTAGATTTCACAACAGTCAGCATAAAGGCGACGTGACATGGTTACGGTGAACAACACCTCGGAGCTCGTGTCGGAACTCGCTGCATCTGCTGGGGGCAAAGACATCGTTCTGGCCGAGGGCGTGGACTTTGGGCCAATCAGTATCGCGAATACTGTTTACGCCTCCCCAAATGTCGTCCGGTCGGCAAACCCTGCCAATCGCAGCACCATCAATCGGTTCACCACCCAGAACAACGGTAATCTCCAATTTCAGGATGTTGCCTTTATCATCACCGATACAGGGCAGGCGGATAACTACAAACACCATTCCTTTTCCAGCACCAACGATCTTAAATTCACGCGGTGCCTGTTCCAGATGACGCAATCTGGCGGCCTCTCAAACAAGGGGATCGGCCTTAGCATTGAACACAGCAATCGCGTGGATGTCCTCCAATGCGAGTTTAAGCATCTTCATACCGGGCTGTTCACCGCGGACAATGACAACCTTACCGTGCGGGATTCGAATTTTCACGAGATCAGAACCGACTGTGTTCACGTCAACGACAGTTCAGACGTCTATATAGAAGACAACTGGATGCACGATAGCGCCAACCCGGTTTCCACCGATCACGTTGACATGGTTCAGATCGCGCGCGGCACTTATCGAAAAAAATCGACTAACGTATACATCCGCCGCAACGTTCTTGATCAGGGTCAGGGCGGTAACTTCGGGCAGAGCTTTCACTTTGGCCTCGACGGTCAGCCGGCGGATGCAACCACTCTGCATGATAACGTGGTTGTCGAGGATAACTATGTCATCATGGGTCACTCAAATGCGATCAGCTTTGACTGGATGACCAATGTGATTATTCGAAACAACACCTTCATGTCAGCACCGCCTGCTGACATTCACAGTCAGCCCGCTCTGAAAATCCTAAGCAGTGCAAGCAATACCGTCACAATTGAGCGGAATATCTTCTGTCAGAACCAGACGACATTCGGTGGAGTCTGGACGCACTCGGATAACTTCTACCTGCTGGAAAGCACCTATGGCACGAACTTCAATGAACTGTCGCGGTCGAGTTCGGCGCTGTACAACGATTTTGAAATAAACGCTGGCACCGCACATCATACCGCACTTGCCGGGTCGCGCATGCAGCCGCGTGAAGGAGGATGGGGCGGGAATGGCATAGTGCCAAGGGCCGCAACCCTCTGGGGATACCAGGGCGGTTTTAAAAGCGCGGCTTCTCTTCCTACTCTTCCGGCCGGATCTGTCGCCGCTACGGTTACGGTGCCTTAAACCGTCGGAAGCCGAATAGGCCCATCAGCCCGCCTATCAGCAGAAACCCTGAAGCGGGCAGGGGCACCGGAGCGACAACAAGGTTATCCACCCACATTTCCCCGCAGTAGCTGGCGCACCATGCAGTGTTGGGACTTGTCGCAAGCGCTTGATGCCTGATTAGAGACGGACTGTTGTAAGTCACCAGGAGCGAGTCAATTGCCGTGAAGGCGCTGGAAAAGCTCAGCGTTGTCAAAGCCATCGGGCCAAAAGTCTGGGTAGCCACGACAGAGCCATTCAATAGGCCGGAAAAGGTTAACGTCGGGAAGGTTGCAGGCCCTCCGGTTATCCATTGATTGTACGCTGCGGTTCCGTGTGCGGGCGCGGGACCGGACCCGGTTGTATACGCGCGCGACCAGCCTTGCAGATCAACGGTCTGAACCGTGAATTTGCCGCCGTTCACAGGCTTGATGGTGGTAGACAGTACGCCGCTATCATCGTGGAAGTTGATGTAATTCCCATAGGTGTAGACGTCAGCCCATTCAAAGGTAAAACCTTGGCTGGTTCCCTGTCTTTTGTGTGATTGTGTGAATGGGTCGTTAACCGGGTCGATATCAAAAGTAACGGTCAGCGCATTGGCCGCACCAGCTATACAAACGGCAAGAGCCGCAAAAATCAGTTTCATCAAATTGTCCCCCAAGTAATAGGATAAGCCTAAACGGGAAAAACTGATTCTGGCAAATCGGGTGCTTGCCGCGTCCGTCTGCCTGCCTCATATCAGCGGCATGACATGGCCCAACCGAATCCCGCTCGACCTCCACGAAGAACTTGAAGCCAGACCGATCCCGGAATGGGAGGCGGCTCTACGTGTCTGGGCAAAGGCGCATGGGTTGAAACTCAAGATCCAATGGTATCCACAGCTTCAGCGCGCCATCGCAGACCTTCACTCACGCCGATACGTGGCCAAGCCCCAAGATCATTGGATGGCGATCAAAGAGTGGCTGGAGCGCAAAGACGTACCCGCGCCTGAGAATCTGCCGGGGTGGCCTGAGATCGAATAGGTGCGCCTCACCTTCCTATCCAGATGATCCGGAACGCATACCCTACGGCGACAGTTCGGACAGGCGAGGCGACTTTGCCGGTCCTTCATATCCCTGAATTTGGAACGAGTCACGAACAGGTTACCCGTCATGAGTACCAACGTGAGTACCCAATGAGTACCGGGGTTTGCCACGAGCCCGAAACGGGAATTCCCGCAACGGAGATATTTCGCCATGTTTTCAGGTATTTATGAAGATGGTGGGCGACCCTGGAATCGAACCAGGCGTGCGTCTCCGCGAGGGAGTTACAGTCCCCTGCCACACCTTGCGGCCTGTCGCCCACTGTCAGGCGTTGCACCTGACGTGGAGGCGTGATTACTAGCGCACCAAAGGAGCGTCAACAGGAAAATTTCGCTTTGACGCAGGAAACCGAATTCCCGGCCCGGAGGCCCGTAAAATGAAGAAACCCAAATGGGTCGTCGAAAAGGAACAGGCGCGCAAATCCGCCGCCGCTGAAACCGTCTGGCTGTTCGGTCTGCATGCGGTTCGCGACGCTTTGATGAACCCAAGTCGGCAGAAACTGCGCCTGATCGTAACGCGCAATGCGCGCGATAAACTGGCACAAGCGATAGAATTTTCTGGGATCGAGGCAGAGATGGTGGACCCCCGCAAGTTTAACGCGCCCATCGACGCAGGCTCAGTGCACCAGGGCGCGGCGCTCGAGGTCAAGCCGTTGGACTGGGGCGGTCTGGCCGAAAACTGCATCGGTCGGGAAAATCCGCGCGTCATCCTGCTGGACCGGGTCACGGACCCCCATAATGTCGGGGCGATTCTGCGCTCGGCCGAAGTTCTGGGGGCAAGCGCCGTGATTGGCACACGCCACCATTCGGCGCCCGAGACCGGTGCGCTGGCAAAAACCGCCAGCGGCGCGCTGGAACGGCAACCTTATCTGCGGATGCGCAACCTCGCCGACACGATTGTTGAGCTTCAGGATATGGGCTTTTTGGTCCTTGGGCTGGACGGTGAGGCAGACGTCACCATCGAAGGCGCGCTAAGCGATGGTCGGGACCGTCCCGTCGCGCTTGTTCTGGGAGCGGAAGGTCCGGGCTTGCGCCAAAAGACCAAGGAAACCGTGGATCAGTTGGTGAAAATTGACGCAGCAGGGGGATTCGGATCGCTGAACGTCTCAAATGCGGCGGCAATCGCCTTATATGCATCCCGGCCCTGATAAAAAGGAGAGCGCTATTTCCGGTCCGTCGAAAATCGCCACCTGCTGCTATTGCGGGACCCGGGCTGCCCTGGTCCTGAAGGGCAAAGAGCGGCACGAGTTGAGCTGTTCCAATTGCGGGGCACCTTTGCACGATCTGAAAATGCTGCCCAAACGGAAGGCCGTGACGTCCAAACCGGTGCGATCTGCCGTGTCACATGCGGCCCCGCCGAAAGCCAAACGGAAAAAGAAGAAAAAGGGCATGTTCTCGCGCGTGTTCGATGAAGCCTGGGATGTGATCGAAGACATATTCGATTAACCGCCTTTGGCTGAAGATCGATCACATCCACGTCAACAGGGGTTTCGTATTCTGCGAAAAATTGCATTTTGATACCCCTGAGAACTTTAATTCTGACGTGAAGATGCTGACCCGACGTTCCTTGCTTGGCGCGCTGAGCGCTGTTGTTGTTACCCCTGCGGCGTTTGCGCAGGATATGCCTGTTTATTACGCCACCGAAGGTGTGGCCTTGGCCGGGTATGATGCCGTGTCTTACTTCGAAGGCGTTGCTCCGATCAGGGGCGCGCCCGAGAATTCGGTGATGTGGAAAGGAGCCAGGTGGCATTTCACGTCGCAAGAGAATCGCGAGCTTTTCGAAAGCAACCCGCGCGCATTTGCTCCGCAATTCGGTGGATACTGTTCCTATGCGATGGCCATGGGTGTTCTGAAAAGCACGGATCCCGAAGCCTGGAACGTGGTCGATGGTCGCCTTTACCTGACACATTCGCTGGCGATTGAGGAAATCTGGCAGCAAGATCAGACAGAATACATTGAGATGGCTGAAGAAAACTGGCCGACAATCCTCTATCAGGAATAAGCGGGAATCGGTAAATTGTGATGAGTCATCACAAAAATGCGCGCGCCCTCTTTTTTTTCACAAAGATATGCCTAAATGTCACAGTGACCGCGGAACGGAACTGCCGCGGGTCATTTCACTGTCCCTCGTTCCAACAACTGGCGCCCAAGGTTTCTTGGGCGCTTTTTTCTTTGCGGAACCCTGCTAAGGATAGGGCATGCCAGACTATTCCGATCAGCACCTGAGAACTATTCTGCAACGCACCAAAACCGTTGCCGTTGTCGGGGTGTCCATGAACCCGGTGCGACCCAGCTTTTACGTCGCCCGCTATCTGTCGCTGAAGGGGTTCAACGTGATCCCGGTCAATCCGGGCCATGCCGGGAAAGACCTGTTTGGCCAGACGGTGCGCGGCAGTCTGTCGGAGATATCCGAACCCGTGGACATGGTGGACATTTTCCGACGGTCGGAATCCGTGCCGCCCATTGTGGATGAAGCGCTGGATGCGTTCCCGTCCCTCGGAACGATATGGATGCAGATCGGAGTAGAACACCCCGGGGCGGCAGCCAAGGCCGAAGGGCGTGGCGTGGACGTGGTGATGAACCGCTGCCCGAAGATTGAGTATCAACGCCTGTACGGGGAACTGCGCATGGGCGGGTTTTCGACCGGGATCATCTCGTCCAAGCTTTAGGGCGTTGCGGGCTGATACGGTTTCAGCCGTGCCACCTGTTCCTGTCGCCGTTTTTCCAGCACCACGTCGCGAGGGACCCACTCATAGCGGGTATCCTCGACCAGCGGAGACCAGAACAACACTCCGCCATAGCGCCAGGGGTCCAGCACGATGCCGTCAAAAAGCGATTCCCCCTTGCGGCTGATAATGGCGGTGCTGTGGTCGATCCTCAGCGGGTTGTCGGCGTTGGCGATGGCGCGATGCAGCTCCAGCGTCTGGAAATTTTCCTGTTTCAGACGCCGCTCGATATCCTCGGCCCAATGCCAGCACAGGCCACGTGGGCGAAGGCCCTTGTTGACCTTGGCGTTGTGGATCAGCGGCGGGTCGGTGATCTGGTATTCTTCGACCAGTTGCGCGGTGTAGGCATAGGTAACCTGCGCGGCCCTTTGCGCCTCTTTGGGATCGATATCGGGGCCCAGGCTCTGAATCTCAGCTGTCAGGCGCTGCACCTCATCTCCGGTTTGGGGTGGAGGTGCCGCGCACCCCGCAGCGATGGCAAGCGTTGCCACAAGCATCAAAACTCGGATCATGTCGCGCCCTCTGCCTGCCAGTCTGACGCCCGAGTATAGCGGCCAATGCGGCGGCGCGGAACCCGGCCTTTACCCTTTGGGTCGGGCGGCTTTTTCGGCAATGCCGCTGACACCCTGACGGCGCGCAAGCTCGGCCAGCACATCGTCCAGCGCTACGTCCCGCGCCGCCAGCATGACCAGCAAGTGATACAGAACATCCGCCGCCTCAGAGGTCAGCTTGGCCTGATCCCCTTTTGTGGCTTCGATAATGGCCTCGATGGCTTCCTCACCGAATTTTTCGGCGCATTTCTCGGGGCCTTTTGCAAGCAGCTTGGCAGTCCAGCTCGAGTCCGGATCAGCCCCTTTGCGGGCCTCAATCGTGGCAGCAAGATCGTGCAGAATGCTCATGTCAGCCTCATGGGGATGCCTGCAGCGGCCATGTGTTCCTTGGCCTCGCGGATCGTGTATTCACCGAAATGAAAGATCGAGGCGGCCAGCACGGCACTCGCGCCGCCTTCGGTGACGCCTTCGACCAGATGGTCCAGATTGCCGACACCGCCGCTGGCAATAACCGGCACGTCCACCGCATCGGAAATGGCGCGGGTCAGCGGCAGGTTGAACCCGGCTTTGGTGCCGTCGCGATCCATCGAGGTCAGCAGGATTTCCCCGGCGCCCTTGGCAACGACGGTCTTGGCAAACTCGACAGCATCAATGCCGGTGGGCTTGCGCCCGCCATGGGTGAAGATCTCCCATTTGCCGGGACTGACCGTCTTGGCGTCAATGGCGCAGACAATGCACTGGCTTCCGAACTGGTCCGCTGCCTCCGCGATCACATCCGGGTTGGCCACGGCTGCCGAGTTGAAGCTGACCTTGTCTGCCCCCGCCAGCAACAAAGCACGGACGTCGTCCTTGGTGCGTACGCCACCACCCACGGTCAGCGGCACAAAGCATTGCTCGGCCGTGCGCTGCACCACATCGAACATCGTGCCCCGGTTCTCATGGGTGGCGTGAATATCCAGAAAACAGATTTCATCCGCACCAGCGGCATCATAGGCCTTGGCCGATTCCACCGGGTCGCCCGCATCGCGCAGACCGACGAAATTCACACCTTTGACCACGCGGCCATCGGCAACATCAAGGCAGGGAATGATCCGGGTTTTCAGCATTTGAGCGTCCTTTGTTGCCAGACCTTTACCGGCAAAGCCCCGTCGATGCCACAGTCGTTTTGGCATCGGATACCGGGTGTGCAAAGGTGGCGGACGGACGCTCAGACCTCTCGCGTTATTTATCCCCATCCTTCAAAAACTTGAGCGCTGTGAGAAGGTTGGCTTTGTTGTCGGTCCATGGCGTTGCCCCATCCGATTTCACGACCTGCCAATCTCCATCACGTACAAACTCGTCAATGCGGGCTTTGTCGGGGCTCAGAATGACAACGCTGCTGGTGGCGGCTCCTGTCTCGACCTGGTTCTCCTCGGCGTCCTTAAGCTGGTGCGCCGCGCTCAGATTCAGCCGGTCTGCAATTCTGGCCAGAGGCGGCACCAGATCATAGAAACGGTTGGAGATATGGAAGACCAAAACGCCGTTATCAGCTATTTGACGCGTATACGTTTGGACGGCTTCCAACGTGATCAAATGAAGCGGTATCGCGTCCGAGCTGTAGGCGTCCAGAACAAGGATGTCGAATTCAAACGGCTTTTGTTCCAGCACGATACGCGCGTCACCCAGATGCGTGACCGAGTCGGGCGTACATTCGGAAACATAGGTAAAAAGAGAAGGATCGCGGGCGATCTTGTCGACGGTCGCGTCGATTTCAAAGAACTCCCACTTCTGCGAGGGTTGCCGGTAGCAAGCCAGCGCACCAGTGCCCAGCCCAACGATACCGATGCTGTCGGCCTGATTGCCAAACTCAGAGGTTATAACCTGAGCCATGGGGCCGTTCGGGTGATAATAAGACAAAGGCGTCGGTCGTTTGCCATACTCGGATTCACGCTGCCAGCCATGTACCGTAGTGCCGTTCTTGTAAACCCGGTAGCCTGCGCTTGAATAAACGGAATGCACGCCAAAGAAACTGCGGTCTTGAAGGATCGGGCTGTCATCCGCAGCAAAAGCGGGCAGCATCACAACCACCAAAACGGCCGAAATGCGAACCGGGTATGTCCGGGCGTACAACAGAACTGCCAAAAGCAACAGGAGGATCGCACCGGCGCGTGCGAATTCTGAATTCAGAAAATCGACATCCCTGAGCGCGATGGCAATCAACAGAACCAGGATACCTGAGGCAAAGCCCATACCGATGTGACGCAGAGAAAAGCTTGGGGCGCGTACGAGGAAAAGCCCCCCGGCAAGCATCATGGAAATGGGCACTTCCAGTTCACGCACAAAAACAAGGGGTGCCACAATCGAGTTGAACAGCCCGCCCAACGCTCCGCCTGCAGAAAGCGCGATGTAGAACACAGTCAAAAGATTCGCTGACGGTCGAAGTTCGTAAAGCAATCTGTGTGCAAAAAGTGCGACGATAAACAGAACAGGTGCGTAGAGCAAAATAATCGCGGGCGTGTCGTGTTCATCTACCACTTTCGCGACCAGTAGCACCCCGACTGCAAGCGCGAGCAGCATGGGTATTTCCAAACTGCTCATTGTCAGCCGCTTCCATTTGGCGAAAGCCAAAATGAAAGAGAGAATATAAACCGCCAGCGGGATAACCCAGATCAAAGGAAGTGCACCGAGATCGGTGCTGACCCGGGTTGTGAAGGACAGCATCAGCGAAGACGGAACAAAGGCGACAAAAACCCAAACAGCAATCTGCGTCCAGGCAGGGAAACTGGCTTGAGTTGCCGATTTGGCCTGAACCTCTGTCTGATGCGAGCCGCGCAATGCGATCAGACCGCTCCCTAGCAAGAGCACTCCGAAGAGCACAAAACCGGCCAACCACCCACGGCTGATCTCAGTTGCTCCAAAAAGGGGGTCCGCAACCAAGGGAAAGGCAAGCAGCGCCAGCAAAGACCCAACGTTACTGGCGCTGTACAGGAAGTACGGGTCGTCAGACGATGGGCCGCCCGACTTGGCGTACCAGGCCTGCAACAGAGGCGCATTTGCCGACAGCACCGCGAAAGGCACGCCCACACCTGCAGCGAACAGGCCAAGCGTTTGCAGTGCGGTCGAAGTCGATGCGTCGTAACTCCAGCTTTCGCTTGTGGACAAAGGCAGAAACGTCAGTGCGGCGATCCAGAACGCGAAATGGGTGATGATCTGCCATCGCAGCGTCAGAAATTTGGTCAAAAGATGCGCGTACACATACCCGAGAATCAGCACCACCTGAAAAAACAGCATGGCGGTCGTCCAAACCGCTGGGGCACCGCCGATCTTGGGAAGAACCAGTTTTGCATACAGGGGCTGAACGAAAAATAGCAAGCTTGCGCTCGTGAAAATCGCAGCGCAGAAGATCGCAACAGTTGCTGATCTGTATCTAGATGTGCTGGGCACATCTACATTGGAAATACTCATTTTTGCCACCCGGAGTGCTGTGTTTGGGTCATCAAGTAGATGTCAAATCCGGCTGAATTGAGGCTCAACTCGGTAAAGTGTTTGACTTTTGCTCGGATTGTTTTCGAAAACACGGGTAAAATACGCCTCTCAAAATCAGGCAAAGCTCCGCTGATGCCAGACTTGTGATTGTCAGATTCCTAGAACCTGAGACAATTAGGGTGAAATTTTCGAAAGGAATCCCGATATGCGTACACTGATACTGGCTTCAATTCTTTCCTTCGGAGGCGCGCTGTCCGCCATGGCTGACGACATCATCAAAGTAGAAACCAACAAATCCGTGGCCGAGGCGCTGGATGCGCTCGAGGCTGCGGTGGGTAACGCAGGCGCAACCGTGTTCGCCCGCGTCGATCATGCGGCCGGGGCGGAAAAGGTCGGAACTCCCATCCCGGCCAATCAGGTGCTGATTTTCGGAAACCCGGCGCTGGGCACGCCAGCGATGCAGATAGATCCGCGCGCAGGATTGTTCCTGCCGCTCAAAGTGCAGGCTTACGAGGATGCAAACGGTCAGGTCTGGTTGGCCTATGAAGACCCCAAAGAAACAATGGATGAGTTGGACGATGTCGAAAACTCACCCGTCATCGAGAAGATGCGCGGCGCGCTGGCCAAGCTGACCGCAGCCGCCGCACAATAACCCGTCAAGACAGGGCGCGAATGGCCTCAGCCAGGTCAATCGCGCCATCATAGAGCGCGCGGCCCGAGATCGCGCCGTTCAGCTCGACCCCGCAATCGCGCAAAGCGATCAGGTCATCCAGCGAGCTGACGCCCCCCGAAGCGATCACCGGGATAGACACGGCCTGAGCCAGCGCTGCCGTGGCCTCGATATTCGGTCCCTGCATCGCACCGTCGCGGTTGATGTCTGTGTAGATGATGGCTGCGACGCCTGCGTCCTCGAAGCTGCGCGCCAGATCGGTGACCTGCACGTTGGTCTCTTCGGCCCAGCCCTTTGTCGCGACCATTCCGTTGCGTGCATCGATGCCCACGGCAACCTTGCCGGGAAAGGCTTTGGCCGCTTCACGCACCAGATCGGGGTTCTCGACCGCGACCGTGCCTAGAATCACGCGGGCCAAACCTTTGTCGATCCAGGTCTCGATGGTGGCCATGTCGCGAATGCCGCCGCCCAATTGGGCAGGCACGTTGCAGGCCTTCAGAATCGCCTCGACCGGAGCTGCGTTGACCGGCTCACCTGCAAAAGCGCCGTTCAGATCGACCAGATGCAGCCACTCGCAACCGGCCTCGACAAAGGCGCGGGCCTGCGCGGCCGGATCTTCGTTGAACACGGTAGCCTTGTCCATTTCGCCGCGCAGCAGGCGCACGGCGTTGCCGTCTTTCAGGTCGATGGCGGGGTAGAGGATCATGTCGGGCGGCCCTATATCTCTGTTACTCGGGCGGCATATCGCACATGCGGGGCAGGGGATGCAACGCGACGCTAAGTCATTCTTGCCCGTTGGCATTCAGCGGGTCAGACTGAGGCCAAAACAGGGAGACCAGCATGAAGACATTCACACTCGCAGCGGCATTGGCCGCTCTTGCAACCAGCGCCTTTGCGGCTGACCCGGTCGACGGTCTGTGGAAAACCGCACCCGGCGACACAGGCGGCTACTTGCACGTGTCGATTGCCGAATGCGGCAGCGCAATTTGCGGCACCATTGACAGCGCCTTTGATGCTGATGGCAATCAGCAGCTGGAATACGAAAATCTGGGCAAGCAGATCATCTGGGACATGGTGCCCGAAGGCGGCGGCAGCTATGACAGCGGCAAGATCTGGGCCCCGGATCGGGACAAGACCTACAATTCCAAAATGTCTCTGGACGGCCAGAACAAGCTGACCGTCAAAGGCTGTGTGGCTGGCGGTTTGATCTGTCGGGGCCAGACCTGGACGCGCGTTCAGTAACGCGTCACGGGGCCCAGGTCAGGAAATTCCCGATCATGCGCAGACCCACATCCTGACTTTTCTCGGGGTGGAACTGCATTCCGACCATCGTGTCGCGGCCAATCACGGCCGTGACCTCCTGCCCATACTCCACATGCGCCAGCCGCTGAGCCGGGTCGTTGACGCGGAAATGGTAGGAGTGGACGAAATAGGTGTGATCGCCGGACGTGACGCCGTCAAACACCGGATGTTCACTTTCCAGAACCAGATTGTTCCAGCCCATATGGGGCACTTTCAGCGCCTTGTCTGACGGTTCGATCCGCACGACATCGCCCGCAACCCAGCCAAGCCCGTCGGTCTCGGTGTATTCGTGACCTTTCGAGGCCATCAATTGCATGCCGACGCAAATGCCCAGAAACGGGCGTCCTTTCTGCTCGACCGCCTCGACCATTGCGTCATAGATGCCCTTGTGGCCGCGCAGCTCGGTGGCACAGGCCGGAAACGCCCCGTCACCGGGCAGCACCAGCCGGTCGGCCCGCGCCACGACATCCGCGTCCGAGGTCACGACAACCTCGCCCGCATCCACCTCGCGCGCCATGCGCTGAAACGCTTTTTCGGCGGAATGCAGATTACCGCTTTCGTAGTCGATAATGGCCGTCAACATTTACAGCGCGCCCTTGGTGGACGGAATCGCATCCGCCTTGCGCGGATCGGTCTCAACCGCATCACGCAACGCGCGCGCGACAGCCTTGAAGGCCGCCTCGGCGATGTGATGGCTGTTGAAGCCGTGCAACTGGTCGATATGCAGTGTGATACCGCCATGGGTGCTGAGCGCCTGAAAGAACTCACGCACCAGCTCGGTATCGAAGGTGCCGATCTTCTGCGTCGGCAGGTCCACATTCCAGATCAGGAACGGACGGCCCGACAAATCCAGCGCACAGCGCACCTGAGCGTCGTCCATCGGCAGGTGGCATTCGCCATAGCGCCGAATGCCCTTCTTGTCGCCCAATGCCTGCGTCAGCGCCTGACCCAGTGCGATGCCGGTGTCTTCGACCGTGTGGTGATCGTCGATGTGATAGTCACCCTTGGCACGGATCGTCATGTCGATCAGCGAATGGCGCGCAAGCTGGTCCAGCATGTGATCGAAGAACCCGACGCCGGTCTGGTTGTCATACTGGCCGGTGCCGTCCAGATTAACCTCGACCGAGATCTCGGTTTCGGCGGTCTGACGGCTGATCTTTGCGCTGCGCATGGGCGAATTCCTTTTGCTACAGGCGCGCTTATAGACGGGGTTGGTGGCGGTTTGAAAGACCACGCGTTGCATTCGCAGCAAACTGTTGCAGGGGATTGCGCCCACCGGCCCGCCATGCCAGCCTGCGGGAAACTCGAACCAACAGGGCCGCATCATGTCCACCTGCGTTTTCATCCAGATCCGCTGCAAACCCGGCACCACCTACAAGGTCGCCGAAGATATCGCGCTGCGCGAAATCCATTCCGAGCTTTACTCCACCAGCGGCGAATATGACCTGCTGCTCAAGCTCTATATCCCGGAAACCGAGGATGTGGGCCATTTCATCAACGAAAACCTGCTGGTGATCCCCAATATCGAACGATCCCTGACCACCATGACGTTCAAGGCGTTCTAACCCAGTTCAAACGTCGTCACGCCAAAGATACGGTTCAGGTCGATTTCCGGTTGATGACTGGAATACATCCGCGCCGTTTCAAACACTTTTTCCAGCCCCAGCTTTTCGGCCAGGGCAAAAGCCGCCGCATTGGGTTGCGGCATGTCGATGAAAACCTCTTGTTCGCCATGTTCCGCTGGCAAAGTTTCCAAAAGAGACGCCAGCAAAGCCTCGGCAATGTCTGCGCGGTCCGCGAACAAAGGTCCGACCTTGTATCCGGTGTGACACGGGCGCAGCGTTGCATAGCCTTTGATTTGGCCGCCTTCCGAATACACGCGACTAATATGCCGAGGCGCATTTATCCAACCCCGCAAGAACGCGTCTCGTGGGGCAGGGAACAGCTGACGGTCATAGGCAATCAAAGCCTCGGACGCCGAAGTGAGGGTCTCAACACCTGCCGATGGTGCCAATGCGCGCTGAATCCCTGCGACTGTCCCCGTGAAGCGGTAATTGTTATACGCGAAGTCGAAGCCCGACTTGCGGTAATTGTGCTGCTGATCGACGACCCCATCCAGACCAACGTTGCCTGCACCGCAATTTGCAAGCGCATGTTGCCAGATCTTCAATCCGTGGCCGGAACCGCGGAACTCTGGCCGGACAATATAGAACCCAAGGAAGGCAAACCCGTCGCCGTATTGGACGATCGAAATGGACGCGACCATCTCGCCATCCAGAAACCCGCCCAGAAACCCCTCAGTATCAGTACCGTGGAAACAGGTCGCATCATGGTGGCCGGGGTTCCACCCTTCTCGACCGGCCCAATCCACGGCCTCCTGCAACTCATCAGCGGTCAGGGGGCGGATGACATAGTCAGACATGGGTGAATCCTGCATTGCATTACTTGCCCAGAATGGCGCAACACCTGCGAAAGGACCAGAATGTTCGGAGAGTTTGGTATCTGGAGCGGGCGAGGCGATTCGAACGCCCGACCCTAACCTTGGCAAGGTTATGCTCTACCCCTGAGCTACGCCCGCATCAGATACATATGCTGGTCCGAAGACCTCTCAATGGAGCGGGCGAGGCGATTCGAACGCCCGACCCTAACCTTGGCAAGGTTATGCTCTACCCCTGAGCTACGCCCGCGCCGTTGAGTGAGGAGGGATGTATAAATTCCCGCGCAGGGCTGCAAGCGGAAAAACACAAAAAAGCGGAAAAATCTTTCGACGGAAACCCGGGGCTGACGCGTTCAAAATCCAAGGCATCACAAAACAAGAGGGGCTGAGAGAGGAAAATGGCAAATACTGCGGACCTGAAAATGGCTTTGCTGGCTGTATTGATTGTACTGACAACGATGATCTGTGTGCAGGACGAAGATCGGGTGGCTGAGGTCGAGCCACCCCTGATGCACCCCCCGCTGATCGAGACGCAAGTTTTGGCAGGCTGAGTCCCCCCTGAGATCAGAGCGCCAAAACCAGATTCGCGATGGCCGCCAATAATATAGCCACAAAAGTCAGCCCCATTCCGAGCTGTCGCAGGATGACGATCTGCGGCGTTCTTCCGAACCCGTAGGCGTGCAGTAAACGCCCGGTCAACAGCATCAGACCCAGCACATGCAACAGCAGCGCACCTGCGCTCTGCAATTCGACCATGGCGATCAGCAAAAGGGCGATTGGTGCGTATTCGGCGCAATTGGAATGTGTCCGCATCGCCTTGATCATCATTTTGCTGCCGCCATCCCCGACCGAGATTTTGTCGCTGCGGCGCTGTAGAATCACTCTGACGCTGAGCGTCACGTAAAGGATTGCGATCAGGGCCGCATAGATCGGGGTGATTGCAAGCATGATGTGTCTCCGGTCCAGTATAGAAAAGGGCCGCGCGGTTTCCCGCACGGCCCTTAGAACTTTAGTCGGTTCGCCAGCTTATTCCAGCTCGACCAAAAGGTCCTTTGCGTCAATCTGGCCACCGGGCTGCACGTGGACGGCTTTGACCGTCGCGTCGCGCTCGGCGTGGATGCCGGTTTCCATCTTCATCGCCTCGATGGTCAGCAGCATGTCGCCTTCCTTGACCTCTTGGCCTGCAGTTACGGCAACAGTGGCCACCACGCCCGGCATCGGCGCACCGACGTGATCGGGGTTGCCGGCTTCGGCCTTGGGCCGTGCCTGCGTGGTTGATGTCACCATCCGGTTTGGTACGCGGATCACACGGGGCTGGCCGTTGAGTTCAAAGAACACGCGGACTTCGCCGTTTTCGTCGGTCTCACCGATAGCCTGACAGCGGATTTCCAGCGTTTTGCCAGGATCGATTTCGGCGGTGATCTCTTCACCCGGCTCCATGCCGTAGAAGAAGGTGCGCGTAGGCAGGGTACGGACCGGGCCATAGACCCGGTGGCGGCCCATGTAGTCCAGGAAAACTTTGGGATACATCAGGTATCCGTTCAGATCCTCATCATCGACCTCTTTACCTTCCAACTGCTTGGACAGCTCGGCGCGGGTTGCCTCAAGATCGACTGCAGGAACATCCTTGCCGGGACGCTGGGTATTGGGCACCTCGTCCTTCAGCACCTTCTTGATGATGGTGTCAGGGAACCCGCCCGGAGGTTGGCCCAGATTGCCGCGCATCATATCCACGACCGAGTCGGGGAAGGCCACGTCCGTGTTGGGGTCTTCGACCTGTTCACGGGTCATGTTCTGGCTGACCATCATCAGCGCCATGTCGCCGACAACCTTCGAGGACGGCGTCACCTTCACGATGTCACCGAACATCTGGTTCACGTCGGCATACATCTGAGCAACCTCGTGCCAGCGTTCTTCCAGACCCAGCGAACGCGCTTGCGCCTTGAGGTTGGTGAACTGACCGCCGGGCATCTCGTGCAGATACACCTCTGAGGCCGGGGCCTGCAGACTGGATTCAAAGGCGGCATACTGGCCGCGGACCGCTTCGAAGTAATCGCTGATCTCGCGGATGGCCTTGATGTCCAAGCCAGTGTCCCGGTCGGTATGGCGCAGCGCCTCGACCACGGTGCCCAGCGTTGCTTGGCTTGTATTGCCCGAGAAGCTGTCCATTGCGCAGTCCACTGCGTCCACGCCCGCTTCGGACGCCGCCAGAATGGTGGCGCTGGCGATGCCGGCGGTGTCGTGGGTGTGGAAGTGGATCGGCAGGCCGACCTCTTCCTTCAATGCGCGGATCAGGATTTTGGCCGAGGCCGGTTTCAGCAGCCCCGCCATGTCCTTCAGGCCCAGAACATGCGCACCAGCGTCACGCAGCTCTTTCGCCATACCGACATAATACTTCAGGTCATACTTGGCGCGATCTGGATCAAGGATATCACCGGTATAGCAAACGGTGCCTTCACAGATCTTGCCGTTCTCGATGACCGCATCCATCGCCACGCGCATGTTTTCGACCCAGTTCAGCGAGTCGAAGACGCGGAACACGTCGACGCCCTTGGCAGCCTGACGCACGAACTCCTGCACCACGTTGTCGGGATAGTTGGTGTAACCAACCCCGTTTGCACCGCGCAGCAGCATCTGGGTCATCAGGTTCGGCATCGCCTCGCGTAGGTCGCGCAGACGCTGCCACGGGCATTCCTGCAGGAAGCGATAGGCCACGTCGAAGGTCGCGCCGCCCCAGCATTCGACCGAGAACAGCTGCGGCAGGTTCGCCGCATAGGTCGGCGCCACCTTGATCATGTCGATCGAGCGCATCCGGGTCGCCAGCAGCGACTGGTGCCCGTCCCGCATGGTGGTGTCGGTGATCAGCAGTTGGCGCTGCGCCTTCATCCAGTCGGCAACCGCCTGCGGACCTTTTTGTTCCAGCAGGTTGCGGGTGCCCATCTGCGGTTCGCCCATCTGCGCGGGGGCCTTGGCCTCTTTCAAATCCGAGCGCGGCTCGGGGCGGTCCTTGGTCTCGGGATGCCCGTTCACGGTGATGTCGGCGATATAGGTCAGTACCTTGGTGCCCCGGTCGCGGCGCTTTTTGAAGGCGAACAGGTCCGGCGTCGTGTCGATGAACTTGGTGGTGTATTCATTCGACAGGAAGGTCGGGTGCTTCAGAAGGTTGATGACGAAATCGATGTTGGTGCTGACACCACGGATACGGAATTCGCGCAGGGCGCGGTCCATCCGGTGGATCGCCTTGTCGGGCGTCGGGGCCCAGGCTGTCACTTTGGTCAACAGCGAATCGTAGTAGCGTGTGATCACACCGCCCGCATAGGCCGTGCCGCCGTCCAGACGGATGCCCATGCCAGTGGCCGAGCGGTAAGCGGTAATGCGGCCATAATCCGGGATGAAATTGTTCTGCGGATCCTCGGTGGTGATCCGGGTTTGCAACGCATGACCGTTAAGGTGAACGTCGGCCTGGCTGGCGGCACCGGTGGCTTCGGCCAAGGGCTTGCCTTCGGCGATCAGAATCTGCGCCTGAACGATGTCGATGCCGGTGACTTCCTCGGTGACGGTGTGTTCCACCTGAACGCGGGGGTTCACCTCGATGAAGTAGAACTTGCCCGTCTCCATATCCATCAGGAATTCGACGGTGCCGGCGCATTCATAGTTCACATGGGCACAGATTTTGCGGCCCAGTTCACAGATTTCATCACGCTGCTCGTCGGACAGATACGGGGCAGGCGCGCGTTCCACGACCTTCTGGTTGCGGCGCTGGACCGAACAGTCACGTTCGTACAGGTGATAAATCTCACCGTGCTTGTCGCCCAGAATCTGCACCTCGACATGGCGGGCGCGGGTGATCATCTTTTCCAGATAGCCTTCGCCATTGCCGAATGCGGCCTCGGCCTCGCGGCGGCCTTCCAGAACCTTTTCTTCCAGCTCGTCTTCCGAGTTGATCGGGCGCATCCCGCGTCCGCCGCCGCCCCAGCTGGCTTTCAACATCAGCGGGTAACCGATTTCCTTCGCTTCGGCCCGGATCGCGTCCATGTCATCGCCCAGCACTTCGGTGGCCGGAATAACAGGCACGCCCGCTGCGATGGCCACGCGCCGCGCGCTGGCCTTGTCGCCCAGGGCGCGCATCGTCTCGGCCTTGGGGCCGATGAACGTGATGCCGTTCTGCACACAGGCATCCACGAAATCCGGGTTCTCGGACAGCAGGCCATAGCCCGGGTGGATCGCGTCGGCGCCGCATTGTTTGGCGACGCGGATGATCTCGTCAATCGACAGATAGGCTGCAACCGGACCCATCCCTTCGCCAATCTGATACGCCTCATCCGCTTTGAATCTGTGCAGGCCAAGTTTGTCTTCTTCAGCGTAAACAGCGACGGTGCGTTTGCCCATCTCGTTGGCTGCCCGCATTACGCGGATGGCTATCTCGCCGCGGTTGGCGATCAGGATCTTAGAGAAGTCTGTCATTGTAGGTCCCGGTCTTGTTTGGTTGGGCGTCTTATTGGGCGGAGAATACGCGCAGGTACATCCGTTCTTCTGGGTAGAACCGGCATGTTATCGCTCGCAAACGCCCTTTGGCCGCTGCGCTCTTATACTTTTGCCGCGCCGCAGCATCAAATGTTTAGAGTTTCCTCTCAATCTGACACAGATTTGCCAATCCCATCTGCCCCATATTCGCGTGCAGATCCTGTCTCAGAATGTCGATGACATGGGCGGGCCCTTTTGCACCAAGTGCCGCCAACCCATACAAAAATGCGCGCCCAAGCATGACGAAATCCGCACCTAGCGACAGTGCACGCAAGATATCCAGACCGCCTTGGACACCACTGTCAAAAATCAGGGGCAGACGCGTCGCGTCCCGGATAGCGGGAAGAACCTCGATGCTGGCAGGGGCGGCGTCGAACTGACGTCCGCCGTGATTCGACACCCACAAGGCGTCCACACCAACCTGTTCCAGCTTGGCCGTATCCTCAGGGCGCAACACGCCTTTCACGATATACGGCCCGTCCCAGTGATCGCGCAGCCATTTGACATAGTCCAGATCCGGCGACGTCCGCAGCAGGTACCCAACATGAGCTGTTGGCGGCAAATCTCCCGGGTTTTCTATGTACTTATCCAATGTGCGCATATGCGGCACGCCGTTGCGCATCATGCCAAGCGCCCAAGCGGGCCTCTGGGCGATTTGCGCCAGCAGGCGTGGGGTCAGCTTCGGCGGTTGCCTCAGACCGGACCGGGTTTGTCTTTCCCTGCGTGAGGCAACGGGAACATCGGCTGTAAGAACCAGAGTCTTAAATCCGGCCTGGCGCACCCGATTCAGCATATCCTGACGAATCCCGGGGTCTCGTGGCGGATAAAGCTGAAACCAGGCGTTTTCCCCCAGTTGCGGCGCCAAATCTTCGGGGCTCTGACTGGCAACGGTCGACAAAGTGTACGGAATCCCCGCCTTGGCGGCGGCGCGGGCAAGCAGCTGCTCCGCGTCGGGCCAGACCAGCCCGGACATCCCGATTGGGGCAATGCCGAAAGGTAAGGGATAGGGGGTCTCAAGAAACGTCTTTGACGTATCGAAGTCCAGCTCACCGTGCAGGATCGAAGGGCAGAGGCGCACGTCGTCCAACGCAGCACGGTTCCTATGCAGCGTCGTTTCGGTTCCCGTTCCGCTGTCGATATATTCCCATACGAAATGCGGCAGGCGGCGGCGCGCGCGACGTTTCAGATCCGGTATGCCAGGATAGGTGCTGTGCAGGTCCATGCAGATTGATCCGACCTGCCAGACGATTCGGCAAGGTTTTTACGCTGCATTTGTCGAAGGTTGCTTGCTTTCAGGCCGTTCGCGTTTGGTCTGATCCTTGCTTCCACAGGCGACCTGAACCTGATTGCGGCCCTTGTCCTTGGCGACATAAAGCGCATCGTCGGCGGCGCGCATCAGGTCCTGTGGCATGGTGCCATGGGCGGGGTAATGCGCGACCCCTATCGATATCGTGATGCGGGGCAGGGCCTTCTCTCCATAGCGCACAGTCACGCTTTCGACCGCCTGACGCAGCTGTTCGGCGCGGGTCATGGCGTCCTCGGGGCTGTTGTCGGGCAGGATCAACATGAATTCCTCTCCCCCGATGCGACAGGCAGTTTCATCCCGGTCGCAGCCTTGTTCCAGCGCGGCACCAACGGCGCGCAAGACCATATCACCCGCGTCATGACCGTGGGTGTCGTTGAACTTTTTGAAGTGATCGACATCCACCGCAATCAGGCTCAGCGCGGCGCCCGTCTGCTGGCTGCGGCTGATGGATTTGCGCAGCGTCTCGGTCATGTGACGGCGATTGAACAGCCCGGTCAGCGGGTCACGCACCGATTGGTCATGAAGCTGATCGCGCATACGCACATTGGCAATCGCCATGCTGATCTGTTCGGCACATAGCTGCGCCAGTTTGCGGCTTTTGTTGAAACTGTCTTCATGCCCCTTAATCGCCCGCAGATGCAAAAGACCAACGGTTTCCCCATGGGCCAGAATGGGAAAGCAGAAATACGGTCGCCCGTCATGCGGTTCGGCATGTTCGCAAACAAAATCGATCTCGGACGCGCCGAACTCATAAGTCCGCCCGCGCCGCAATCCCCAGCATCCTTCGGGGTGGATGTGGGCCTTGTGTGCACCGCCATTCCAACTGGCGCAGCCATCCAGCACATCGCGCGAGTTGGAATAGACATACACGCTGCCTTCAGCCTCGGGCAGGATATGTGTCATGAAGCGAGACACCATGTCGAACAGTTCATCCAGCGACCGGCTCGATTGCAGCCATTCGTTCAATTCACCCAGCAGCCGCACCTCGCGCGCAAGGCGCAGCTGTTCGTCCATCAGGTCACGTTCCTTGGCCGATTGCTTATGCAGCGCCCGCACCTGAAACCGGTTGGTGCGGTATGTCACCAGCGACACCATGGCCAAGGCCACCAGGGCAATCGTGCTGAGAACCGCCAGTGAAATCCTGAGCCGCGTGATAAAGGTGGTTCGCAGGTCCGAGATATCGGTAAAAAACTCGACCGCGCCGAGGAAGCGGCCATTATCCATGATCGGTATAAAAACCTCGGCCACGTTATGTTGCGTTGCGTTCGCCGCATTTTCGGTATGCAGATCAAGCCCGTCGATTTCCGACAGCGGCACGATTTCCTGAATATAGTGAACCATTCCGCGGGCGACATCATTGCGGAAAAAGGCCCGATCTTCGGTGGTGCCGATCTCATCAGGGCGGGTGGACCAGATCACGCGGCCCGCCGTATTGAACAGCTTGAATCTATACACATCCGACGCTTCGGGCATTGAGGACAGAAACTCGGCATCATGTTCGGCGATTTTACCGGTGCGCAGCGCGATTTCGGGGTTTTCGAGATGCAGAACAACACGGCGTTTCCACAGCTCGGATTGCTTGAGGATGTCGATCTGCAACATTCGGTCAACCAGCGGTGCGGGCAGTTTGTAGATACCCCATCCTGCCGATGCCGCCAGGGCCATCAGCAATAGGGTGATGCCGATCCATTTCAGCCGATGGAGAAGGGGGTCCAGATCCGGTTCTGTCATGCTCTCACGCTCCCACGGTAATGAGGCAAGCATCCGGGCCAAGGTTTGACAGAGGGTTAACGGGCGCTTTGGGCTGCGGCGTCTTTGTTTAGAATTGAATGCAAAAAGAACTGTGAAAAGCTTGCGAACAAGCCGTGAACAAACCCTTTCCCTTCGCGCTGATCCGGCGTAGTTTGGGACAATGAGCAGTTTTGACGAAATGGACGCCTTCGAAGGCGCATCGTTGTCGGCGCGGGCCATGGCCGTGCGCCCTTCGCCCTATCTGGATGAGCTGAACCCGGCGCAACGGGACGCGGTCGAGCGTCTGGATGGTCCGGTTCTGATGTTGGCAGGTGCCGGGACGGGCAAGACAAAGGCCCTGACGGCCCGGATCGCGCATTTGCTCAACACAGCGCGCGCGCGCCCGAACGAAATCCTGTCGGTGACGTTCACCAACAAGGCCGCGCGCGAAATGAAAGAGCGTGTGGGGCGGCTGCTGGGCCAGCCCGCCGAAGGGATGCCATGGCTGGGCACCTTCCACTCGATCTGCGTAAAATTGCTGCGCCGCCACGCGGAACTGGTCGGTCTGAAGTCGAATTTCACCATTCTGGATACGGACGATCAGCTGCGCCTGCTCAAACAACTGGTGCAGGTCGCCAATATCGATGACAAACGCTGGCCCGCGCGGATGCTGGCCGGGATCATCGACGATTGGAAAAACCGAGCGCTGACACCGGACAAAGTGCCGACCGCCGATGCCGGAGCCTATAACAACAACGGCATTGAACTATACGCGCAATATCAGATCCGTCTGCGCGAACTGAACGCGGCGGATTTCGGTGACCTGCTGCTGCACATGGTGACGATTTTTCAGACCCACCCGGATGTGCTGGAACAATATCAGCGCTGGTTCCGCTATATCCTCGTCGACGAGTATCAGGACACCAACATTGCCCAATACCTGTGGCTGCGTTTGCTGGCCGGAGGGCATAAGAACATCTGTTGCGTCGGTGACGACGATCAGTCGATCTATGGCTGGCGCGGGGCCGAGGTGGGCAACATCCTGCGCTTCGAAAAGGATTTCCCGGGCGCGTACGTGGTACGGTTGGAGCAGAACTATCGCTCGACCCCGCATATTCTGGCCGCAGCCTCCAATGTCATTCGAGGCAATGAAAATCGTCTGGGCAAGGAGCTTTGGACTGCAGCCGAAAACGGTGAAAAAGTCTGTCTGACCGGCCACTGGGATGGTGAGGAAGAAGCGCGCCGGATCGGCGAGGAAATCGAAGGCCTTCATAGCGGTAGATCCCCTTTTGCTAAACGACGGGAAAACTCTCGGTCAGAGCAAATGGTTAGGGAAATAAGGCGTCTTGGGGAGCTAAGTGTTTTAGAAGGGCTTAATAGTAGAGAGCAACTATTAGGCCGCTTAAAAGAGCACGAGAGTTTCTTAGCGGAAGAAAACAGTGAAGATCTCGTTTGGGAATTAACAACGAGACAACAAGAAGGGCTTTCCCTAGAAGCGGCTTTTCAAAAGTTTGATCTTGATGAGATGGCGATCCTCGTCCGTGCCTCGCACCAGATGCGCGCGTTTGAGGATCGGTTCCTGACCATCGGTCTGCCTTACAAGGTGATCGGCGGCCCGCGATTCTATGAGCGGATGGAGATTCGCGATGCCATGGCCTATTTCCGGCTGGTGATCAGCCCCGAAGACGATCTGGCGTTCGAGCGCATCGTGAACACGCCGAAACGCGGTCTTGGCGACAAGGCGCAGCAAACCATTCAGATGACCGCGCGCGAAAACGGGGTGTCACTGGTTGATGGGGCCCGGATCGCGGTCGATAACGGGTTGGTCAAAGGCAAGGGCGGCAAGGCGCTGCGCGAGTTGATCGACGGTTTGGCGCGCTGGAACTCGATGACGCGCGGGCCTCGCATTGAAGTTGATGATGAAGCGGTGATCGATGACGGCGTGTCGCCGATCCGCTATGGCGCGCCTGAACATACGCATATCGAACTGGCCCAGATCATCCTCGACGAATCCGGCTATACCGCCCATTGGCAGAACGACAAGACGCCCGAAGCGCCGGGTCGGCTCGAAAACCTCAAGGAACTGGTCAACCAGCTGGACAATTTCGAAAACCTGCAAGGGTTTCTGGAACATGTCAGCCTGGTCATGGACAATGAGCAGGACAGTGACGGTGCCAAAGTGTCGATCATGACCCTGCACGCGGCCAAGGGGCTGGAGTTCCCGGTCGTTTTCCTGCCGGGATGGGAGGACGGGTTGTTCCCCTCGCAACGGTCGATGGACGAATCCGGGATCAAGGGCCTCGAGGAAGAACGGCGCCTCGCCTATGTCGGCATCACCCGCGCCGAAGAGGTGTGCACCATCTCTTTTGCCGCTAACCGGCGGGTGTTCGGGCAATGGCAGAACTCCATGCCGTCGCGGTTCATCGACGAACTTCCGGAAGATCATGTCGAGGTGCTGACCCCTCCGGGCCTCTATGGCGGCGGTCAGCAAACGGCGGGAATCGAAACGCGCGCAGCCGAAGCCAATGTCTATAACTCACCAGGCTGGAAGCGGATGCAGGCGCGGCAGGGGCAATACGGCATGTCGCAGCCCAAGGAAAGCCGGAACACGGTGATCGACGCCACGGCTTTGGCCAGTTTCACGCTGGGCGAACGGGTGTTTCACCAGAAATTCGGCTATGGCGCGGTGATCGGGATCGAGGGCGATAAGGTCGAGGTCGATTTCGACAAGGCAGGCATCAAGAAAGTCGTTTCGCGCTTTCTGTCCGCCAAGGACGACGTGCCTTTCTGATCTATTGCGAGGCTCTGCCTCGCGCTCCGAGGTATTTTGAACAGAAGAAGGTGGGGGTGTGCGCGCCCCTTTTTGCTGTCGGCAAAGAAAAGCGGCGGTTCCCAGGGAGGAGGAGGGAAACCGCCGCTCTTTGCAACATCAGAGCAGGGAGGAGGAGAGCCCTGATGTATCAGCACCCGGGTTCGAGCCCGGTATGGGTTAAGTCGCGGCGACGTCAGGGAGGAGGAAGACGTCGCCGCGCGCTTTCAACATCAAGGCAGGGAGGAGGAGAGCCTCGATGTATGAGGGTCCGGCATCTTGAGGCCGGTATAAGGTGCGGCAACGTCAGGGAGGAGGAAAGACGTTGCCGCTGATTACAGACCCAAAGGGAGGAGGAAGGGTCTGATCTCGGTATCTCTGGTGCGCTTAGCGCGCGGTGTAGTCTTCTGCCGCTTGCATCGCGACCCGGCGGATCGTCGAGCGGTGCAGGCCCAGATCGGCCAGTTCACGGTCCGACAGCCCGGACAGTTCATTCACTGTCTTGCGGTACATACGGTAGCGCGCAAAGCGGGTCTTGGCTGTCTCGACCAGTGCGATCAATCCGAGCGCCGGTGCGCTTTTGGGTGCTGTATGTGTGCCTGCAAATGCCATTTTCATCATCCGTCTGTCTTGTGTTGCCGATATCACTCGGCCCTTGCTTGATGCTGAAAATAGGCAAATGCTGCAGTTGCACAATGGGTCTCGTCGTCAATGCCGCTATGCAGCAAGCGCATAGATTGGTTCGGTTTTTTCTTTCACATCGCGAAACGCCTTAAAAAATTGGGTGTTACCCAGGGTCATTTCCATCGGTGGAAATACCGCCCTCTGACTGCCCGCCTGAGAATTGAGCACAGTCGATGGCAATTTGTGCGAAATAAAGCCATTCACGAGGTGCCTGCGAGAGAAGAGAGGCGCGTCATCTCACTTTCCCGAGGGGCATTGTTTGTCTGTTCCTTCGAGTGCCGAGTTCAAGGCTGACGGATTATGGGAAATCATGGGCGGTGCTGGTTGTGGCGGGGAAATCGGCCCTGAATCATTGAAGAACTCTGAACGATTCTGCGGAATGGCTGCCCGGAACAACGCTGTTTTCCAACCTGAGTGACCGGTTCTTAAATTTTTCGGGAATTCACGGGAAAAATTTTCACGCTCCTCCTTGTCTATATATAGTTGGTGTGAATTTCTCTTCTCCTACAAATGGTGCCATGACGTTCAATTTCCCATGTGGTACTGTGTTTAGGTCGTGTTTTCCGCGACACGCCCGAAAAATTTCCTATTGATTTCCATGAATTCCCATGTCATCCCTTATTCATCCGATGAGGACGAGGCAGCAGGGGCACCAAACGACCCCGACCAAAAATAATCAGGTTTCATACAGGCATCTCGCTTTCATCAATCAAGAGATCCGGCGCGCGGGCGAGCAGACATCCCCCCAGGTGGCGCGTGCAGCTGGACATCCCGCTCAGCGGGTCAATGCGGCGGGTTGATCAGTGGCAGCAGATCAACCCGCCGTTTTTCATCCGGGGGAACGTGAATTCTAGGTGGGGCGCAAGCGAAAGGGACAGTCGTCTTGGCGCGCAGGTTCAGAGGTGAAAGCCACCATAAGGTGGACACGAAGGGCAGGGTCTCGATCCCGGCCTCGTTTCGCCGTGTGCTTGAAGCCTCGGACCCCAACTGGCAGCCCGGTGACAATCCGGAACTTGTTATTGTCTATGGCGACCACCGCCGCAAATACCTTGAATGCTATACCATGCAGGCGATTGACGAGGTCGACGCCAAAATCGATGCCCTTCCGCGCGGCTCGATGGAGCGCAAGATGCTGCAACGCATGTTCCACGGTCAGTCTTTCCCGACAAATGTCGATGAAACCGGCCGCCTGGTTCTGCCCGCCAAGCTGCGCAGCAAGATCGAACTGGAGGGCGAGGCTTTCTTTATCGCCGCCGGTGACACCTTTCAGATTTGGAAGCCCGAGACCTATGAGGTCGAGGAACTGGCCAAGGCCGAAGAGTGGATGGACGATCTGCCCGACGATTTCGACCCGATGGTCTATCTCGATGGCCTTGGGGACGGGTGACGGCATGTCCGGCGCTGTCTCCCCCTCCGATAAGCCCCATATCCCCGTTCTGCTGCGCCCTCTGTTGGCCGCAGTAGCCCCGGTATCCGGCATTTGGCTGGATGGCACCTTTGGCGCGGGCGGATACACGCGCGGCTTGCTGGAGGCGGGGGCCGACAAGGTTGTCGGTGTGGATCGTGACCCGCTGGCTTTTGAAATGGCCGCCGACTGGGCAGGTGAGTATGGCGACCGGCTGGTAATGCAGCCCGGTGTTTTCTCGCGGATGGACGAATACGCGCAGGATCTGGACGGTGTCGTGCTGGACCTTGGCGTGTCGTCGATGCAGCTGGATCAGGCCGAACGCGGCTTTTCCTTCATGAAGGACGGCCCGCTGGACATGCGGATGAGCCAGGAGGGTGCGAGCGCCGCCGATCTGGTCAACACGGCGACCGAGGCACAACTGGCCGATATCCTGTTTCATTTTGGCGAAGAACGCGCCAGCCGCCGCATCGCAAAAGCCATCGTCAAGGCGCGGGTGGACGCGCCGATCACCACAACTCTGCGTCTGGCCGAGATCATCGAATCCTGTCTGCCGCGCCCCAAGCCGGGGCAATCGCACCCCGCAACGCGCAGCTTTCAGGGTCTGCGGATCGCGGTGAATGCGGAATATGAAGAGCTTTTTCAGGGTTTGATGGCCGCCGAACGCGCATTGAAACCCGGCGGGCAACTGGCCGTTGTCACCTTTCACTCCATCGAAGACCGGATGGTAAAGCGGTTCTTTCAATCCCGCGCGGGCAAGACAGGACGTGCGAACCGCTACGCGCCCGAGATGGAACAGGAACTGCCGCAATTCACATTGAAGACCCGCAAGGCGGTGGGTCCTGATGAGCAGGAATTGCAGGAAAATCCACGTGCGCGCTCGGCCAAGCTGCGTGTCGCAATCCGAACCGAGGCACCGGCGGGGGAAATTGAAGCCCGCGCCATCGGGATGCCGCAACTGGGGGGAAGGGCAAGATGAAGAGTGTTTTGTATGTGTTGACCGCTCTGTCCGTTTTTGGATTGGCGCTCTGGGCCTATCAGGAAAACTACCGCACCCAGCAGGTCGTGAAGGAAACGCAATCTCTGCAGCGCGAGATCGGTATGGCCCAGGTACGTTTGGCCGTCCTGAACGCCGAATGGGCCTATCTGAACCGCCCCGATCGGCTGCGCGAGCTGGCAGATTTGAACTTTGAACGTCTTGGCCTGCTACCGCTGCGGGCTGAACAGTTCGGGCGGGCCGATCAGATCGCCTATGCCGAGGACCCTGACCTGCCCATCGTCGATCCGCTTGAGCTGCAGGGTATCACCGACATTCAGGCGCTGGGCGAGGTGCAGATTCCATGACACGCACGCCCCTGCGCCCTCTGGCCCGCATCCTCGACGCCCGCGCCCGAGGCGAAAACCCCAAGGCGATTGAGCGTGAGAACATCCGCAAACGCCACGAAGACATGAAAGACCGCGCCCGCGCCCGCGCCGAAGGGCGTCTGCTGGTGCTGGGTCTGTTCTTTTTCTGCGCGTTTTCCGTTGTCGGCTTCCGCATGGGCATGTTGGCAACATCTGAGGCGCAAGAGCCTTTGGCCAGCGCGCCGGGGGCGGCGATTGCCATGCAGCGCGCCAACATCGTGGATCGCGAAGGGCGCATTCTGGCGACCAATCTGGACACGTATTCCGTTTACGCCCAGCCGCCCCTGATGATCGACCCGATTGCGGCGGCGGATCAACTGGTGGCGATCTTCCCCGATCTGGAAAAAGAGCGTCTGGTCAAGGACTTCACCGGCAACCGCAAATTCCTGTGGATCAAGAAACGTATCTCGCCCGAGCAGAAGCAGGCCGTCCATGACATCGGCGATCCGGGCATCCTGTTCGGTCCGCGCGAAATGCGGCTTTATCCCAATGGCCGTCTGGCCGCGCATATCCTGGGTGGGTCAGGCTTTGGCCGCGAAGGCGTCAGCGCCGCCGAAGTGATCGGCGTGGCCGGCGTGGAAAAGCAGTTCGACGATTATCTGCGCGACCCGGCCAACGGCAACAAACCGCTGCAACTGTCGCTGGACCTGACGATTCAGGCCGCTGTCGAACAGGTGCTTTATGGCGGCATGAAAATCATGAACGCCAAGGGCGCCTCGGCAGTTCTGATGAACGCGCATACGGGCGAGGTTGTCTCGGCCGCCTCGCTGCCATCCTTCGATCCGAATGACCGCCCACGCCCGCCGACCTCGGGCTTTGACCCTTCGGACAGCCCGCTGTTCAACCGCTATGTGCAGGGCGTCTATGAACTGGGATCGGTGTTCAAGATTTTCACCGCCGCGCAGGCCGTTGAACTGGGCTTGGTGAATTCGAACACAATCATCGACACATCCGGCCCGATGAAGATCGGGCGCTTCCCGATTGGTGAGTTCAACGGCAAGAACTACGGCAAGATCAGCGTTGCGGATGTCATCGTCCACAGCTCCAACCGGGGCACAGGACGCTTGGCGCTGCAAATCGGTTCAGACCGACAGCAGGATTTCCTGAATTCGCTTGGCATGTTCGACCCGACCCCTTTCGAGATTGTCGAGGCCAAAGGTGGCGCGCCGCTGAAGCCCAAGAAATGGGGTGAGCTCAGTACTGTGACCATCTCGTATGGTCATGGCCTGTCGACCAGCCCGATGCATCTGGCTGCCGGATATGCGGCGATTGCCAATGGCGGTCACTATGTCAGCCCGACCATCCTGCGCCAGAACGGCCCGCAATACGGTCCGCGTGTCATGTCGCAGGGAACCGCGCGTCAGGCGCAGAAGATGCTGCGCAAAGTGGTAACGGACGGCACGGCCAGCTTTGCCGAGGTCAAAGGCTATGACGTGGCGGGCAAAACCGGCACCGCCGACAAGCCCAAACCGCGCGGCGGATATTACGACGACAAGGTCATCGCCACTTTCGCAACCATCTTCCCGGCCAACGATCCGAAATACGTTTTGATCGTTACGCTGGATGAACCTTCGATCGTGGCCTACGGCGAAAAGCGCCGCACCGCCGGTTGGACCGCCGTGCCGGTGGCCGCGGAACTCATCGGTCGCGTTGCACCTTTACTGGGGCTGCGTCCCCGGCTTGAGCCTGAGGCGGGCGCTGCTATAACGCTGACCTCAAACTAGGCTGTCCGGCAAGAGGTGGGTCATGGGCACAAGGACGAAAAAACTCAGCCAACTGGCCCTGACCGCAAGAGGGGGCGCAAACCCTGATATCACCGGGTTGGCCGTTGACAGCCGCGAGGTGAAAGACGGTTTTCTCTTTGCGGCCCTTCCCGGGACCCGTGTACATGGCGGTGAGTTCATCCAGTTCGCCCTGCGCATGGGGGCCTCCGCGATCCTGACCGATGCCGAAGGGGCCGAAATTGCCGAGGCCGAGCTTGCCGCCTCGGACGCGGCACTGGTTGTGGTCGAGGATCCGCGACAGGCGCTGGCTGGTGCCGCTGCACTTTGGTTCGGCGCGCAGCCGCAGACCATCGTTGCCGTCACCGGCACGAACGGCAAAACCTCCGTCGCCACCTTCGTGCGCCAGATCTGGACCGAGCTTGGTCACGCCGCCGTCAACCTCGGCACCACCGGGGTCGAAGGCGCCTGGACGGCACCGCTGGCCCACACCACGCCCGAACCGATCACCCTGCACCGCTGTCTGTCCGAAGCGGCCGAGAACGGCGTGACCCACGCCGCGATGGAGGCCTCGTCCCATGGCCTTGAACAGCGCCGTCTTGATGGTGTTCATCTGACGGCTGCCGGGTTTTCGAACTTCACGCAGGACCATCTAGATTACCACGAAACCTTCGAGGCGTATTTCGCCGCCAAGGCCGGTCTGTTCGACCGTGTTCTGCCGCAGGATGGTACGGCAGTGATCAACCTGAGCGACCCGAAAGGGGCGCAGGTCCGGCGGATCGCCGAGGCGCGTGGACAATCGGTGCTGAGCGTCGGGCTGGGCGATGCCGATCTGTGCCTGATCAACCAGCGGTTCGATGCCACCGGACAGGACCTGCGCTTTGCATGGCAGGGCCGAACCTTCCAGACCCGTCTGAACCTGATTGGCGGGTTCCAGGCCGAAAACATCCTGCTGGCCTGCGGGCTGGTCGTCGCCGCAGGCGATAACCCCGAGCAGGTTTTTGAAACATTGCCACACCTGACGACGGTTCGGGGGCGCATGCAACTGGCCGCAACCCGCGACAATGGTGCAACGGTGTTTGTGGATTACGCCCATACGCCTGATGCCGTGGGGACCGCTCTCAAGGCGTTGCGCCCGCACGTGATGGGGCGTCTGATCGCCATCGTTGGCGCAGGCGGGGATCGCGACGCCACCAAACGACCTTTGATGGGCAAGGCCGCGGCCAACCACGCAGACGTGGTCTTTGTCACCGATGACAACCCGCGCAGCGAAGACCCTGCGAGCATCCGTGCTGCTGTCATGGCAGGCGCAGTTGAGGCAGCATCTCAGGCCAGTGTGACCGAGGTCGGCGACCGTGCCGAAGCTATCCTGCGCGGCATCGACGCACTCCAACCCGGTGACGCACTTCTGATCGCCGGAAAGGGCCATGAAACCGGTCAGATCGTGGGGGATCAGGTTCTGCCGTTCGATGATGTGGAACAGGCCAGCATTTCCGTGGCCGCGCTGGACGGGAGGGTCGCATGACGCTCTGGACAGCATCCGAGGCCGCCGAGGCAACCGGTGGTCAGGCGACAAGTGACTGGACCGCCAATGGCGTATCCATCGACACGCGCACGCTCCAGCCCGGCGATCTGTTCGTGGCGTTGAAAGCCGCGCGGGACGGGCATGATTTCGTGGCACAGGCACTGGAAAAAGGCGCAGGCGCCGCTCTGGTTTCTCGTATTCCCAAAGACGTCCCGGATGGGGCGCCGCTGTTGGTTGTTGATGATGTTCAAGCGGGGCTTGAAGCGTTGGGGCAGGCGGCACGGGCGCGAACGGATGCGCGCGTCGTGGGCGTGACCGGCAGCGTCGGCAAGACCTCGACCAAGGAGATGCTGGCGACGATCCTCGAAACACAAGGCAAGACCCATGCCAGCGTGGCCAGCTATAACAACCATTGGGGCGTGCCGCTGACCCTCGCGCGGATGCCGCGCGACACCGAATTTGCGGTGATCGAGATCGGCATGAACCACCCGGGGGAAATTGCCCCGCTGGCCAAGCAGGCCTGCCCGCATGTGGCGCTGGTTACAACCGTGGCTGCGGTGCATCTGGAAGCCTTCGAATCCGTCGCAGGCATCGCCCATGAGAAAGCCGCGATCTTCGAGGGACTCGAACCCGGCGGTGCCGCGATCGTCAACGCCGATATCGACCACGCGGACATCCTGCGCCAAACGGCGCTGGACCATGGGGCCGGGATTGTCGATTTTGGCCTCAACGCAACGGATTACCGGCTGGCAGATGTTGAGCAGCGGGCGGATGCCGTGAAAGCCGAGGCTATGGTCGGCGATCAATCGATCCGCTTTGAAGTGAACTCCGCGGGTACGCATTTCGCCATGAATGCGCTTGGGGCTCTGGCGGCTTGCGTTGAGATGGGCCTCGATCTGGATCAGGCCGTTACTGGCCTGCGCGCATGGTCCCCGGTGAAAGGCCGCGGCGTGCGGGAAAGCCTGCTCCTTTCAAACGGTGGGCAGATCGAACTACTGGACGACAGCTATAACGCCAACCCAACCTCGATGGAGGCCGCGCTGGACGTGCTGGCCGCCTCACAAGGCGCTCGCCGCATCGCGTTCTTGGGTGACATGAAGGAACTTGGCAGGCAGGAAGAAGCGATGCATGCCGCCATGGCTGGTATCAAAGCGATGGCGCAGGTGGATCAGGTCCATTGCATCGGTCCTTTGATGCAAGCGATGCACCAGGCATTGCCAGACGGGAAACGCGGCCTCTGGTCCGCAACCAGCGCCGAAATGGCCGATCACCTGCCCGCCCTGATCCGGGATGGTGACACTGTGCTCGCCAAAGGCTCGCTCAGCATGGCATTGGCCACGATTGTTGACGGTTTGCGCAAAATGGGGCAAGGGGGCGCGCTTGATGGGTGATCACGCCCATGCGCGTCGTTTGAGAAAGGTATTGTCATGCTGTACTGGTTGACCGCCCTGTCGGACGGAGGGGATTTCTGGAACCTCTTCCGGTATATCACCTTCCGCGCAGGCGGTGCCTTCATGACCGCGCTGATTTTTGGGTTCCTCTTCGGAAAACCCCTGATCAACGTGCTGCGTAAAAAGCAGGGCAAGGGTCAGCCAATCCGCGATGACGGCCCCGAGGGGCATTTTTCCAAAGCAGGCACGCCGACCATGGGTGGCTTGCTGATTGTCGGTGCCCTCGTGACCTCGACCCTGATCTGGGCGCGGTTGGACAATCCCTATGTCTGGATGGTGCTGTTCGTGACCTTGTCATATGCGGCCATCGGGTTCGCGGATGACTACGCCAAGGTTTCAAAACAGAACACGCAAGGGGTTTCAGGCAGGATGCGCCTGGCTTTGGGTGTGATTATTGCCGTTCTGGCCTCGCTTTGGGCGACGCTGCACCATCCCGAAGCCCTGCAGAGCCAACTGGCCGTGCCCGTCTTCAAGGACACGCTGGTCAATCTCGGCATCTTCTATATCCCGTTTTCGATTGTCGTGATCGTAGGGGCCGCCAATGCGGTGAACCTGACCGACGGTCTGGACGGCCTGGCCATCATGCCCGCGATGATCGCGGCCTCGACCCTCGGCATCATCGCCTATGCGGTGGGGCGGGTCGACTTTACCGAATATCTCGATGTGCATTACGTCCCGGGCACGGGTGAGATATTCATCTTCACCTCTGCGCTTTTCGGAGCGGGCCTTGGGTTCCTCTGGTACAACGCCCCGCCGGCGGCGGTGTTCATGGGTGACACCGGATCGCTGGCCCTCGGCGGCGCGCTGGGCGCCATCGCCGTGGCCACCAAACACGAACTGGTTCTCGCCGTGGTCGGTGGCCTGTTCGTGGTCGAGGCGCTGAGTGTGATCATTCAGGTCCTCTATTTCAAACGCACGGGCAAACGGGTCTTCCTGATGGCCCCGATCCACCACCACTATGAGAAAAAAGGCTGGGCTGAACCGACCATCGTGATCCGCTTTTGGATCATCTCGCTGATCCTGGCGATGATCGGTCTGGCGACGCTGAAGGTAAGGTAACGCTCCCGCCAGGTTCGGAGGACCTGCGGTCCTCCTGCCACCTGTTGGGCCCGGCTCGCGCTGCCGCGCGCGCCTGACGCGCCCCTTGTCATTGTGATTTTCTTCGGTGCAGTGTGGCCTCCAATTCCAAATCAAAGAGGGTGAGCAGGATGATCGCGGTCAAAGGCTTTTCAGGACAGAAAGTAGCCGTTCTGGGGCTGGGCCGATCCGGCCTGGCCACCGCGCGCGCGCTGCGTGCTGGCGGGGCGGAACCGGTTTGCTGGGATGACAACCCGGCAGCCCGTGAAACCGCCGAAAGTGAAGGCTTCACCTGCACTGACCTGCGCAAGCATGGGGCGTTTGAGGGCATCGCTTCGCTGATCGTCTCACCGGGCATTCCACATCTCTATCCGGAACCGAACCCGGTGGTCACCGCAGCCTTGGACGCAGGCGTGCCGGTGGACAATGACATTGGCCTGTTCTTCCGCTCCTTCGCGGGGCCGGAATGGAACAACTATGACACCCCGCCGCGCGTGATTGCGGTGACAGGGTCGAACGGGAAATCCACCACGGCGGCACTGATCCACCACATCCTGACCGAGGCCGGGCGCGAGGCGCAGTTGGCTGGCAATATAGGTCGCGGAGTTCTGGATATCGATCCGGGTGGCGATGGCTCGGTCGTAGTGCTGGAACTCAGCAGCTATCAGACGGAACTGGCCCGCGCTTTGACCCCCGATGTGGCGGTGTTCACCAACCTTTCACCCGATCATCTGGACCGTCACGGCGGCATGGGCGGGTATTTCGCGGCCAAACGACGCCTCTTTGCCGAAGGCGGCCCGGATCGCGCGATCATCGGTGTCGATGAGATAGAAGGCGCGTTTCTGGCGGGGCAACTGTCCGAAGGGCCGACGGATGACCGGGTAATCCGTATATCTGTGGCGCGGAAACTGACCGGGCCGGGCTGGCAGGTGTTCGCGCGCAAAGGGTTCCTGTCAGAGTACCGCAAGGAGCGTCAAACTGGCTCCATCGATCTGCGTACGATCAAGGGACTGCCCGGTGCGCATAACCACCAGAACGCCTGCGCGGCTTACGCCGCCTGCCGGTCGCTGGGCCTTGCGCCGCGTGTGATCGAGGATGCGCTGCACTCCTATCCGGGCCTGCCGCATCGCAGCCAGATCATCGCCGAGGCGAATGGGGTTACTTACGTCAACGATTCCAAGGCGACCAATGTCGACAGTGCCCTGAAAGCGCTGACCGCGTTCAAGAAGATTCGCTGGATTTGCGGTGGGCTCGAGAAAGAGGGCGGCATCGCAGCCCTGAACGCGGCAGCGGATCAGGTTCTCAAGGCCTATGTGATCGGTCGCGAAGCGGCGGGTTTTGCGATGCAGCTTGAAGCCGATGCGCAGGTTTGCACCACGATGGAGTCCGCCGTGGCGCAGGCCATGGAAGATGCCAAGGCAGGCGATACCGTGCTGCTGGCCCCAGCCGCGGCCAGCTTCGATCAGTATGACAATTTTGAGCAGCGCGGCGATGACTTTGCCGAACAGGTGCGCAAACGCCTGACGTAAGGCGATGCCCTGCCGGTTGATCTGGACTTTTTCCAATCAGATTGACACTTTGTGGGAAGTAAGGTTGCGTCACCTTCAGTTCACAAAGAGGTAGCGGATATGTCTGCACGCAAAGTATTCTTGGCTCTTCCCGTGGTTGCGCTGGCCAGTGCCTGTGCCAATAGCGGGGCGAATTACGTACCGATCATCGACGGGGCGGTGGGGCCTAACTATCAATCTGATCTGGCCAATTGTCAGGCGCTGGCGCGGTCTCAGCCGACGCTGGACAGCAACACCGCAGGTGCCGCAGCCATCGGCGCGGCCGGTGCGGCGGCGACCACGGCGATCATCGACAACAGCGCCAGCGATCTGGGCCGTGCCGCAGCAGCCGGTGCCCTGATCGGTGCCGGTGCAAGCGCGATCAACAACACTCAGAATCAGGAAGTGATCGTGCGCAACTGTATGCGCGGACGCGGGTATAACGTCGTCGGCTAAGGCCGCGTATTCGGAAGCGCAGGTTAGCTTTTGGCGGCAATCGCAATCCCAGCGGCATGGCCTGATGACCAGGCCCACTGGAAATTGTAGCCGCCCAACCAGCCGGTGACATCCACAGCTTCGCCAATCGTATAGAGGCCAGGGACATCCTTGGCCTCCATCGTTTTCGAGGACAGATCGTCAGTGTCGATCCCGCCCAGCGTGACCTCAGCCGTGCGATACCCCTCGGTGCCTGATGGCACCAATTGCCACTCGGACAGGGCTGCGATCAGGTCTGTCAGCTTCGCATCCGACTGATCCGCCAGATTTCCGGACATCGGGATGATCTTGCTCAGATGCTCCACCAGCCGGGCAGGCAGATGGCGGGCCAGTTCGGTTGTCAAAGCCTTGCGGCCTGCGCTCTGCCGCTGCGTGCGCAACAGGTCGAACAGTGGCAGATCGGGGATCAGATTGACCCGGATCGACTCACCCTCGTGCCAATAGGATGACAGTTGCAACACCGACGGCCCGCTGAGGCCGCGATGAGTGAACAGCAGCGCCTCATCAAAGCCGGTGCGGTCGTTTGACAGCCGAGCAGGCAGGGACACACCGGACAGATCCTTGAAGCGCCCATCAGAAAAGGTGAACGGCACCAACGCGGCGCGCGTGTCGGTTACGCGCAGGCCGAATTGCCCGGCAATGTCATAGGCCAACCCGGTCGCGCCCATCTTGGGGATCGACTTGCCACCCGTGGCCAGCACCAGATTGGCGCAGGTCAGGGGCAGGCGCTGCCCGTCGCGTTCGACCTCCAGCACAAACCCGCTGTCAGCCTTGCGCAGATCACGCAGCGAGGTTTGCACCCACAGCTCGGCACCTGCCTTGCTCATCTCGTCCAACAACATCTGGATGATCTGTTTCGACGACCCGTCGCAGAACAATTGCCCCAGCGTTTTCTCATGCCAGGCAATGCCATAGCGCCCAACCAGATCAATAAAATCCCACTGTGTATAACGTGCCAGCGCTGATTTGCAGAAATGTGGGTTCTGCGACAGGAAGTTGCCCGGCCCCGCATACATGTTGGTAAAGTTGCAGCGCCCACCGCCCGAGATGCGGATTTTCTCGCCCGGTGCCTTGGCATGGTCGATCACCAGCACGCGCCCGCCGCAATGGGCCGCGCACATCATGCCGGCAGCACCGGCACCAAGGATGATCGTGTCGAACTTCATAGGCTGCGCATGGCGTGGATTAAGGGGGATGGCAAGTGCTCTTGCCGACGCAAGGCACGAGACGCATCAACTGTGTACCCATTAACTTAACGTCAACTTGAATGCAGATTGTCAGATGTTCAGGGCACTGTCATGCTTCCGTCATTATGACAGGATTATGGACAAAGCCACTTAGAAAAGGAATTTCAGATGCAATTTCCTGAGTTTATAACGTCTTTTCCAAAGCTGGACGTGCCGTTTCCTGAGGACGTGGTGCAGACGGCTGTCATTCGATCCGACGCCGGTTTGGTCGCGTTTTTTACTTTTCTGAAGGATATGGAGCTTCCTTTGCATTCACATGGAGCCCAATGGGGGACGGTGATTGAGGGGAAAATTGAACTCACAATAGGGGATCAAACCAACATTTACCTCCCCGGCGACAGCTATTCGATCCCGGCCGGAGTGGAGCACGGAGGCGTTATCACGGCGGGGTCACGTGTCATCGACGTGTTTGAAGAGCCCGACCGCTATCCGATCAAAGACTAGCGTAAGGCAGCTTATCTTGCGGATCTGATCGCATGCCGATCCAATAACTGACGCGGCCAAGATCACAAACTCTGATGTCAGCCAGAGGCGAATGAGGATGCGCGCGCACATCGCAGGTTGATTTCTGCGTATTCCCTTCATTCCGCTAGCCCAAACACAAAAATCCCTGTAGACTCTCAAACAGATCCCGAAAACGGGACGTTAACGAGGCAGAGAGTGGCGGTATCTCATGACTGAGATGGTGTATGGCGCGGTCCAGGACCAGCGCGGAGAACCGATTCTACCGAAATGGTGGCGTACAATTGATCGCTGGACCATGTCCTGCGTTCTGATCCTTTTTACCATCGGGTTGTTACTGGGGCTGGCCTCGTCGCCGCCACTGGCCGGTCGAAACGGGTTCGATCCCTTCCACTATGTCGAACGTCAGGCCATCTTCGGCGGATTGGCGCTGATCGCGATGCTGCTCACCTCGATGATGTCTCCGACCCTGGTGCGGCGTCTGGCGGTGCTGGGTTTTCTCGGGGCCTTTGTGGCGCTGGTCTTCCTGCCGGTCTTCGGGACCGATTTTGGCAAGGGGGCGGTGCGTTGGTACTCGCTGGGCTTTGCTTCGCTGCAACCGTCCGAGTTTCTGAAACCCGGCTTCATCGTCGTGGCCGCTTGGCTTTTGGCCGCCTCGCAGGAAATCAACGGCCCGCCGGGGCGGTTGTGGTCCTTTGCTCTGTGCATAGCAATCGTGGGGATGCTGGTGATGCAGCCCGATTTCGGTCAGGCCTGCCTGATCCTGTTCGGCTGGGGCGTAATGTATTTCGTCGCCGGGGCACCGATGCTGCTGCTGGTCGGCATGGCCGGCGCTGTCGTGCTGGGCGGCATGTTCGCCTATTCAAATTCCGAACACTTCGCCCGCCGCATCGATGGCTTCCTGAATCAAGAGGTCGATCCGACCACCCAGCTTGGCTATGCCACCAACGCCATCCGTGAAGGTGGTCTCTTTGGTGTTGGTGTGGGCGAGGGGCAGGTGAAATGGTCGCTGCCTGACGCGCATACCGATTTCATCATTGCCGTCGCTGCCGAGGAATACGGCCTGATCCTGGTGCTGATCATCATCGCGCTGTATTCGATCATTGTCGTGCGCTCGCTGCTGCGCCTGATGCGCGAGCGTGACATGTTCATCCGTCTCGCCGGAACCGGGCTGGCCTGCATGTTCGGTGTTCAGGCCATGATCAACATGGGTGTGGCCGTCCGCCTGTTACCCGCCAAGGGCATGACGTTGCCCTTCGTCAGCTATGGTGGGTCCTCGCTGATCGCGGGGGGCATTGCGGTCGGCATGCTTTTGGCGTTTACCCGCACCCGCCCACAAGGCGAACTTGGTGATATTCTGCGCGGAAGAGGATAATGGGGAACCCTTACCTGTTGATTGCGGCTGGCGGTACCGGGGGCCACATGTTCCCCGCTCAGGCGCTGGCCGAAGCGATGCTGCACAAAGGCTGGCGCGTGCGTCTGTCCACCGATCCGCGCGGTGCGCGCTATACCGGTGGCTTTCCGCACTCGACCGAGATTGTCGAGGCCTCTTCGGCCACCTTCGCGCGCGGCGGGCTGGCGGCCAAGGCGCTGGTCGGTCCCAAGATTGCGGGCGGCGTTGCAAGCATGGCCTTCCAGATGATGCGGGATAAGCCCGATGTTGTCGTGGGCTTCGGCGGCTATCCCTCAATCCCGGCGCTGGGCGCGGCGACAATGCTGAAAATCCCGCGCATGATCCACGAACAGAACGGTGTGCTGGGTCGGGTGAACCAGTTGTTTGCCACCCGCGTTGCGCAGGTGGCCTGCGGTGTCTGGCCCACTGATCTGCCCGAGGGCGCGCATGGCATCCATACCGGCAACCCGGTTCGGGCCGCTGTTCTTGAGCGCGCAGCAGCCCCCTATATCCCGCCGGGCGACTACCCGATGTCGGTTCTGGTGATGGGCGGGAGTCAGGGTGCGCGCATCCTCAGTGATGTTGTGCCTGGCGCGATTGCGGCCCTGCCGGAACATCTGCGCGGTTTCATTCGCGTCTCGCATCAGGCGCGCGACGAAGATGGCGAACGAGTGACCGCCTTTTACGCCGAACATGGCATCCGCGCCGAGGTTCAGCCCTTTTTCGACGACGTGCCCCGCCGCATGTCCGACGCGCAACTGGTCATATCGCGGTCGGGCGCGTCCTCGGTCGCGGATATATCCGTGATCGGAAGACCTTCGGTTCTGATCCCCTTCGCCGCCGCCGCAGGTGACCACCAAACGGCCAATGCGCGCGGGCTGGTGCAGGCGGGCGGCGCGATCATGATCCCCGAAAACGCCCTTGACGTTTCGTCGCTGACCGAGCAGATGACCACGGTTCTCACCAACCCCGCAGCCGCACAGAAAATGGCCCATGCCGCCTTGTCGGTTGGGGCGCCCGATGCCACCGAGCGTCTGACAGCCCTTGTCGAACAACTGGCGCAGAAGGAGACCACATGAATCCAGCAACCAAACTGCCGCAGGACGTAGGACCGATTCACTTCGTTGGAATCGGCGGGATCGGGATGTCAGGCATCGCCGAGGTGCTTTTGAATCTGGGTTACCGGGTGCAGGGCTCGGACCTCAAGGCATCCAAGATCACCGACCGGCTGGCAAGTCTGGGGGCCGAGATCTTCGTCGGCCAGCGCGCTGAAAACCTTGAAAACGCAGCCGTTGTGGTCGTTTCGACCGCTATCAAACCGGGCAACCCCGAACTGGATGAGGCCCGCGCCCAGGGCCTGCCCGTTGTTCGCCGGGCTGACATGCTGGCCGAGCTGATGCGCCTGCGCTCGAACATCGCCATCGCTGGAACCCACGGCAAGACCACGACCACCACCATGATGGCCGAGCTGATGGTGGCAGGCGATTTCGACCCGACCGTGATCAATGGCGGCATTATCCATGCCTATGGCTCGAACGCACGGATGGGGCAGGGCGAATGGATGGTGGTCGAGGCGGATGAGAGCGATGGTTCGTTCAACCGTCTGCCCGCAACCATCGCCATCGTCACCAATATCGATCCCGAGCATATGGAGCATTGGGGCGATTTCGACCAGTTGCGTGACGGGTTTTACGAGTTTGTCTCGAACCTGCCATTCTACGGGCTGGCCGTCTGCTGCACCGATCATGCCGAGGTACAGGCGCTGGTCGGGCGCATCACCGACCGCCGCGTGCGCACCTATGGCTTCAATGCGCAGGCCGATGTGCGGGCCGAGAACCTGACCTACAAAGGCGGCGTCGCGCATTTCGACATTCACCTGCAATACGAAGACAAGGTGATCGAAGGTTGCACCCTGCCGATGCCGGGCGACCACAACGTCTCGAACGCATTGTCCGCTGTGGCTGTTGCCCGCCATCTGGGTATGAAGGCTTCGGAAATTCGCGAGGCACTGGCCAATTTCGGCGGTGTGAACCGTCGCTTTACGAAGGTCGGAGAAGTCGACGGCGTCACCATCATCGACGACTATGGCCACCACCCGGTTGAAATTGCGGCAGTTCTAAAAGCCGCGCGCCAAGCGACCGAAGGCCGTGTGATCGCCGTCCACCAGCCGCACCGCTATTCCCGCCTGTCCAACCTGTTTGACGATTTCTGCACCTGCTTCAATGACGCCGACGTCGTGGCCATCGCCGAGGTCTTCGCCGCCGGAGAGGACCCGATCGAAGGCGCATCGCGCGACGATCTGGTGCAGGGCCTGATCCGTCACGGCCACCGCCACGCCCGCGCGATCCTGAACGAAGAAGACCTGGAACGCCTCGTGCGGGAACAGGCCCGCCCGGGCGACATGGTCGTCTGCCTCGGCGCCGGTACGATCAGCGCCTGGGCCAATGGACTGCCCGAGAGATTGCAACGAAAACAAGCTGTTTGACTTCCCTTCGGTTTGGTGCACAACCTGAAAGTGTGGTAACCTGCCCGCGCCTGTCGCATGTCCTCGGAGGGGACAGATGGACTATTCGATGATCCTTGCCGCCCTCTGGGTAATTTGCGCCACGATTGTGGCGTTCTTGCCGATGCGGCTGCAATTCCCGCCGGGTTTCGCCCTGCTGATCTGTGCGCCTGTTCTGATCGTCTGGCTGGGCTATGACCATGGCTGGTTCTGGTCGGTTCTTGCATTCGGCGGGTTTGCCTCGATGTTCCGCAACCCCATTCGGTACTATTGGCGGAAATGGGTGCGGCGGGAGGTCATGGAATGAACTGGTCCATCGCTCTTGCCGGTCTTTGGGGGGTATCCGCGAATCTGCTGGCAATGATCCCAAGCAAAGACAACCACTGGACTCGCGCCTATTTCCTGATCGCAGTGGGCATTCCGATTCTGGGATACGTTACCTACCAGAACGGCCCGTGGATCGGCTTGCTGGTGCTGGCCATGGGCATGTCCATGCTGCGCTGGCCTGTAATTTATCTGACCCGTTGGACAAAGATGAAATTGCAGGGCATGAAGGCGGCTGACGAATAACCGGCCAAGTTCAGGAGGTCCGCCATGGCGTCGGTCACCACATTTGCCTATCTGCCAGTTCTTTCCTTCCTTCTCGGTGCCGCCGCCGGTTTCACGGCAGGCCGCTGGCTGGGTCTGCGCGGCCTGTTATGGCTGATCGGGCTGGCCTCGGCCGTTGGGCTGGCGCTGATTGTTGTACTGGCCGGCGTCGGAACGGGTGCCGAAGAAAAGGCGTTCGGCCCGCTGGTCTGGCTGACGGCCGGAGTTCTTCCCTTCCTCTTTGCGGCGATCATGGGTGGTGTCGGCGGACGCAGCCTGGCGGCGCGAGCGGCCGCATGACGCCGTTTCCCTCCCCCCGAGGCCGACTGTCCGAGGCGCGCGCCCTTTCCGACCTCACATGGCTCCGCGTTGGTGGCCCAGCGGACTACTTGTTCCAACCTGCCGATATTGAAGACCTGCAAGCATTCCTGCGGCAATTGCCCGCCGACGCACCCGTTTTTCCGATGGGCGTCGGTTCGAACCTTATCGTGCGCGACGGCGGCCTGCGGGCGGTGGTGATCCGGCTGGGGCGCGGGTTCAATACCATCTCGGTCGAGGGCAACACTGTCACCGCAGGAGCCGCTGCGCTGGATGCGCATGTGGCGCGCAAGGCAGCGGATGCTGGTGTGGACCTCACCTTTCTGCGCACTATTCCCGGCTCGATCGGTGGGGCGGTGCGGATGAATGCGGGCTGCTATGGCAGCTATACGGCAGACGTTCTGCGTAAGGCCACCATCGTCACACGGCAAGGGGACCTTGTGGAGCTGATGCCCGAAGATCTGAACTTCCGCTATCGCCAGACCGACCTGCCCGAAGGCGCAGTGCTGGTGTCGGCCACGTTCGAAGGCCCTTCGGGCAATCCAGAAGACCTCCATGCCCGGATGGCGGCGCAATTGAAAAAGCGCGACGAAACCCAGCCGACCAAAGACCGCAGCGCCGGATCGACATTTCGCAACCCGGCGGGGTTTTCCTCGACCGGGCAAGCGGATGACGTGCATGACCTCAAGGCGTGGAAAGTGATCGACGACGCCGGGATGCGTGGCGCCACCAAAGGCGGCGCGCAAATGAGCCCCAAGCACTCGAATTTCCTGATCAATACCGGCACTGCCACCGCCGCCGACCTCGAAGGTCTGGGCGAAGAGGTGCGAAAAAAGGTTTACGAAACAAGCGGCATCACGCTAGAGTGGGAAATCATGCGGGTCGGCGATCCGCTGACAGAATAAAGCCCCAACCGTCAGACCATAACAGGCAAATTCAGGCGACGGATCAAAGGCATAAACGCAGTACGGACCACTACATAAGGTCCGGGGACATTGAGGCGCACGTTGGGAATGTTGAGCAGGACAAACCCCAAAGTGGCGGTATTGATGGGTGGACCCTCGGCGGAACGCGAGGTGTCTCTCAGCTCTGGGCGCGAATGCGCAGCCGCCCTTGTGGGAGAAGGCTTTGAAGTGGTCGAACTGGACGCAGGTCCCGACCTCTACGCACGCCTTATGGACATCAAGCCGGATGTGGTTTTCAACGCCCTGCATGGCCGCTGGGGCGAAGACGGCTGTGTTCAGGGCCTGCTGGAGTGGATGCGTATCCCTTACACCCATTCCGGTGTGCTGGCCTCGGCGTTGGCGATGGACAAACAGCGCAGCAAGGAAGTGTATCAGGCCGAAGGGCTGCCCGTGGTTCCCAGCGTCATCGTCCCCAAGGTCGAAGTCGTCGAAGTTCACGTGATGGAGCCGCCCTACGTGGCCAAGCCCAACAACGAAGGCTCCAGCGTCGGTATTTATATTGTGCATGAAAACGCCAATGGTCCGCCGCAGCTGGACGAGGCGATGCCCGATCTGGTGATGGTCGAGAAATACGTGGCGGGCCGCGAGCTCACCGTGACCGTGATGGGCGACCGCGCCCTGACTGTGACCGAGATCATGACCGACGGCGGCTGGTACGATTACGACGCTAAGTACAAGCCCGGCGGCTCGTGGCATGTTCTGCCCGCCGATATCCCGCAGGATATCTTCGACCGCTGCATGGACTATGCCGTGCGGGCGCACAACGTGCTGGGGTGCAAGGGTGTGTCCCGCACCGATTATCGCTGGGATGACAGCTTGGGTGCCGATGGGTTGTTCCTGCTGGAAACCAACACTCAGCCCGGCATGACGCCAACCTCTCTGGTCCCGGAACAGGCCGCTCATCTGGGTATGACATTCGGCCAGCTCTGCGCCTGGATGGTGGAGGACGCTTCATGCGACCGCTAACCGCCAGCCGTTCACTGGAAATCCACCGCAGCAAACCTCTTGCGGGGCCGGATGCCGATTTCGCCTCGGCCGACACGGACTCGCACGAGGTCGAACCGCTTTTGCGCTTGCGCGGCGCGCGGGTGTTTTCCCGCACCGCAAGACGCAGTGACCCTGCGCCGTCTCGTCTCAGCTATCGGCTGCAACGCTGGATGCTGACGCCGGGCATTCGCCTTGGCGTCAAAGTCGGCCTGCCGATCTGCGCCATCGCTGCGGCGGTTGGCATTTTCTTCGCCTCGCAGGACCGTCGCGACGCGCTCGAAGCATACATTGCCGACGTGCGCACTTCGATTCAGGAGCGCCCCGAATTCATGGTCAACCTCATGGCCATCGACGGGGCAGGCGCCAGCCTGTCCGAAGATATACGCGAAGTTGTCCCACTGGATTTCCCGATCAGTTCCTGGGATCTGGATGTCGAGCAGATGCGCGACACGATCACCGGTCTGGACCCGGTGAAATCCGCGACCGTGCGCGTCCGCCCGGGCGGCATTCTTCAGGTAAATGTGGTCGAGCGTCAGCCGGTGATCGTCTGGCGAACGCATGATGGGCTCGAACTGCTTGATGAGACCGGCGCGCATGTCAAGGAAACCGCCTCTCGCAAGGACCATGCCGACCTGCCGCTGATCGCGGGCACGGGTGCGGATGCGCATGTGGGCGAAGCCTTGGAAATCCTCCAAACCTCACGCAGCCTGGGCAACCGCGTGCGCGGGCTGGTGCGCGTGGGCGAACGGCGCTGGGATCTGGTTCTGGACCGTGGCCAGCGCATCATGCTGCCCACCGACCGCCCGGTGCGCGCGCTGGAACGCGTGCTTGCGGTGAACGAGGTGCAGGACCTTCTGGAACGCGACGTGGCCGTGGTCGACATGCGCCTCGGGCAGCGTCCAACCATCCGAATGACCAAAGCCGCCAGCGAAGACTGGTGGAACACAAAAGTGACAGTGAGTAACGGGCAGTAACGACCATGATGACCGATCTTTATCAGTCCCAACGCGCCATGCGGCAGATGCGGCGGCAGGCATTGCAACGCGGTGTGATCGCAATTCTGGATGTCGGCAGTTCCAAGATCGCCTGCCTTGTCCTGCGCTTTGACGGGACCGGTCGGTTGAGTGAAGACAATACCATCGGCTCGATGGCCGGGCAGACGGGGTTCCGCGTCATCGGTGCCGCCACCACCCGGTCGCGTGGCGTCCAATTTGGCGAAGTCACCGCCATGCAGGAAACCGAACGCGCCATCCGAACCGCGCTGCAAGCGGCACAGAAGATGGCCGATATCCGCGTCGATCACGTCATCGCCTGTTTCTCGGGTGCGAACCCGCGCTCTTACGGATTGGACGCACAAGTGGATCTGGACGGCCAACTGGTGAGCGAGGCCGAAGTGGGCCGCGTACTGAACGCCTGCGACGTGCCGGACTATGGCGACGGGCGCGAAGTGCTGCACGCGCAGCCGGTGAATTTCGCGCTCGACAACCGCTCGGGCCTGATCGATCCGCGTGGGCAAATGGGGCAAAGCCTGGCTGTCGACATGCACATGCTGACCGTCGATGCCATGGCAATCCAGAACATCGTGCGCTGCATCAAACGCTGTGATCTGGAACTCGCCGGGATTGCGAATTCGGCCTATGTCTCGGGCATCTCGGCTTTGGTCGAGGATGAACAAGAGCTGGGCGCGGCCTGTATCGACATGGGCGGCGGCACCACCAGCGTGTCGATCTTCATGAAGAAACACATGATCTATGCCGATTGCGTCCGCATGGGCGGGGATCATGTGACTGCTGACATCTCGATGGGTCTGGGCGTGCCTGCGGCTGTGGCTGAACGGATCAAGACCTTCAATGGCGGCGTTCACGCAACCGGGGCCGACGACCGTGACATGATCGATATCGGCGGCGACACCGGCGACTGGGAACATGACCGCCGCACTGTCAGCCGGGCCGAACTGATCGGCATCATGCGCCCCCGCGTCGAGGAGATCCTCGAAGAGGTACGCGTGCGGCTGGACGCCGCCGGGTTTGAACATATGCCAAGCCAGCAGATTGTTCTGACCGGCGGTGGCAGTCAGATCATGGGGCTGGATGGCCTCGCCACCCGTATTCTGGGTCAGCGCGTGCGCCTGGGCCGCCCGCTGCGCGTGCATGGCCTGCCGCAATCGGCCACCGGGCCGGGGTTCTCATCCGCCGTGGGGCTCAGCCTGTTTGCAGCCCATCCGCAAGACGAATGGTGGGATTTCGAAATCCCGGTCGACACCTACGCCGCGCGCCCGTTCAAACGCGCCGTCCGGTGGTTCCGTGACAATTGGTAGAACCCTGTGCCGGGCCGCCCTCTGCGCGGCCCTGCTGCCCGGCTGGGTATCCGCCCAAACCATGATCACGCCCGAGGCGTTTCTGGATGCAGCCGTTGGCAAAACCCTCACATTCTACGAGATTCGCAGCGGCGATCTTGTCGGGACCGAGCAGTTTCTGAACCGCCGCGTCTCGGTCTGGCGTGAAGTAGGGCAGGGCTGTGTCTATGGGCAGATCACCACGCCCAATGGTCAGATTTGCTTTCTCTATGATAACGATCCGGATGGAATTCCCGTCTGCTGGTGGCCCTTCCTGCACGAAGGCCGCCTGATGGTGAGGCTGGCTTCGCTTGCCGACGGGGAAATCCAAGAGGTGCGCAGTATCACGGAAAGCAGTCTGAACTGTCCAAGTGCCCCGCTCAGCTAAAGAAACCGGTTGCAGCGCGTCGATTTATCCCTAAAGATATCCACAAGGCCCGGCAGAGGCCTCGCGGCAGGACCTGAGCAGTTTTCCGCAGTGTAAATGATGGATGGCCAAGGCGTGATGAACGGATGAGTCTTCGCGCTCATGCCGGTTGTCTTGTGATGGTCGCCGATGTTTCCGCTATATCTGGCAGTGCCTGCGAAATGCCGCCGGTTCATGCCTTATTTCCTCCATATTTTGTGGTGAATCGCGATTTTTGACGTGACCTTTTCGCATCAGGCCGCTAGAATCGAACAAGGATAGGTAAGAAAAACACCGCTTTGGCGGAACATAAATACAGGCGGACAGAGCATGACATTGAACCTTTCGATGCCCGGGCAAGACGAACTGAAGCCTCGGATTACAGTATTCGGCGTTGGCGGTGCAGGCGGAAACGCTGTCAACAACATGATTGAAAAACAACTGGACGGCGTTGATTTCGTGGTCGCCAACACCGACGCGCAGGCGCTGCAACAAAGCCAGTCCTCGGCGCGCGTGCAACTGGGCGTGAAGGTTACCGAAGGTCTGGGGGCAGGGGCCCGCCCGACTGTAGGCGCAGCCGCCGCCGAAGAAAGCATTGAACAGATCGTCGATCACCTGGCAGGCGCGCATATGTGCTTCATCACCGCCGGCATGGGCGGCGGTACAGGCACCGGCGCTGCTCCGATCATCGCGCAGGCCGCTCGTGAACTGGGCGTTCTGACCGTTGGCGTTGTCACCAAGCCCTTCCAGTTCGAAGGGGCCAAGCGGATGCGTCAGGCCGAGGATGGCGTCGAAGCGCTGCAACAGGTTGTCGACACGCTGATCATCATCCCGAACCAGAACCTGTTCCGTCTGGCCAACGAAAAGACCACCTTTACCGAAGCGTTCTCGATGGCCGATGACGTGCTCTATCAGGGCGTCAAAGGTGTGACCGACCTGATGGTGCGCCCGGGCCTGATCAACCTCGACTTCGCCGACGTTCGCGCCGTAATGGACGAGATGGGCAAGGCGATGATGGGCACCGGCGAAGCAACCGGCGAAGATCGCGCCATCCAGGCGGCGGAAAAAGCCATCGCCAACCCGCTGCTGGACGAAATCAGCCTCAAGGGTGCCAAGGGCGTTCTGATCAACATCACCGGTTCGCACGACCTGACCCTGTTCGAACTGGATGAAGCCGCCAACCGCATCCGCGAGGAAGTAGACCCCGAGGCCAACATCATCGTCGGCTCGACGCTGGACACGGTCATGGAAGGTGGCATGCGCGTATCGGTTGTTGCAACTGGTATCGACGCCACAGAAAAAACCACCGAGGTTCCGGTCGCGCGTCGCTCGATGTCCGAACCGCTGACCCGCACCGTTTCGGCGGAAGACCATGTTCAGGAAGAAGCGCCGGTCGCTGCCGAAATGGCAGAGCCTGCCCCGCAGCCGGAAGAAAACCGCGAACCATCGCTGTTCGAAGCCGCTGAGCCCACGCAACCGCAGTTCCAGCCGCGTGACGAGCGTGAGGAGGACGGCCTGCCGCCGCCAGCCTACCAGCCGCGCGTCGCTGAATTCGAACCGCAGCCCGAGCATGTTGAACCTGCACCGGAAGCCTTCGTGGCGCCGCGCGGACACGCTGCCGCAGGCACTCCGTCGCCCGAGGCGCTCCAGCGTTTGCAGGCGGCGGTGCAGAAGGTTCCATCGGCTCCGCAGCGCCATGCTGCACCGCGTCAGCCCGAGGCGGTTTCGCAGCCCGAGCCGGAAGAACGCTCGCGTTTTGGCTTCAATCGCCTGATTGATCGTATGACCGGTCACGCCCCGGATACACCGGCACAACCGGCGCGTCAGCAGCCCGTTTTGCGCCAGTCTGAGGCCACGGCACCGATTCAGGATGAGGCCGATCCGGACCAGGATCGCATCGAAATCCCGGCCTTCCTGCGCCGCCAAGCCAACTGATCGCGGTAACAAAATCCGCTTAAAGGGCTGCCATTTGGCGGCCCTTAATTGTTTCTTAACAGTGGCTTACAAGTAGGTAAGCAGGGATTTGCCGATCTGTTACATACATGTTTCAATCGGTTACAAAGAGTGAGTTGAGCCTTGACGCAGGCTTCCTTAACTGAGTGTCCAACACAGCCCGAGAAGGCTGGACACTGCTCACCGAGGCCTATTTTGCAACATACGCTCAAATCTCCGGTTACGTTTACAGGCGTCGGGCTGCACAGCGGCAAGCCGGCGACCATGATTCTGAAACCGGCGGCAGCTGGCCACGGAATCTGGTTCAAGCGGACGGATATTCACCTGGGCGATGCGATGATCCCGGCGATCTATCACGTGGTCGAGCGGACACCGCTCTGCACCCGGCTGGTAAACGACGCCGGAGTCTCGGTTTCCACCATCGAACATATCATGGCCGCTCTGGCCGGGTGCGGCGTGCATAACGCGCTGATCGAAATCGACGGTCCCGAAGTTCCGATCATGGACGGGTCATCGATTGATTTCGTGCGCGGCATCATGGCCAAGGGCGTGCGCCGTCAGGCCAGCCCGGTTCTGGCCTATGAGGTCCTGAAAACCGTTACTGCATCACGCGAAGGCGCTGACGCCAGCATTGCTCCTGCGGACGGGCTGATCATCGACTTCCATATCGATTTCGAAGACAGCGCCATCGGCAGCCAGACGAAAACGCTGGACATGCGCAACGGCTCGTTTGCGCGCGAACTCAGCGATTGCCGTACCTTCTGCCGTCGCATGGATGTCGAAGCGATGCGTGAGAACGGGCTGGCTTTGGGTGGTACGCTTGAAAACGCCGTGGTCGTTCAGGGCAGCGAGGTTCTGACACCGGGCGGGTTCCGCCGCGTGGATGAGGCCGTGCGCCACAAGATGCTGGACGCGCTGGGTGATCTCTATCTGGCGGGCGGGCCGATTCTGGGCCACTTCACCGGCAACAAGTCGGGCCATTCTCTGACCAACACGTTGCTGCGCAACCTGTTCGAGACGCCGGGTGCGGTGCGTCCGGTTCTGTGCACGCCGGAACAGGCCGCGCGCCTGCCGGGGCAGGGGCTGGTCGTGAACGAGATTCCCGAAGTCGCCTGACCCGATCAACTCTGACGACATTTGCGACAGAAGTCGCATAAGGCGTTTTGCCCCGGAATTTTCTGTGCTAGACCATGGCTCAATTCGGGGCGAACCCCATTAAGCAAGACGACAAGGATGGGCGGTATGGTTGGCAGCAAAGCGGCAGTCAGGTTCGCAGGTGCGATCCTTATGGCAGCAGTTTTGACAGCATGTGGCAACAAAGGCGCTGACCGCGATCAGAATTTGGAAGGGTTCACGCCCGAGCAGATTTATACGCGTGGTGAATACGAGCTGTCGCAGAATCGCTCGGACGATGCGGCGTGGTACTTCTCGGAAGTCGAACGCCTGTATCCGTATTCCGACTGGGCCAAACGCGCGCTGATCATGCAGGCGTTTTCCTTCCATTCGGATAAGAACTATGAAGAAAGCCGTGCCGCCGCGCAGCGCTATATCGACTTCTACCCTACGGATGAAGACGCAGCCTATGCGCAGTATCTGCTGGCGCTCAGCTATTATGACCAGATCGACGAGGTTGGGCGCGATCAGGGCCTGACCTTTCAGGCGTTGCAATCGCTGCGCACCGTGATCGAGGTTTACCCTGACAGCGAATACGCCACCTCGGCGGTTTTGAAATTCGATCTGGCCTTCGACCATCTGGCAGGCAAGGAAATGGAGATCGGGCGCTTTTACCTGCGTCAGGATCACTACGTCGCGGCGATCAACCGCTTCCGCGTTGTGGTCGAGGATTTCCAGACCACCTCGCACACTGCCGAAGCGCTTTACCGTCTGGTCGAGGCTTACCTGTCCCTCGGCTTGCTGGATGAAGCGCAATCCGCAGGTGCCATCCTTGGCTACAACTACCAATCCACGGAATGGTATGACGATGCCTACAAGCTGCTGACCTCGCGCGGTCTCGATCTCAAGGGCCGTGGCAACAACTGGCTTAATACGATCTATCGTCAAACCATCAAAGGTGAATGGTTGTAATCGCCATGGCCTCTGGTCCGGGACGCTAAAGACCTGATGCTGCGCGCCCTTGATATCCGCGACATGCTGATCATTGACCGGCTGGAACTGAGCTTTCAGCCGGGCCTGAACGCATTGACCGGCGAAACCGGTGCGGGCAAATCGATCCTTCTGGATTCGCTGGGCTTCGTTTTGGGCTGGCGCGGACGGGCCGAACTGGTTCGGCAAGGGGCTGCACAGGGCGAGGTTGTTGCCGAATTCGAACTCTCTGCCGATCACCCCGCACACGCGATTCTGGCCGAGGCTGGCCTGCCGGGGGGCGAGGAACTGATCCTGCGCCGGGTCAACACCGCCGAAGGGCGCAAGACCGCCTGGGTCAACGACCGCCGTTGCTCGGGCGAGGTGCTGCGGGCGCTGTCCGAGACCCTGATCGAATTGCACGGTCAGCATGATGATCGCGGGCTGTTGAACCCGCGCGGTCACCGGGCGATGCTGGACGACTTCGCCGGGGTCTCGGACCACCTGGCCAAGGTGCGCACGGCCTGGTCTGACATGTCCCGCACCCGCAAGGCTCTGGCCGAGACCGAGGCCGCACTGGCCGCTGTCCGCAGCGAGGAAGAGTTTCTGCGCCATGCGGTTGCCGAACTGGATCAGCTTGATCCGCAGCCGGGCGAAGACGCCGAACTGGATGCCCGCCGCCGCATGATGCAAGGGGCCGAGCGTATCCGCGACGATGTCGCCCGCGCCTTTGCCCTCCTGTCCGGCGACGGGGCTGAAGGGGCGATGTCCGATGCCATCCGCTGGCTGGAAGGCGTGTCTGACAACGCGGGCGGCCAGTTGGAAGAACCGATTGCCGCGCTCGGACGTGCGATGATCGAACTGGGTGAGGCGCAGGACGGCGTCAACGCCTGCCTTCAGGCGCTGGATTTCAACCCGGCGGAACTGGAACAGGCCGAGGAACGCCTGTTTGCCATCCGCGCGCAAGCCCGCAAGCATGACGTGGCTCCGGATGATCTGGGCACGTTTGCCGACACATTGCGCGACCGGTTGAACCAGCTGGAAGCAGGCGATGCCGATTTGGCGGACAGACGCGCAGCCGTGGACGCGGCACAGCGAGCCTATGATGCCGCCGCCGCCGACCTCAGCGCCGCGCGCAGGGCCGCCGCCGGGCAGCTTGATGCAGCCGTCATGGCGGAACTGGCCCCGCTCAAGATGGAACGCGCTGTGTTTCAGACCGAAATCACCCCGGCTGAAGCTGGCCCCGAGGGAACCGATGCAGTGGCTTTCACGGTGGCCACCAATCCCGGTGCTCCGGCAGGGCCACTGAACAAGATTGCCTCGGGCGGTGAGCTCAGCCGTTTTCTGCTGGCCCTCAAGGTCTGCCTGTCGGGCGATGACAGCGCCCGTACGATGATCTTTGATGAGATTGACCGAGGCGTCGGCGGTGCCACTGCCGATGCGGTCGGGCGCAGGCTGGCGTCGCTGGCGCAGGGCGGGCAGGTGCTGGTTGTCACCCACTCTCCGCAAGTCGCTGCGCGGGCAGCGCATCACTGGCGGGTGCAGAAACAGGTCTCGAACGGTCAAACCCTGTCCACCGTCATTCCTCTGGCCGAACCGGACCGGGTGGACGAGATCGCTCGCATGGTGGCGGGCGACACCATCACCGACGAAGCCCGCGCTGCGGCCCGGGCCCTGCTGCAAGCCTGACACGATTGGTCCTCACACTGTCGCTATCTCACTTTTATATGGGCGCTCCGTGGCTTACTAAGGGCTAAGTGATGATCCCCGAGGGCCAATGACCCAATCGACCCGCACCGTTCTGCGCAACCAGTTCAATCAGGCTCTGGCCGCGATCAAGGATGCGTGGCGGGTGATGCTGCGCCGGGGGCCAAGCCAGATCCAGTTCTGGTTCATCGCCCTGGCCATCGGTATCGCGGCGGGGTTCATGGCGCTTGGTTTCCGCAAGGCCATCCGGGCGTTGCAAGCTTATCTCTACGACACCGATGACATCCTGCTGTTGCACAGCCATGCCGAGAAGCTGCCGTGGTTCATGGTTCTGATCATCCCCATCATAGGCGGGTTGATCGTGGGCGTGATCCTGAACCGGTTCACCAATGACGGACGCGTCAGGTCGGTGGCCGATGTGATCGAAGGCTCTGCCGTCACCGATGGACGGGTCGAGGTCAAAGCGGGCATCGCCTCATTTTTTGCCTCGCTGATCACGCTCAGTTCGGGCGGGTCAACGGGGCGCGAAGGGCCTGTGGTACATATGGCCGGGGTGATTTCCACATGGGTCAGCAATCGCATCCACGCCGATGGGATCACCGGTCGCGACCTGCTGGGCTGCGCGGTTGCCGCCGCCGTATCCGCCAGCTTCAACGCCCCCATCGCCGGGGCCCTGTTCGCGCTCGAGGTCGTGCTGCGCCATTTCGCCGTGCACGCCTTTGCCCCGATCGTCATCGCCTCGGTCGCCGGAACGGTGATCAACCGGCTGGAATATGGCGACGTCACCGAATTTACTCTGGAAACGCCGGGCTCGCTGCAATTCTACGTCGAACTTCCGGCCTTTCTGATCCTCGGCCTGATCTGCGGTTTTGTCGCCCTGCTGCTGATGCGGTCGATCTTCTTTGCCGAGGATATCGGCAGCCATATCCAGAACCGCCTGTCCATCCCGGGCTGGCTGCGCCCGGCGGTCTCAGGCGCGATGCTGGGGCTGATGGCGATCTGGTTCCCACACATCATCGGCGTGGGGTATGAGACCACGATCCGCGCTCTGACCGGCGATCTGGTGCTGACCACGGCGATCCTGTTCGCGGTAACCAAAACGGTGGCCGTCGCCATCACCATGGGCGGGCGCATGGGCGGCGGTGTCTTCTCTCCGTCGCTGATGGTGGGCGCGTTGACAGGGCTGGCCTTTGGCCTGATCGCCACCGGGCTGTTGCCAGACGTGTCGGGCACCCATACGCTCTATGCCTTTGCCGGAATGGGTGCCGTGGCTGCGGCGGTACTGGGAGCCCCCATCTCGACCACCCTGATTGTCTTTGAGCTGACCGGCGACTGGCAGATCGGCCTTGCGGTTATGGTCACCGTTTCGATGTCCACAGCGCTGGCGTCACGCCTTGTCGACCGGTCTTTCTTCCTGACCCAGCTGGAGCGGCGGGATGTTCATCTGGCCGCCGGGCCACAGGCCTATCTGCTGGCCATGCTGCGCGCCGGGGCCGTGATGCGCCCCATCGGCGACCCCCGCTCAATCACCAAGGAAGAGGCGCTGAGGCTGGTCGAACAAGGCCTTTGCATTCAGGCCAGCGCTACGCTCGAAGCGGCAATGCCCTATTTCGATCGCGATGACATCCCCTGCATTCCAGTTGTCATTCTGGAAGAAGACGGGTCCGAGATGCCGGTTGGCGCGCTCTATCACGTGGATGCACTCAAGGCGTATAACAGGGCACTTGCGGCAACAGCCGCCGAGGAACACTCCTGATCGTCACCCGCCATACACGCTGGCCGCATCACCCAGATAATTGTCCCAGGCAAACCAGTACGAGATATGCCCGGCCACCCGCGACAGGCGCGTGCCATCCGGCCCGATCAGCGCGTCCTCGGTGACCGTCCAGCTGTTTCCTGCGCCATCCTGTAACCCGCTCTGGGTCGCTTTGAACTGATGTGAGTTGCGCTCATAAGCGCGCACGCTGCGTTCTTTGGGATCGCCGATCAGAACCAGCGGCGTCTGACCAATCGCGTCGTTGATCACCGGCTTGCCCTTGAACGCATCCAACGGCCAGGCGCGGGCAGCGCCGAACTGGCGCACGGCAAATATGTAGTCCTTCTGCCGATGCCTCGACTGATCCACCACGGCCGGGAACATCAACTCGCTCGAGGCAAAGTAATCCCGGTAAACAACGCCCGACCCGTAATTCCGCCGATGACCCGTATTCAGCGACAGAACGCGGGTCCTGGGATGCGAGGTTTTCCAGCTGTCCCATGTCGTGATCACCACCGGGCGCTGTTTCAACGTGATCCCACTGTTCACCAAAGGCCCCACGACGGGCTTTCCGGTATACTGGTTCCACAGCGAATGCGTCTCGCGGTCAAACATCAGTTTGTTCGACCGATAGAGGAACCCGGACGAGCCGAAGACCAACGGTTTCCTGCGTCCCGCCACCTGCGTTTCAAACAGGATACCCGACCCGCAGAGCGTGCAATAAGCCAGCGCCACGGGCACGCCGCCGATCACCTCGTTGAACATCTCGTGCCACCCCATGATCCGCAACGGGTAAGCACGCTCATCCCCATTGATGGCCACGCCAAACACCAGATCGTCGCCTTTCAGATACCCGGCGCTGGACGGCGCGATCAGGGTCGGGTTGTCCAGTGACGGAATGCCATCCTTGTGCACGCCGCCCCAGGCGATCTCTTCCAGGCGAATCTTCATCCTGTCGCGTTGCAGGTATTCGGGCCGCAGGAACAGGTCGAAATTCGGATCGATCCCCAGCAGAACCTCGCGCTTGAACGGGATCAGCGAGGGGTGCGGGACAATCTGCGGGTTCCGTTCCTGCCACAGCATCCATTCGAACCAGTCATTGCCATGACGTTGCCCGGTCAGGGCCTCCATCACCTCGACAATCTCATCCCGCCGCCGGTCGGCATAGCGCATCGCGGTCAGCAATCCGGCCACAACGTCCGGTTGGCCGCGATCCCTAAGGTAAGCCATCTGCGCCTCAAACGCGGTCCGACGCCCGTTCAGCGTGCTGCGCAACGCCTCCAGAACCGGATCCTGCTGCGCCCAAAGCGCACCGGGTGCAAGCGCACCAGCCCCGATCATCCCTGCAAAACCGCGACGTGAAATCGACATGGAAGCCTCCGGTGTTACCCGGGTGCAAGTGTGCCTCAACTGCCGCTCACTTGCATGCCACAGCTGCGTGAACTGGTTCAGACCAGCGCGTCAAAGCCAGTCTTCGTTTGTTCGCAAAGGTGTTCATTTTCGATGGCTAAAAATGCAAAACGGGCCAAATGGCCCGCCAGATCATTCGCGTGACTGTCAGGAAGACCTTAGATCTGTTCGACTTTCACCGACTCCACCGGATAAAACGCCAGATGACCCTTGATTTCGGCCACAGCCGCGATCGGGTCCTCATAGCTCCAGACCGCATTTTCGGTCACGGATGACCTGTTGACGATGGAAAAATGGGTCGCGTCGCCTTTGCCGGGGCAGTGGGTCACCTTGTCGGTCTGGTCCAGAAACGCCATCGCAATATCGCCGCGCGGGAAATAGATCACCGGATCCTTGTCGCCTTCATGCAGTTCCAACGCGTTGCTTGTTTCGCCCAGAATCGCACCGCCCGAGCGGACACTCCATTTGCCCGGCGCTTTTTGGATCGTGATCTCAGTCATTCCTTTTCCTTCCGTCGTCGTATTTGGGCCACTCCTCTGCCCGTTCTATGTAACAGGCCGATGTCAGATTGGCGCAGTTGCGGCATCCAACCACAGTTGCGCGTCATGTCCCAGCCTTGGGCGGATTTTTTCCGCAACGTCGCGATGGTAGGCGTTCAGCCAGCCGCGTTCGTCAGGCGTCAACATATCGACCATGATCAGCCTGCGGTCAATCGGCACAAATGTCAGAGTGCGCCAGTGCAGCATCGCACGCTCGGCATCTCCGCCGGGCAGGGCAGGGGCTTCTTCGACCACCACAAGGTTTTCGATACGAATGCCAAAGGCCCCCTCGCGGTAATATCCCGGCTCGTTCGACAGGATCATCCCCGGCTTCAGGGGGACATGGCTGACCTTGGACAGGCGCTGCGGCCCCTCATGCACACTCAGATAGGCTCCGACCCCGTGGCCGACACCATGGTTGAAGTCCTGTCCGGCTGACCACAGCGGCACGCGTGCCACGCATTCGATATCGCGCCCGGCAAGCCCGGCGGGCCAGCGCAGCATCGACATGGCAATCATGCCTTTTAACACACGGGTGAAACAGATTTTTTCTTCATCACCGACATCGCCGATGGCGACAGTCCGGGTGATGTCGGTGGTGCCGTCCAGATATTGCCCGCCACTGTCCAGCACCAAAATATGACCACCTTCCAACCGGCTGTCAGTCTCTTCGGTCACGCGGTAATGCATGATTGCGCCGTTCGGGCCGGTCCCGGCGATGGTGTCGAACGAGATATCCTGAAGCGCATTGTCCTTTCGCCGGTTGTCTTCCAGCCGGCCGACCACTTGCGTCTCGCTCACAGCGCCGAGCGGCTGCGCATCCAGCCAGCACAGTGTTTCTATCACCGCCACCGCGTCACGCAAATGCGCTGCGGCACTGCCTGCAATCTCGGCCGGGTTCTTGCACGCTTTGGGCAGGGCGCATGGATCGCCGCCTTCGGTCATGGCATCGCCCAACGCATCCGCCACGATCTGCGGCACCGTACCCGAGTCCGTCTGCACCGGACCTTCCAGTGCCGCAACCGCGTCCAGAAAGGCGCGCGGCTCACGCACCGTCACATTCGGCCCCAAATGATCCCGGATCTCTGCCAGTTTTTCATCGGCCATGAACAGATCGACCCGGCCATCTGCGTGCAACACCGCAAAACCATGGGCAACGGGATTATAGGCAATGTCCGATCCGCGAAGATTCAACAGCCACATGATCGAATCCGGCAGGGTGATCACCGCCGCCTGGCACCCATCCCGCCGCAAATCCTCGGCCAGACGAGCGATCTTGCTGTCTGACGACTCGCCCGCAAATTCAATCGGATGTGCCTTGACCGGATTCATCGGCGGGGCTGGCTGATCCGCCCAGATCCGGTCCACAAGATTGTCACACCGTACCAATTCGATGCCGGTGCCTTCCAGATCCTCAGCCGCGCTGGAAATCTGTCCTGCCGCGTGCAGCCAGGGATCAAACCCGACATTACCGCCACCCGGCAGTTGCTCTTTTAACCAGGCGCTCAGGCTGACTTCGGGCCAGGGCACCGGCGTAAACTCCTCTGCAACCTGTGCCTTGACTTGCGTGCGATACCGTCCGTCAATGAACACACCGGCCAGATCGCGCAATGCGACGCAAAACCCGGCCGAACCGGTAAAGCCCGTCAACCAGGCCAACCGCTCATCACGCGGCGCGACGTATTCCCCCTGATGCGCGTCTGCGCGCGGGATCAGAAACCCGTCCAACCCCTCCTGCGCCAACTCCTCCCGCAATGCGGCCAATCGCGGTGGCCCCTGTTCCGGGCGAGCAGTGACTTCGAAGGATTGGAACATGAAGGGCCTCATTCTCTGCATTTCCAGCAGACCCTGAGGCGCAATTGAACAAATGTCCAGATCAGGCTACCCCGATCTGTCCACACCAAATGCGCTTCATCTTTTCCAAAATACTCCCGCCGGAGGCAAGGCCAGCCTCAGCTGGCCTTTCTCATCCCCATCACACGCGCCCGCGCGCGCGGATCACTGTCGAACAGAGCCGCCAGTTGCTCGGTCATCGCGCCCGCCAACTGTTCTACATCGGTGATGGTCACAGCGCGGTCATAGTACCGGGTCACGTCATGACCAATCCCGATGGCCAACAGCTCGACCATCTTGCGCTTCTCGACCATGGCGATCACGTCGCGCAAGTGCTTTTCCAGATAATTGGCCGGGTTCACACTCAGCGTGGAATCATCGACCGGAGCGCCATCCGAAATCACCATCAGGATCTTGCGTTGCTCGCGCCGCGCCAGCATCCGGCGATGGGCCCATTCCAGCGCCTCACCGTCGATGTTTTCCTTCAGCAGACCCTCTTTCATCATCAGGCCCAGATTGGGCCGGGCGCGACGCCACGGCGCATCGGCCCCTTTGTAAATGATGTGGCGCAGATCGTTCAGACGCCCGGGCTGCTGCGGACGACCATCGTTCAGCCACGCCTCGCGCGCCTGACCGCCTTTCCACGCCCGCGTGGTAAAGCCCAGAATCTCGACCTTCACATTGCAGCGTTCCAACGTGCGCGCCAGAACATCCGCACAGATGGCGGCGATGGAGATGGGACGCCCGCGCATCGATCCCGAGTTGTCCAGCAGCAGCGTCACAACGGTATCGCGGAACTCGGTGTCTTTCTCGACCTTGAAGCTGAGCGGCGTGGTCGGATTCGCCACAACTCTGGCCAGTCGTCCTGCGTCCAGAATCCCTTCTTCGCGGTCGAACTCCCAGGATCGGTTCTGCTGAGCCTGCAACCGGCGCTGCAGCTTGTTCGCCAACCGGGAAACAGCCCCTTTCAAAGGCTCCAACTGCTGATCCAGATAGGCCCGCAGCCGTTCCAGCTCGGCCGGTTCCGCCAAATCCTCGGCGGCGATCTCTTCGTCATGCGTGTCCAGATAGACCTTGTAATCCGGATCGGCCTCGGATGCAGGCGGCGGGGCAGGCGGCTCCAGCGGCGCCTCGCCCTCGGGCATCTCCGCCTCATCGCCCAACTCATCCTCGGCCATCTCATCCATCGAGACCTGCGCCTGAGATTGATCCTGCTGCTCTTCCTGAGTTTGCTCAGGGGTCGCATCCGCGTCCTGCTCGTCCTGATCATCCTGACCGGTGCTGTCGGGATCGGGCTGTTCCTCTGCGTCGTCCTCGGCCTGATCTTCCTGCTCGTCGTCCAGCTCATCGGGGTCATCCCCCAACTGATCGCCATAGCCCAGATCCTTGATCACCTGCCGTGCGAATTTGGCGAATTCAGCCTGATCCGAGAGGATCTCGTCCAGATTCTCCAGTGTCCCGCCAGCCTGCTCTTCGATGAACCCGCGCCATAGGTTCATGATGTTCTCAGCGGCAGGGGGCAGATCGCGCCCGGTGGCCAGATGTCGGATAAGATACCCCGCCGCCACCGACAAAGGTGCATCGGCAGGCTGCTTGCACTGGTCATAGCCGCGCCGGATCGCTTCGTGCCCGATCTTGACGTCGATATTGGACGCGGTGCCAGGCATATCACGTGCGCCCATCGCCTCGCACCGCGCGGTTTCCATCGCTTCATAGAGATCGCGCGCCATATCCCCAGGCGGCGCATAACGCGCATGGGTTGCATCGTCATGATATTTGCGCTGCAACGCCAAAGCATCTGCAGTACCCCGCGCCAACAACACTTCCTCTCGCGTCATCCGGCGTGAAACCTGCGGCAACCGCATCGACTCGCCGGACATGCCAGAAGGGTCGACCGTGTAGGTTACCGACAACTCAGGGTCATCGGCCATAACCTTTGTGGCCTCAGCCAAGGCCTTTTTGAACGGATCGGCGGGGTTGTCGTTCTTCTGTGCCATGTCCTTAAGCCCTCATCAAAATGACCTGCCCGGCGCGGAAAACTGTAACGGATCCGACTTCATCTGGCCAAAAATATCCCCGCCGGAGGCATTGCGCCCGGAACGGGCGCAATTCGGGTGCTTATCCCAGGGTCGCACTCGCAGCGCTTTCCGGCAATTCCTCGTCGAAGCAGCGCTGATAGAATTCGGCCACGGTCTGACGCTCCAGCTCGTCGCATTTGTTCAGGAACGACAGGCGGAAGGCATAGCCCACGTTGCGGAAAATCTCGGCGTTTTGCGCCCAGTTGATCACGGTCCGCGGGCTCATGACGGTGGACAGATCGCCGTTCATGAAGGCGGTCCGGGTCAGGTCCGCCACAGTGACCATCTGGCTGACGGTTTTGCGACCCTCGGCAGTGTTGTAATGCGGCGCCTTGGACAGCACGATCATCGTTTCGGCATCGTGGCTCAGGTAGTTCAGGGTCGAGACCAACGACCAGCGGTCCATCTGCGCCTGGTTGATCTGCTGCGTGCCGTGATAAAGGCCAGTGGTGTCGCCCAAGCCGACGGTGTTTGCAGTGGCGAACAGACGGAAATTCGGGTTCGGCGTAATGATCTCGTTCTGGTCCAGCAGGGTCAGTTTGCCGTCATGCTCCAACACACGCTGGATCACGAACATTACGTCCGCTCGGCCCGCATCATATTCGTCGAACACGATGGCCACGGGGTTGCGCAACGCCCAGGGCAGGATGCCTTCGTGGAACTCGGTGACCTGCTTGCCGTCGCGCAGCTTGATGGCGTCCTTACCGATCAGGTCGATCCGGCTGATGTGGCTGTCCAGGTTCACACGCACGGCGGGCCAGTTCAAACGGGCGGCGACCTGTTCGATATGGGTCGATTTGCCGGTGCCGTGATAGCCCTGGATCATCACACGGCGGTTATGGGAAAAGCCCGCCAGAATCGCCAGCGTGGTTTCCGGGTCGAACTTGTAGGTCGGGTCAATGGCAGGCACACGGTCTGTCGCTTCGGCAAAGCCCTTGACCGCCATGTCACTGTCAATGCCGAATACGTCGCGGACCGAGATGTCTTCGGTTGGTTTTGCGTTTACGTCAATCGATCCGTCAGCCATTCGCCTTGTCCTTATCCTTAGGCCCGTTCCCCGGGTATGAACCCGTGTGTGGTGCAACATATTGCGGGCAAGGGCAAGGGAAAGCAGTGTGCGCCAAAAGGTGAGCAGGTTTTTCTTTCAAACTGGCCCTATCGACACACCGGACAGGCGTATCAAACAATGTTCGTCAAACGGGCAGACCGATCCTGCCTCAGAGTGAGAACCAGAGCTCGCCCTTTTGAAAGCCACCTTTCACGATGCGATCCGTGTTCAGGACATCCGGAAACTCGTCCGCCCAATCCCGAAACCGGTCATTCGTGATAATGCGCGCCTTGCTGTCGCGTGACGCCTGCAGAATCAACGGGTCCGCTGGCGTGCCCTTGGGGGCGACCATGACCTGCTTTTTCCGCAGGCCCAAAACGCGGCTCAGCGCCCGGTCGTTCATATACTGACCCTCGACTTTATAACCGACATTAGCGTCAAAGATGACGCCCGGTCTGAACCCGGCCCGTTTCAGGGCCGCAAGGACAAGCCGTAATGTACCCAGATCCGGCTCACCTTCTTGCCAGTGGATCACGTTCGACCCGTCCACGATGATCCATGTGTCGGCGATGCGCCACCTGCGCCAGGCGCGCAGACCCCAGATCAGGCTGACGACCATACACAGCAGGCTCAACACCCGCACGCCATCATATTCGGCAGGCAGAAACGGAGCCGCAAAGACCCCGCCCAGCGAGACAAGGAACAAGAGAACGGGCATGCGCACTGCGGCTTCTCCGTGGAAATCACCGTTTCAAACCCTGCCACTATCGCGGGAATTGAAACGGGTTTCCAGTAAGCTTGTACACAATCACGTCAGACTGTGTTCTCTCCCGGCCACAGGTCTCGGGCGCGCGAGGCCTATTTGAAATTCCGGCTGTCCTTGATCTGGTCCCAGGCCCAGACGACCTCTTGCAACTGCTCTTCCTGAGACCGGTCGCCGCCATTCATGTCCGGGTGCAGAACCTTGATCAGCTTCTTGTACGCCTTGCGCACCTCGGCCTTGGTCCAGCTGTCATTGGCTTCCAGAATCTCGATTGCACGGCGCTCGGTGGGGGGCAGGCGACGGCCACCACCGCCCGAGGTGCGGCCTTTGTTCTGCGTGCTGTTGGCACCCAGCACCTGATGCGGGTCCTCGATCCCCAGACGGGCCCAGGCGCGCGCCTCGGGGTCACCCATCGGCTTGGTCTCACGCTCCCATACCTTGTCCTTGGATCGCTGTGCGTTCAGCTCGGCCTCGGTGGTGCCGTCGAAGAAATTCCATTTCTGGTTATATTCGCGCACATGCTGCTGGCAGAACCAATAGAAGTCGTCCAGCACATCCGGCGCTTTCGGTGCGCGGAACTTGCCCGGCTCTTCACAACCCTCGTGGTCGCAGATTCGCACCGAGGTTTCGGACGCGCCCGACATCCCCCGACGCCCGCGCGGGTTCTTTTTCTTAGCGTTGGAAACGGACATATCAAATCCGAAGGGGTCTGACTTCGCCATACTCTCAATCCTTACGAACGCATCTTTTCGACTCGGAGGCAGCAGTTTAGTCTAAGCAGCCGAAAGTAGAAGAGGGGGAGCGGTAAAATTTTTGCCGCTGAGCGAAAAAATGAGCGTGACCGACGAGATCCGAACCTGCCTGCAAGCCGCCTTTGACCCGCGAGAGCTTGAGGTGATCGACGACAGCGAAAGCCATCGCGGCCACGCGGGCTATCAGGACGGCGGTGAAAGCCACTTCAACGTCCGCATCCGCGCCGCCGCGTTCCAAGGCCAATCCCGCGTCGCCCGCCACCGCGCAGTGCACAAGGCACTGGGCGACATCGTGCCCCGCATCCATGCGCTGGCCCTGGATATCGGAACCTGAAACCGTCTGACGTCAGCCCGCGCTCATTTGTGCGGACGGCGTTGAGGCCGAGATAGCGTATTCCTCTTCCGTCATGCCCTCTTCGATTCCCTCGAACAACGGGGTCGACAGATAGCGCTCGCCGGTGTCCGGCAGCATGACCAGCAATACGGACCCCTCCGGCGCGGTTTCCGCCACCTTCATCGCCACCGCAAAGGTCGACCCGCCCGAAACCCCGGTGAACACCCCTTCCTCCGCGGCCAGCCGACGCGACCATTCGATCCCTTCAGGTCCGGGCACCGGGATCAACTGATCGTAATAGGAATTGTCGATAGCTTCCTGCAGGACCCATGGAATGAAATCCGGCGTCCATCCCTGAATCGGATGCGGTTGGAAATTCGGGTGGCTCTCGGTAGGCTGATGATCCCCGTTGCGGGTGTTCACATACCCCGATGACACGATGGCGGCGTTGGCCGGTTCGGTCAGGATGATCTTGGTATCAGGCCGCTCTTTGCGCAACACACGGGATACACCCGAAACAGTGCCGCCGGTCCCGTAACCCGTCACCCAGTAATCCAGCTGCTGCCCTTCGAAATCGGCTAGGATTTCCTGCGCCGTCGTGGTCTCGTGAATATCGGCATTGGCAGCGGTCTCGAATTGGCTGGCAAGGAACCACCCGTTTTCCTCGGCCAATTCCTTGGCTTTGGTGTACATGCCAAACCCCTTCTGCTCTTTCGGAGTCAGCACCACCTTGGCCCCCAGAAAGCGCATCAGCTTGCGCCGCTCGACCGAAAAGCTTTCGGCCATCGTCACAACCAGCGGATAGCCCTTTGCCGCACAGACCATGGCAAGACCGATGCCGGTATTGCCGGATGTCGCCTCGACAACGGTTTGACCCGGTTTCAACCGCCCATCCCGTTCCGCCGCCTCGATGATATTCAGCGCCAGCCTGTCCTTGACCGAACCTGCCGGGTTGAACGCTTCGAACTTTACGTAAACGGTCACATGATCCGGCGCGATTCGATTGACCCGGATACAGGGCGTGTCACCGACTGTGTCGAGGATACTGTCATACAGGCGCGTCCGCCCTTGTGTCTGCCGAATAGCCATTTCGATGTCCCTCCCGTTTGTTCGGTTAACATGATACAGATTTCTCGGGGCAATACCCCTTTTTCCTTTTCAAGCTGTCGCAAGGCCTCGTAGATCGGACAGTGATATGCGCCGCGGATGCCTGTGCTGATCACTCACGACAAGAATGTGCGGCATCAAAAGCCGGGTCAGGGTCAAGTGCGGTGAGCAAAGTTTTGGTCCGCGGTGTTTCCAGCTTTTGCAAAAACCGCGCCAGTTGCTCTGGGCTTGCGTCGCGTGCCTTCAAATGCGTGACAACTTCCACATGAGGGTTCACCCAACGGCGCTGCGTCAGGTCACACCCCTCTGCGCGTCCGCATGTTGCATCGAAACGTTTCTTGGATTGGACTCGTACCGACTTGGCACCTTGCAGTTGCAGGCATGGAAAAACTTTGGCCTTTTTACAATCCTGATCACCCGACCGGCTGTCAAAGAACTCTCGTTGGGCGTTGAAGTGGAAGACCAGCTCGGTCACGCCTTCCATCATCATGCTGCCCGACGGGCCATTCCAATCGGTGCCAGCGGTCTTTGACCAGGATTTCAAATCGAAAACAGAAATGCTGTCCGCACCACGTTGACTTGGCAACACATCTTCTCCGAATGGCCGGAACTTGCGGACCGCGATGTCGATATGTTCGCGTTCCCAGATTTTCGCCTGCGCAGTTACCAGTTCCACGGTCTTCACAACCGCGGTCGAAGATTTTTGTATCGCAATTCCAACAGGTTTCCGGGTTTTGCCCAGATCGCTCAAAATACTGTGGATGGCCTGGATATTTGCAATCCGAGTCCGAAGCTCCTCAGTATCGCGAACATCCTCCACATGCCCGTCATCGGCTGGCGTTTCGAACAAATCCGGTGCCCACGTCAGATCGGCGGTCAATCCCCAAGTGTTTTGCAAGGGCAGAACCGTTTCAAAATGTTCTTGTGAGGACACGACCACTTTTTGAGGTGGAGCGATGTCGGGTACTTCTGTGTCCGGCGACTCAAATTCAATCTCGACACCTGCATCTTCGAGCACTTCGACTGTATCGAGAATGATCTCAGCGACTTCTTCCATACCCTCGTCCAGCCTTTGGATCAGGGCAGGATCTGTGAGGCTATAGGTAAGGTTCAAAAGCAACATACCACTCTGCATCTTTTCACGATGCGCCTCGTCGGGCACTTGAAAGCTTAGCCTTGTGTCAAAACTGGACGCGCGGTTCCGACAGGTCCACGAAAAATACGGCTCTTCGTGCCAGGTGGGCGTTTCTGCAATAAAAGCTGCATTGCTGCAGGACGTTTGTTTCGCGGTTTGCATCAGATCATGCATCCACTGCCAAACCATCGCACGGTTTTCTCGCAGTTCCGCGTCGTTTCTTTGCCACTGGGCTTCCAGGCACTGCAGTTCTGCTACCGGGCCAGCCAAGGCACCGGTCGCTGCCAGAACGGACGTCACGAAACACGCGGGTAAGAAATTACGATCTTTCAATTTTTCTAAAATGATCAAAGCTTAAGTGTAATTGGCGCAGGTCCCGACCCCGCGACCGGATCTAGCTTTTTGACGTGTCGCTGGCCTCGGGTATCTCATCAGACCGTTTCAACGACAAAGGCGGCTCGTCCGCCTCTGCCGCAATCGGTTTCGGCGCTCGCACCGCATCGGGCCCCGGAATCGGTTGGGCCAGCGGTGTGTCCTCCACCTCAGGCGCCGCGCCGATCTCCGAGGCATCCACTTCCTCGGCCACGACGCGGCGGAACACCAACACGTTGCGCCAGTTCGTGGTCGATCCGGTCAGGCCCGAACGTTCCTCGCTGGGCAGCAACTCGGCACGCTGGTATTCCCAGCCGTCCTGACCCATCTGGTTCAGAACCTGCTCGACCGAAACTGCAAAGCGGCCCTCGGCCGTTTTCACGCCCTTGGCTTTGACACCTTTTTGCGGGGCGGGGATCACCTTGTATTCGTAGCGCTGCATCAACTGTTCCTAAACACCTGTTCGCGCCAACTTAACACGTTGATCCCCGTGTGAAAGAGCCGTTGCCCGACCGGCGGATTTTAGCCCTGGTGATTGCCGTCCGCCTGTGCCGCCTTGGTCACAACCGACAGGCACAGCTCGGTGGCCAGCGCCATGTCTTGCACCGAAATCCACTCCATCGGTCCGTGAATGCACTGCATCCCGGTGAAGATGTTGGGGCAGGGGGTGCCAAACTCGGTCAGGCGCGACCCGTCGGTGCCGCCGCGGATCGGAACGGACAAAGGCTCGATCCCCAACTCGCGGCAGGCATCGCGGGCCAGATCGACCGGTGTCATGTCATTTTCCAGCCAATAGCGCATGTTGCGATACTGATGGCTGATGTCACAGGTGATGGTCGCGCGCGGTTCGGTGGCCTGCACGGCGGCGCAGACCTGACGCACGATATTGCGCTGCGCCTCCAGCGCGTCCAGTTCGAAATCGCGCAGGATCAGCTTGATCTCCATCTCGGACGAGCCGCCATTCATGTCGGTGACATGGATAAAGCCGTCGCGCCCATCGGTGGTTTCGGGCGTCATCGTGGCCTGCGGCAGCGTCTGCACGATCTTCGCCGCCAGATGCGCGGCGTTCACCATCTTGCCCTTCGCCAATCCAGGATGGATCGAAACGCCCTCGATCCGGATCACCGCACGATCGGCCGAAAAGCTTTCATATTCGATCTCGCCCACTTCCTGACCATCCAGCGTATAGGCGAAATCCGCACCCAGATCCTTGGGCAATTGTTCGGTTACACCGCGCCCGATCTCTTCATCCGGTGTAAAGGCGATGCGGATCGGCCCGTGTGGAAGGTCAGGATTTTCGATCAGGTGCCGCGCCATGGTCATCAGTATCGACACACCCGCCTTGTCATCCGCCCCCAGCAGCGTAGTGCCCGAGGCCGTCACCAGATCATGACCGATCTTTTCAGCCAGATAGGGGTTCTCTTCCGGCGACAGAACCAGTTCCGGATCGTCCGGGAATGAGATATCGCCACCGTTATATCCCTTGATCACGCGCGGCTTGACGCCCGTGGCATTGAACTGGGGCGCCGTGTCCACATGCGCCAGAAAGCCCACCGTCGGTCCCGGAGCGGTTCCTGGGATGGTCGCAACGACAACACTGTCGCCTGTGACCGAAACATCCTGCGCTCCGATTTGGGTCAGCTCCTGCTTGAGCAGGTTCAGCATGTCGAATTGAATTTTGGTGCTGGGTGTTGTGGGGGACGTCTCGTCACTCTGACTGTCAATGGCCGCGTAACGCACCAACCGGTCTTCGAGTTCCTGATCAAATCTGTTCTGCATAATACCTTACCTCTCTGGATGGGAAGAAAGGATGCGAACAGGTGGAAGTCAAGCCGATGGCTTGACCTCAGATATTAAGAAAGCGTGAGAATCCGGTTTGTACAAATCCACTATTTGCCGTTGGCGGACCTGTACAAATTGAAAGATTTACGAACCCAGCTTTTTGCTGACCAGTTCGTTAACGGCCTTCGGGTTCGCCTTGCCGCCGGTGGCTTTCATGACCTGACCCACGAACCAACCGGCCAGTTTCGGGTTCACTTTGGCCTTCTCAACCTGCGCCGGATTGGCGGCAATGATCTCATCCAGAGCAGCCTCGATAGCGCCGGTGTCAGTCACCTGCTTCATGCCACGCTCTTCAACGATCTGCGCCGGGTCACCGCCTTCGGTATAGACGATCTCAAACAGGTCCTTGGCGATCTTGCCCGAGATCGCGTCCGACGAAATCAGGTCGATGATTCCGGCCAATTGGGCGGGCGATACAGGCGACTCGTTGATGTCGTGATCTTCTTTCTTCAACCGGCCAAACAGCTCGTTGATCACCCAGTTCGCAGCCAGCTTGCCGTTGCGGCCTTTGGCGACCTCTTCGAAATAGGCGGCCGACTCTACCTCGGCGGTCAGAACGGAAGCGTCATAGTCGGTCAGGCCGAACTCACTGATAAAACGCGCTTTTTTATCGTCTGGCAGTTCCGGTAGCTTGGCGGCGATGTCATCGACCCACGCTTGTTCGATCTCCAGCGGCAGCAGGTCGGGATCGGGGAAATAGCGGTAATCATGCGCTTCTTCCTTGGACCGCATCGAGCGGGTTTCGCCCTTGTCTGGGTCGTACAGGCGGGTTTCCTGCTCGACCTTTCCACCACCTTCGACGATGGCGATCTGGCGGCGGGCTTCGACCTCAATCGCTTGTTGGATAAAGCGCATCGAGTTCATGTTCTTGATCTCGCAGCGCGTGCCCAGATGCGAAAAGTCCTGTGTTTCCTGATACTTCTCATAAGCGCCGGGCAAACAGATCGAGACGTTCACGTCCGCGCGCAGGTTGCCGTTCTGCATGTTGCCGTCGCAGGTGCCCAGATAGCGCATGATCTGGCGCAGCTTGGCGATATAGGCCGCTGCCTCTTCAGGGCCACGAATATCGGGGCGCGACACGATCTCCATCAGGCAAACACCGGTCCGGTTCAGGTCGACGAAGGACATATGCGGGTCCATGTCGTGGATCGATTTACCGGCGTCCTGCTCCATGTGGATGCGTTCGATGCGGACCATGCGCGCGGTGCCGTCACCCATCTCGACCAGCACTTCACCTTCGCCCACAATTGGATGATAAAGCTGGGAAATTTGGTATCCCTGCGGAAGGTCAGGGTAGAAATAGTTCTTGCGGTCAAAGGCCGATTTCAGGTTGATATCCGCCTTCAGGCCCAGCCCGGTGCGCACAGCCTGCTCCACGCAGAACTCGTTGATCACCGGCAGCATCCCCGGCATCGCGGCATCCACGAAGGCCACGTTCGAGTTCGGCTCGGCCCCGAATTGGGTCGATGCGCCGGAAAACAGCTTGGCGTTGGATGAGACCTGAGCGTGCACCTCCATCCCGATCACCAGTTCCCAGTCGTGCTTGGCCCCGGCAATGGTTTTGGGTTTGGGCATTTCATATGTCAGGTCGAGCATGGCGCGCCTCATTTCCGCAGAAGTCTAAGCCTGCGTATTAGGCCCGGCACGGCCTAGGGGCAAGGGGGAATCCTGTCGGGTTCAGTTCTGAGAAAACTGCAGACCCGAGGGTGTGAACGTCACATCGGTTCCGCTGCGCAGCTCATCCCTGAACAAATCCGAGATGGCCCGCAGCGCATCGCGCTGACCGCGCGCCGCAAACCGCTCGGGCGAATTGATGCGGACCGAATTGTTGAACCCGTTGGCGGCATGTGCCCAGATCAGCGGATGCAGTTCGGTCAAATGATCGCGGATCAACCAATTGGCAGTGTCACGCATCTGCGACCGCACGAGATCGGCCTGATCGTTCAGACCCTGACCATTCTGAACGGTGATGGCGCAGTAAGCGGACAGCATGTTGATCATCTGCTGATCGGGCCGCAGGCGCACAATGTCGCGCAAGCCTTCAAGGAAGTATTCGGCATCGACCCGTGCGCAGGCCTCTTCGTCCAAAGCAATGGCGTCGAACTGCACCCAGCTATACCCGCCAGCGCCCCAGATCTCCTGTGTCCGGGCGGCGGTGCGCAGGGCTTGCAGTTCCAGCTCTTCGTAGCTGCCGAACCAACGGGGCAGCAGGTGGCTGCCCATCGCGCGCATGTGGCGCTGATTGTGCGGGTCCAGCGTGATCAGGCGTTCATATTCGTCGGAAACCCGCGCATTGGCTTTGCGCTGACCAGCCAAAAGCGCACATCGGGCTGCCGCAATCAGCGGGCTATCCGGTGCATCTTTCCGACATTTGGGCAGGATTGCAGCGGCCCGGTCGAAATGGGCGGCGCAGCGTGACCGATGCAAGGGCGGCAGCGTGGCGTCCGTGGCCATTCCGCGCCAGGCCCAAGCCAGATCGATATGGGCAAGGGCCACGACAGCCGCGATCATTGGATCATCAGGGTTGTCTGACATCTCGCCTTCAAGCTCCGAAATGCCCCCCAAAAGATCGTAATCCGAAATGGCCTTGCCATCCGAGAGCGCATGTTCAGCGGCCAGAACCACGTCCGATCTAGCGCCGAAGGCCAAAAGATCGGCAACGGGCATACCATCAGATACAGCGGCGCGATCCTGATCCGCCGCGCGCATTTCTTCGGACAACTCCGTCCAGCGATCCTGTCTGGCCAGATAACGCCCGTGTTCGATTGTGGAATGCCCGATCACGTCGCCACAGTCGGATTTCGCCACCGGAATGTTGAGCTGACCCTGCTCTGGCAAGGCGGCTGCCAGCGCCGATTTCGTCGCGCACAGGTCTGCTGAGGCGGGAGTAGGAGTGGCTTTGAATGGGGCGAACAGCGCCCTTAGCGACCGAAACATGGCAGAACTCAAAACTGTAAAAACATCTAACTGACACCGAAGTCTGGCGGGATATCGGGCTCAGATCAAGTGAATCGCTTAACAATTTCCGCTTTTTGTGACCAATTCGCCCCTCAACGGCCCAGTGTTTCAGAAAACCGTGAAATGATGGCGCTCAACGCGAAATTCGGCTTGGTTCAGAACGGTTTCCAGATCCCGATGCGGGGGAAGCGACTCATCGGGCAGACGGATTCGCTTGCCGGAATGCAGAATGATCGAGACGCGGACGGAAAAATCCCAGCGGGTGTCAAAGCGGAAATAGTCGACGTCGCCTAACGTGACTTCTCCCTCACGGCTTCCGGTGAACCAACTTAGGGAATTCTGGTTCAATTGCATGCCCGCGCTGGTGTTCTGAAACACATCCCACAAGGCAGGAAGGGTGGCCAGAGACAACAGCCCAGCGATCCACCAAGCCGCGTCGAACAGGACAACCAACGCCAGCAAGGCCGCGTAGACACCGGCCAGGATAACCAATGTCCGCGCGTTCCGGTTGTTGCGGATGAAGCTGTACGGGGTCATGCGCCCAGAATGCGCGACACCATTTCGGTCGTGTCACGCGACAGGTTTTGAGTTTCCGCAATACGGGACAGTTGCGCGAGCATCAGGGCCTGACGGGCTGCATCATAACGTTTCCACGTCTGGAAGGCAGAGCACATCCGGGCCGTGGTTTGCGGGTTCACTGGGTCCAACCGGATCAGCCAATCGGCCAGCAGCGCATATCCGGCCCCGTCTGGTTGGTGGAACCCGGCGTGGTTCATCGCCAGCGCCCCCATCACCGCGCGGAACCGGTTGGGGTTTTTCCAGTTGAAATCGGAATGCTCGGTCAGCGCTTGGGCTGTGGCTGGTGTCGCTTCGGGGGCTGCCGTTGCGATCTGCAAGCCAAACCATTTGTCCATGACCAGTCGATCATGTCGCCACTGGTCGTAGAAAGCAGCCAATTGCGTCTCGCCCTTGCGGGCGCGCAAAAGGCAGGACAGCGCCGTCAGTTGCAAGGTCATGTTGTCCGCCTTGGCGTACACCTCTGCCGCCATAGCTCCGCCATCAAGGCGAGAGGTCAAGGCCAGTGCCGCGCTGCCAAGGGCGCGTTTACCGGACTGTTCGGCATCCGGGCTGTACGGGGCGTCGACCAAGGCCTCGCTGTGCAGACGGGGCAGCAGATCCTGCACGTGTTGTGCAGTGGCCTGCCGCAGCGTTTCCACCGCTGACCAGATTGCCATCGGGTCGGGGGTCTGACCACGTTCGTGCAAGGCTGCCGCCAATTCCGACTGTGTCGGCAGTCCCAGCATCAGCGCACGATAGGCCGGATCCAGTTCCCCATCGCGCAACACGGCCAACAGCCCCTCAAGGTAATCTGCGTCCGGTGCCGCCTCAGCCGAGATCATCCGCAGCAGAGTGTCTTGCGCCAGCGAGCGTCCTGCCTGCCACCGGTTGAACGGATCCGTGTCATGCGCCAGCAAAAATGCGCGTTCCGCGTTGGAATGGTCATGTTCCAGAATGACAGGGGCCGAGAAATCGCGCAGGATTGAGGGTGCGGGTTTCGCAGCCAGCCCGGTGAACTGAAAGCTCTGCTGCGCCTCGGTCAGCTCCAGCACTTCGGTCGCGCGAACCTCATCACCGTTAGGGCCCAGCAAGCCAACGGCGACCGGGATCACCTGAGGCAGTTTCTCATCCTGTCCCGGCGTAGGGTCGGTGCGCTGGCTCAACGTCAGAGTATAGGTGCCGTCGGCCCAATCTTCTGACACTGCGACGCGAGGCGTGCCCGATTGGCTGTACCAGCGCTTGAATTGAGACAGGTCGCGGCCTGTGGTGTCTTCGAATACCTGTAGCCAATCCTCAATGGTACAGGCCTGACCGTCATGGCGGTCAAAGTAGAGGTCCAGCGCCTTGGCATAGGCGTCATCCCCGACCAGCCGCTTCAGCATGCCGATGACTTCGGCACCCTTTTCATAGACGGTCGAGGTGTAGAAGTTGTTGATTTCCTGGAAACTCTCAGGCCGAACCGGGTGCGAAAGCGGGCCGTTATCCTCGGGGAACTGCCGCGCGCGCAGGTCGATGGCGTCGTGGATACGCTTGACCGGGGCCGAGCGCATGTCGGAGGTGAACTGTGCATCACGGAAGACGGTCAGCCCCTCTTTCAGACACAGCTGGAACCAGTCGCGGCAAGTGATGCGGTTGCCGGTCCAGTTGTGGAAATACTCATGCGCGATGATCGCCTCGATCCGTTCGAAATTCGCATCGGTCGAGGTTTCGGGGCTGGCCAGAACGGCGGAGGAGTTGAAGATGTTCAGCCCCTTGTTCTCCATCGCGCCCATGTTGAAATCGTCGACGGCCACGATGTTGAACACGTCCAGATCGTATTCCCGGCCGTAAACGTCTTCGTCCCATTTCATCGACTTCTTCAGCGCTTCCATGCCAAAGGCGCATTTGCCCTCGTCGCCCGGCCGGACCCAGAGGTTCAATTCGACCTCGCGTCCCGACACAGTGGTGAACTGGCCGGGATGCGCGGTCAGATCGCCCGCGACCAGTGCGAACAGATAGGCTGGCTTGGGCCACGGATCGGTCCATTCCGCCCAGCCTTCGCCCTTGCCCGAGGGGTTGCCGTTGGACAGCAGCACCGGCAGATCGCCATTGATGCGCACGGTGAATGTAGACATCATGTCGGGGCGGTCGGGGTAATAGGTGATCTTGCGGAAGCCTTCGGCCTCGCATTGGGTGCAGTACATGCCGTTCGACATGTACAGCCCCTCTAACGCGGTGTTGTTGCCGGGGTCGATTTCTACCTCGGCCTCCCAGATGAATGGGACGTCAGGCGCGGTTAGGGTCAGGCCTTTGTCGGTGACCTCAGGCGTGACATTGACGCCGTCGATTGAGGCACGGATCAGTTTCAGGTCTTCACCGTGCAGGAAAAACGTCTTGTCGCTTGCCTCGGGGTTGGGACGGAACGCGATGCGGGATGTGACGCGGGTGGCATGCGCGGCAAGGTCAAACGTCAGATGCACGCTGTCCACCAGATACCCGAAGGGCGTGTAGTCTTTCAGATAAATCGTCGTGGGGGCAGCATCGCGCATTGGGGGCCTCGCATGGTTTGACGTCTGGCGCGACGTTAGGGTTTGCGGCGATGCGCTGCAAGCGGATGTAGCCCGGCTTTTAGCGGGCCTGACGCAACTTTTGAAAACTGGCCTTGCCGAAGCTCAACGACGGATGTTGCCTATCGGAAACTTTCGCTCTAGATGATGACGGCATACAATGGCGTACAATTCCAGGAGGTGTTTCATGAGCAGCAGGCAAACTCGTAGCGAACTGCAGGTCGATCCAGTTCTGGCAAGCTTTATCGAAGATCAGGCGTTGCCGGGAACAGGTGTAACGGCGGATGCGTTTTGGGCCGGGTTCAGCCGTCTGGTGCACGAACTGGGGCCGGAAAACCGTGCGCTGCTGGACAAGCGGGCCGCACTGCAAGGCCAGATCGACGCTTGGCACATCGCTCATCGCGACGGACCTCATGATGCCGACGCCTACAAAGCCTTCCTGACCGAGATTGGGTATCTGCTGCCCGAGGGCGAGGATTTCGAGATCGACACGGCCAATGTCGACCCCGAAATCGCCGAGATTCCGGGACCGCAACTGGTGGTGCCAATCACCAACGCGCGCTATGCGCTGAATGCCGCGAATGCCCGTTGGGGGTCGCTCTATGACGGGTTTTACGGCACCGATGCGATGGGCAGCCCGGCCCCGGCGGGCGGGTACGACCGCGGGCGCGGCGCTCGGGTTGTGGCCCGCGCGCGGGTGTTTCTGGACGAGGCTTTCCCGATCGAGGGTACCAGCCATGCGGATGTGCGCCGTTATCACGTGCAAAACGGTGCGCTGCTTGTGGATGACCTACCGCTGGCGAACCCCGAGAAATTCGTGGGCTATCGCGGCAACCCCAAGGCCCCGGATGCGGTACTGCTGCGAAACAATGGCCTGCACGTTGAACTGGTCTTCGACCGCGCCCATCCCATTGGCAGCCGCGATCAGGCCGGACTGGCCGATGTGAGACTGGAAAGCGCGCTCTCGGCCATTATGGACTGTGAGGATTCCGTGGCCTGCGTCGACGCCGAAGATAAGGTGCTGGCCTATTCCAACTGGCTGGGGCTGATGAAGGGTGATCTGGAAACCGCCTTTGACAAGGGCGGTCGCTCGGTGACCCGCAGCCTGAACCCCGACCTTGACTACACGGCTCCGGATGGTGGCGTGCTGACGCTCAAGGGGCGGGCGCTGCTTTGGGTGCGAAATGTCGGCCATCTGATGACCAACCCGGCAGTGTTGGACCGCGACGGCAACGAGATTTTCGAAGGGCTGATGGACGCGCTGGTCACCGCGCTGATCGCAATGCACGATCTGGCCCGTGACGGGGGCAATTCAGTGCGGGGCTCGGTCTATGTGGTGAAACCGAAGATGCATGGCCCGGAAGAAGTGGCCTTTACCGACAGCCTGTTCGATCAGGTCGAAGAGATTCTGGGCCTGCCGCGTCACACGGTGAAGATCGGGGTGATGGACGAGGAACGCCGCACCACGGTCAACCTCAAGGAATGTATCCGTGCGGCCAAATCCCGCGTGGCCTTCATCAACACCGGCTTTCTGGATCGCACCGGTGACGAGATCCACACCTCGATGGAGGCCGGACCGTTCAGCCGCAAGGACTTCATCAAGCGCAAAGGCTGGATCGGCGCTTATGAGGCGCGGAATGTGGATATCGGACTGGAATGCGGATTGCAGGGCCGGGCCCAGATTGGCAAGGGCATGTGGGCGGCGCCCGATCTGATGGCCGCGATGCTGGAACAGAAGATCGAACACCCCAAGGCAGGAGCCAACTGTGCGTGGGTGCCCAGCCCAACGGCGGCTACTCTGCACGCGCTGCATTATCACAAGGTTGATGTTCTGGCGGTTCAGCGCGGTTTGCGCGCGGGCGGACGGCGGGCGCATGTCGATGCGCTGTTGGACATTCCGCTGGCGGCGTTCCGCAAATGGACACCCGCCCAAATTCAGCGCGAGGTCGAGAACAACGCCCAGGGCATTCTGGGCTATGTGGTGCGCTGGGTCGATCAGGGTGTGGGTTGTTCCAAAGTGCCCGATCTGAACGACGTGGGTCTGATGGAAGATCGCGCCACCTGCCGGATTTCCGCCCAGCATATCGCCAACTGGCTGCACCACGATGTGGTGGACGCGCAGCAGGCGATGTCTTCGCTGCGCAAGATGGCCGAGGTCGTGGACCGGCAGAACGCGGGTGATCCGGCTTATCGTCCGATGGCACCTGATTTCGATGGTATTGCGTTCCAGGCCGCCTGTGATCTTGTGTTCAAAGGACGGGTGCAGCCTTCGGGGTATACTGAACCGGTTCTGCACGCGCGTCGACTGGAACTCAAAGCATCAACCGCGTAAAGCATGGGGCCAAGGCCCCATGATTGTCTTGGTCAAAATCACAGGAGCACAAATGGCGATCTCCCTTCGCAAAGCCCGCACCATCATCCGCAAGGCCCTTGAGAAAGGGCGAGAGATGGAGTTCAAACCCCTGTCTGTCGTTGTTCTGGACGCTGGCGGCCATGTGATTGCGTTTGAACGTGAGGATGGCGCAGCGCCCGGTCGTTTCGGGATCGCTCAGGGCAAGGCCTATGGCTCGGTCATGTTGGGTATGGCTGGCACCGCCCAAATGCAGCGGGCCGAGGCACAAGCCTATTTCATGGCCGCTGTGAACGGCGTTTATGGCGGTCAGGTCGTGCCGGTTCCGGGTGGCGTTCTGCTGCGCGATCGCAAGGGGGCCGTGATCGGTGCCGTTGGGGTCACGGGCGATACCTCCGACAATGACGTTGTTGCAGCTATGGCCGGGATTGAAGCCGCTGGACTGACCGGCGAAAGCTGAGGCGGCTCAGGCGGTTTTGTCTGAAGCTTCGGTGAGTGCTTTCGCCAGCACGGCAGCAACGGCGAATGTTAGTGTTCCGCCTATGACATCCGTAAGATAGTGCCCGCCGTGAACCAGGATGGCGGGCACCATCGCAAGGTTGATCAACAGCGCAGGCCAGAACAGCTTTGAACCGCGAAGATACCAGACGACCAGCCATGCCATCACCGTATGGTAGGATGGAAACGCAATCGTGCCAACGATATGCTCCGGTGCGATAACCGGCAGGCCATGTTCGACCAACTGGCGCAGGAAGGCCCCGTACTCCATATCGGTGAACAGGTTGATGGACTGGGCCGTTTCGAGCGGGATTTCATAGAAAGCCGCTGGTCCGATACTGGGTGCGACCCACCAGATCATTGTGGTCAGTAAAAGGCTGATGCTTCCGGCCAGCAGGGCGCGGTGCAACTGCAAGATCCGGCTCGAGAGCGCCAGGAACGCCACAAGCGCGAAGAGTTGCACAAGCGAGCTTTGGTAAATCACCCTAAGAATTTTAGCGATTTCAGGGTAGTTCGCGACGTAAAGAACGAAGTCCGGCCAGAAGAAACCAAGCTTTGCGTCCAACAAGACCAGCTTGTCGTCCAGCAAAGTGCCGTGAACAGGAAACCGCAGGTAGATCAGAATGGTAACTGTGGCCGTGAACCCAAGGTAAAGGCCGTTTCCGATGGCCAGATGCGCGAGATTGGGCAGATTTTTCCTGATGCGGATGTATAGGCCAACGACCATTAGACCCAGGCAAGAGATCAGCCCGGTGCCGAAAGCACCCCAAGCCACAGCCTGTGATTTTATGGCGGAAACGGAGACGCACAATAGGGCGACGAACACCAATAAAGTGATCAATATGATCTCGGCACGATCAAGAATTGCTCTGCGAGCCCAGGTGGGCGCAGTAGTGTGTATTCGGGCCGATAGATCTGTCATTGCAAGGAACTCATTCTTTTCCGGTTTGCAGTTTCCCCGGGCTTTGTGACCAATTTTTGTTTGCATTACGGGATTGTTGAGAATTCCACAATCGAGGCTGCGCTGTCGCACTTTGAATTCACAAAGGTTTTTGGCATGAATGCATAAAGCAGAGGAAAACCTGAGGAATTCATGAAAAGACCTGTCGTCGGAATCATCGGAAATTCATATCTCATGAATGACCAATACCCCACGCATGCCGGGGGAACGATGAACTCTGACGCCGTGGCCAATGTGTCAGGATGTCTTCCGCTGCTGATACCTGCTGATCCGCGTTACGTCTCGGTCGATGAATTGCTTGAGGTCTGCGATGGTTTCCTGCTGACAGGTGGTCGCCCCAATGTGCACCCGGAAGAATATGGCGAATCCGCAACTGATGCACATGGCGAATTCGACCGTGCGCGAGACGCCATTACCTTGCCGCTGGTTCGCGCTTGCGTTGAAAGGGGGCAGCCGTTTTTGGGCATCTGCCGAGGGTTTCAGGAGGTTAACGTCGCCATGGGCGGCACGCTCTACCCCGAGATCCGCGATCTGCCGGGGCGGATGAACCACCGGATGCCGCCGGATGGCACTCTGGAAGAGAAGTTTGCCCTGCGCCATGTGGTGACGCTGGAAAACGGTGGCGTGTTTCATCAGCTCTTTGGCGCGACCGAGGTGATGACCAACACGCTGCACGGGCAGGGGATCAAGTCGATTGGTCAGCGCGTTGTCATTGATGGGCACGCACCGGATGGAACGCCCGAGGCGATTTACATCAAGGATGCGCCCGGCTTTACCTTGTCGGTTCAATGGCACCCAGAATGGGATGCGATCAATGACCCGGTGTCACGCCCCTTGTTCGAGGCATTCGGCAAAGCAGTGCGCGGATGGGAGAACGGAACCGTTTATCAAGCGATCCAAAAATCAGCCTGAAATATGCACCGGCCCGACGCGGAGGATGATGGGACCGGTGCAATGCGATCAGATCAGAAGATCGAACTGATTGATCAGCGGTAGAGAGCGGGCGCGCTTTCCGGTCAGGTCAAACAGCGCATTGCCAAGTGCGGGCATCGAGGGGGGCGTGCCGGGTTCACCCGCGCCGCCCATGTGGCGGTTGGTTTCCAGCACGCGCACCTCGACCTCTGGGGCGGTGTGCATCCGGACGGCGTCATAGTCGGGGAAATTGAACTGCTCGACCTCGCCCTCGGCAAAAGTGATCTCGCCGAAACACGCTGCGGACAGGCCGTACATCATGCCACCGAACATCTGCGCCTTGACGTTTTCCGGGTCCAGCGCCAGCCCCATGTCGCAGGCGATCCAGGCCTTGCTGATGCGGATGCTACCGTCTTCGTCGACTACTTCGATGACCTGAGCCACAGGTGTGCCGAAGCTGTAGGTAAAGGCCACGCCCCGGCCGACGCCGTCGGGTGTCTGGCCGGTCCAGCCTGACATTTCCTTCACGGCTGCCAGACACCCCGCCGACGGGGCGTGTTCGGTCTTCATCAACTCCAGCCGGAAGTCCAGCGGGTCGCGGCCTGCGGCATGGGCCATCTCATCCATGAAGGTCTCGTGGAAAAAGCCATTGTGGCTGTTGCCAACCGAGCGCCAGAACCCGACAGGAATATCCAGATCGGCAATATGGCCGCTGATGCGATAGTTCGGAACCGCGTAAGGTTGATTGAAGATTCCTTCGACCAGCACCTTGTCTGGTCCACCCCCGGCAAATCCGGTCATGCGTTCCACGGCCTGATGGGTACAGGATTGCGACGCGACCTGCCCATCGATCAGAACCGCCTGACCATCCTTGATCGCACCGCGCATCCGCGCTATTGCGCCGGGCCGGTAGAAATCGTGGCGCATGTCTTCTTCGCGGCTCCAGGTGGTCAGAACCGGCGTGTTCGGCACAGCCATGGCGATTTTGGTGGCAATAACGCCAAAGTCGAACTCTCCCCGCCGGCCAAAGCCACCGCCGAGATAGGTGGTATGAACCTCGACCGCTTCGGTCTCCAAACCAGCGGCGCTGGCAATTTTGCCCTGCATGAAGGTCGGGGCCTGATTGCCGCCCCAGAATTCCAGTTTGTTGCCGGAATACAGCGCTGCGGCAGTCATCGGCTCCATCGTGGCATGGGCCAGATAAGGCACAGTATATTCAGCCGAAATCTCGGTCGCGCCTTCGGGCAGGGTACCGACATCGCCATCGTCGCGCATGGTAGAGTTCGGTTCGTCCTCAAAGGCTTCGGCGATTTTGGCAAAGATTGCATCGGTTTCGGGCGGGTAGGGCGCATCGCCCCAATCGACCTCGATGGCCTCGACCGCCTGATTGGCCAGCCATGTGTTGGTGGCGATGACCGCCACGCCGTTGCCCAGATCGACGATCTTCTCGACCCCGGGCATGGATGTCGCGGCACTGTCGTCAAAGCTGTTCATCGCACCGCCCAGTTTTGGGTTCATCCGGACGCTTGCGAATTTCATCCCCGGCAGGCGCACGTCGATTGCGAATTCCGCCGTGCCTGTGGCCTTTTCAACCATGTCCAAACGCGGCTGGGTCTGGCCCAGATAGCGCCATTCGGACGGGTCGCGCAGGGGTGCTTCGATCGGCTCCAGCTTGGCCACATCCTCTGCCAGATCGGTATAGGCAATTTTGTCGCCATTGGGTGCGATCACATGACCCGAGGCTGTTTGCAACTGACTGCGGTCAACACCCAACCTGTCGGCGGCGGCCTGTTTCAGCGTCTCGCGTGCCGAAGCACCCGCCTCGCGCATCCTCTCGAACCCGTCCTTCATCGAGGTCGAGCCACCGGTGACCTGCAGGCTGATGACCTTGCCGATCACGCCCAGAGCCTGGCCCAGATTGTGCTGGAAATTCGAGATATCGTAGCCTTTGTTCGGCAGGCCTTCGCCCACCATAGCGGTATTGTAATAGGCTTGCGCCGCCGGGCCGTGCAGAACGGTGATCTGATCCAGATCGACATCCAGTTCTTCGGCGATCAGCGCGGCCCATGTGGTCTTGACGCCCTGACCCATTTCAGCGCGGGGCGCGAACAGAGTGACACCGTTCTGATCGATCAGCACAAACGGGTTCAGCGCCGCCTCACCCTCGCCGGGTTTCAGGGGATTGGCTGCGGGGCGCGAGACGTAATAGGCCCCAAAGGCCACGCCGCCGACTATCGCGGCGGAACCGATCAGGAATGTGCGGCGGAGGATTTTACCAAAAGATGCCATGGTTTACGCCTCCTTCAGCTTGGATGCCGCGTCGTGGATTGCTGCGCGAATTCGGGGGTAGGTGCCACAGCGGCAGAGGTTGCCCTGCATCGCTTCATCGATATCTGCGTCCGACGGCGCCGGGTTTTCCGACAGCAGGGCGGCGGCCTGCATGATCTGGCCGGACTGGCAATATCCGCATTGTGCGACCTGATGATCGACCCAAGCCTGCTGGATCGTGGCCAGCGCATCTGGCGTGCCGATGCCTTCAATCGTGGTCACGTCACCCCAGACATCCGACAGCGCTACCTGGCACGAGCGTACTGCCTCGCCGTCGATATGAACGGTGCAGGCCCCGCATGCAGCCACACCGCAGCCGAATTTGGTGCCGGTCAGACCGACCTCATCCCGTAGAACCCAAAGCAGGGGGACGTCATCAGGCAGATCCACCTGATGTTGCTTTCCATTGATCTTAAGGGCCGTCGCCATGGCGCACCTCTCGTTGCTGTGGCTGGTTTCTGACATAATTGCTTCAAAGTGTCAGGATGTCAATTGACAAAATAAACAAAAAATGTCAGAGCTTCGGATATGAAAGATACAAGTGACGATTCACGGCAAAAGGCGATCCTGAATTCGGCGTTTCAAGCCTTTTCCACTTATGGGTACCGAAAGACCTCGATGGACGATATCGCGCGCGGGGCGGGCATGTCGCGGCCAGCGGTTTATCTGCATTACAGGAACAAAGAGGCGATCGTCACCAAACTGACCGAGTTGTACTATGCCGAAAAAAGCGTTGCGGTGGCGCAGGCACTGGCGACGCAAGGCTCGGTGCCTGAGGTTCTGACCCGCGCGATTCAGGCGCAGACCGAGGGGATGGCGATGATTCTGGCCTCTCCTCACGGGCTTGAGATGCTGGACAATACCAAGTCCTTGTCTTCGGATATTATTGCAGCGGGTGAGGCCAAATTTGCCGGGCTCTATGCGGATTGGTTGACGCAACAGGAAAAGGCAGGCCGCGTTCGCCTTCAGGCTGACGCGGCAGAGACGGGGCGGACGATCACCGCCACGCTCAAGGGGTTGAAGCTGATTGGCGCCGGGGCCGAGGTTTACGAACAGCAGGTCGCGCAGGTTGCGGCCCTTATCGGTGCCGGGCTCGAAGTCAGGTAACGCGCTGACGGATCTTGTATTCGGGTGCGTCCCACAGGCGGTTTTGCATGATATCGGCCACAATCTCGACGGCGCGTTCAACATCGCCTTCGTCGATATACAAAGATGTAAAGCCGAACCGCATGATGTCAGGCGCACGGAAATCTCCGATCACACCGCGCGCGATCAAAGCTTGCATCGCGGCGTATCCATCCTTGAAGCGGAATGAGACCTGACTTCCACGCAGTTCGGGCGTGCGCGGGCTGGCCAGTTGCAGATCCGGGCAGGTTGCTTCGACGCGTTTTATGAAGAGCTCGGTCAGTTCAATCGATTTGGCCCGTACATCGGTCATATCGGCCATATCCCAGATGTCCATGGCCGCCAACAATGCCGTCATCTGAATGATGGGCGGTGTGCCTACTCGCATCCGTTCAATGCCGCTGCCGGGGCGATAATCCAGATCGAAGGCAAAAGGCGCTTCGTGACCCAACCATCCGGACAGGGCAGGGCGCACGTTTTCTGCCAGCCGGGGTGCCACGTAGATAAAGGCCGGAGCGCCGGGGCCTCCGTTCAGGTATTTATAAGTACATCCGACCGCGAAATCGGCATTGCACCCGGCAAGGTCTACCGGAATGGCACCTGCGGAATGGGCCAGATCCCAGACCGTCACCACACCGTTAGCATGGGCCAGTTCAGTCAGCGCCGCCATATCGTGCATCCTGCCAGAGCGGTAATCCACCTCGGTCAGCAGCAGAACGGCGATTTCATCGGTGATCGCTTCGGCCACATCTTCGGGATCGACGACCCGCAATTCGTAATCGTCCCCAAGCGACCGCAGCAGGCCATCGGCTATGTACAGGTCCGAAGGGAAGTTCCCGTTGTCTGACAGAACCACCCTACGGTCCGGGTTTAATTCGAGAGCCGAGGCAACGGCCTGATAGACCTTGATCGACAGGGTGTCTCCGGTCACCACACTGCCCGGTTCCGCACCGATCAAACGACCGATCCGATCGCCAAGCCCGGTGGGCAAACCCATCCACCCGGCCTTGTTCCAACCGGTGATCAGCATCTGCCCCCATTCGTCCGTCAGCATCCCCTGCACGCGTGCGCCAGCCGCTTTGGGCAGTGGGCCCAGAGAGTTGCCATCCAGATAGATGACGCCCTCGGGCAGTTCGAACATGGCTTTGGTTGCTGCAAAATCTGTCATGGAGGCCCGCAAACTTGTGTGATTGTCGTGATTGCCATTTGAGGTAGCCGATCCGCAAATCTGTGTCTATGCAATGCGACATACTGGTCTTTTGCCATTTTGGCCCAAAAGCGGTAGGACATCGCGCAGAAGCGACATGCACTCGATCCTGTCGTCACGTATTGAGGGCTCAACATGCGCTGGTTAGACGTACCTCCGGTTTGGCTGATCGCCTTTGCTGCGCTGGCTTGGTTGCAAGCAAGATTCCTGGGGCTGGGCATGTCCCTTGAGGGCGGCCTGACGGACCTTCTCAGCGGTGTATTGATCGGGGGCGGGATCCTGATGGCAGTTTTGGCCATAGTCGAGTTTCGCCGCAACAAGACAACCGTCATCCCGCATGAAACACCTACGTCGATGGTGCAAACCGGTATCTACAAACGCAGCCGGAACCCGATCTATGTGGGTGACGTTCTGATTCTGGCCGGCCTGATCCTGCGATTTGACGCTGTTCTGTCTTTGGTGTTGGTGCCGGTCTTTGTCTGGGTGCTGGAACGCAGGTTCATCCTGCCGGAAGAAGACCGCTTGCGCCGGACATTCCGGGCTGATTTCGCGCGCTATGAGCGCCAGACGCGGCGCTGGATCTAGGGTGATCTCAGGAGTGATGTCGTTCAAAAAATGCTGCACTTGCGAAATAATGTTGCGCAGGATACATCTTTGCTTAACAAAGAATACCAATCACCCGCTCAGACTGAGTTAGAACTAGGGGGGACTGTCCGTGAAAATAGGCACGCCAAAAGAAATACTGGACGGTGAGAACCGGGTTGCGATGACGCCCGACTCTGCCGTGCAGTTACAGAAACTGGGCTATGAGTGCCTGATCGAAAAAGGGGCGGGCGCTGCTGCTGGATTTTCGGATGCCGCGTATGAGGCCGTGGGCGTCGAAATCGTAAAGACCGCGGCGTCGCTGTGGAAGGCTGCCGATATCGTCGCCAAGGTTCGTATCCCAACGGAAACCGAACTCAAGCGGATGACCAAGGGTAAAACGCTGATTTCATTCTTCAATCCTGCGGGCAATGAAGAGGGGATGGAGCTGGCCAAGTCCAAGGGCGCAAATGTGATCGCCATGGAAATGGTGCCGCGCATTTCGCGTGCGCAGAAAATGGATGCGCTGTCGTCTATGGCCAATATCGCCGGCTACCGTGCTGTGATCGAGGCCGGTAACAACTTTGGTCGCTTCTTCACCGGTCAGGTGACGGCTGCCGGTAAAGTGCCGCCTGCAAAGGTACTTATCGTCGGCGCAGGTGTGGCAGGTCTGGCGGCCATCGGAACCTCTACCTCGCTGGGTGCGATCACCTATGCGTTCGATGTGCGCCCCGAAGTGGCCGAGCAGGTCGAATCGATGGGGGCCGAATTCGTCTATCTGGATTTTGAGGAAGAACAGCAGGACGGCGCAGCCACCGGCGGTTATGCCTCGGTTCAGTCGGAAGAATTCCGCAACGCGCAGCTGGCCAAGTTCCGTGAGCTTGCCCCAGAGATGGATATCGTCATCACCACCGCCCTGATCCCCAACCGCCCGGCGCCCAAGTTGTGGCTGGAGGATATGGTCAAGGCGATGAAGCCGGGCTCGGTCATCGTTGACCTCGCGGCTGAACGCGGCGGCAACGTTGAAGGCACCGTGCCGGATGAGAAGGTCGTTACCGACAACGGCGTAACCATTATTGGCTACACCGACTTCCCCAGCCGGATGGCGGCGCAGTCTTCATCTCTCTACGCAACCAACATCCGTCACATGATGACCGATCTGACGCCCGAGAAGGATGGTCAGATCAACCACGATATGGAAGATGACGTGATCCGCGGTGCGA
>NZ_JBQFOY010000007.1:0-199515 GCF_056533985.1 Ruegeria sp. E8
CCTCAATCGCCTTGTCCTCGGGGATCGAGATCTCATACCCGTCCTCGCCGGTATAGCCCAGACGCGAGATGCGGCATTCGACACCGTTGATGTCGGCCACGGTGGTTTCCATGAACTTGAGATCGCGCGCCGCGGGGCAGAGTTCCCCCACCACGTCTTCGGCTTTGGGGCCCTGGACCGCGACCAGCGCCCGGTCGAAGATCTCGGTCACTTCGACGCCGTCCAGGTGCTCACGCATATGCGGGATGTCCTGATGGCGCAGCGCCGCGTTCACCACCACGAAGTAGTGATCGCCCGCGTTCGAAACGATCAAATCGTCCATGATCCCGCCGTCGGCATTGGTGAAGAACCCGTACCGCGCCTTGCCTTCCTTCAGCGTCGCATAGGCCTGCGGGCACAGCGCCTCGAGCTTCTCGCCCACATTCTCACCCCGCAGGATCACCTGGCCCATATGGCTCACATCAAACAACGCCGCCTTCTCACGACACTGCTTATGCTCCCCCATAATCCCCATAGGATACTGAACAGGCATCTCCCAACCAGCAAAATCAACCAGCTTACCTCCCAACTCAACATGCAAATCGTAAAGAGGCGTGCGCTTAAGCAATGTCATGGCGGATACCTTGTCTCAGTTGATCAGAACGCATGCCCGCAGTCTGACCTAAGCTGCACATATTGCAACGATTCACCCCCGGTATTTTGGCGCAGCGCTTCCATCCGGACAGGTAAGTATACGGGCGTATGCATCAACAATGTTCCTATAGGAAACTTTTTTCCGTTAGGCAACATCTCCATCCCATCCACGTCAAAGACGGAATGAACCAACGGCCCCGAGCATAGCCTACCCGGGGACCTCTATCGAAAATACTGCATATTACCTGCACCTTATCGCCCTCGAGACCCGAGCAAGCGAACCGCATGATCCAGAACCCTGAGCCCGGCGACAAGGTCGTTTTCTGCGGTGTCTTCGGCAAAATCATGGCTGATTCCATTGATCGAAGGCACAAACAGCATCGCCACCGGCATCAGACGAGAGACATTGGTGGCGTCATGCAATGCCCCTGAAGGCATCCGGCGCCATTGCCCGGGCGCGACCTGCTCTGCGCCGTTTTCCAGCGCCTGACGCAGGTCCGGGTTCATGGCGACAGGCTCCAACCCCAGCATCGGGCCGTAGTCCAAGATCATACCTTGTTCCGTTGCGACCTGCTGAGCCGTGTCGCGGATGATCTCTTCCATCCGCATCAACCTGTCGGCATCGCCGTCACGCCATTGCATCGAGAACCGCACGCGCCCTGGCACGATAGAGGACGCATTGGGATGCAGGTCGACGCGCCCGATGGTCCAGACGGTTTGCGGCGTCACCACATTGAGAAACCGGTCATTGAGCCGCGTATTGAACAGGGACAGAGCCTGAAAGGCATCCCGGCGCAGATGCATGGGAGTAGTGCCGGCATGGTTCTGCTGCCCCTCGAAACTGATGGACATGTCGCGGATTCCAACGATGTCGGTGACAACGCCGATCTTTTCACCAGCTGTGTCCAGCGTGGGACCCTGTTCGATATGCATCTCGATGAAACCCGTGAAGCGGGCCGGATCGACGAAATCCTGCGATAGGTCGGCCATCGACGCGCGCGCCGATCCAAAGCTGATGCCGGCGCCATCGGTCAGACCATCTGCCTTCTGCAGAGATAACCCGCCTGACCAGACCGCCGATCCGGTCGTCACCCCGAACCGCCCTTCTTCGTCCTGAAAGCTGACGACCGAGATGGGTTGATCGCAGGACCGTGCAATCTCCAGCGCGGCGATCACGCCCAGCGCACCGTCCAGCCAGCCGCCCTCAGGCTGGCTGTCGGAATGCGAGCCCATCAGCAGGGACGCACCCGGAGCCAACCCAAACAGATTGCCCACAGGATCGAAATGCGGGGTCAGGCCAGCCTCAACCATACGTCCGGCAAGCCATTGGCGGGCGGCAATGTCTGCCTCGGAATAGGCCGGTCGGACAACGCCCTTGCCCACGCCCGACGCCCCGAATTCGCGCAGCTTGTGCAGGTCGGCCAGAAAACGGGTGTGATCGATATCCATAGGTTCCTCCGGCGTGTTGACTACGCCGACCATAGCCACAAACCGATCCGCAGACAGGAGTTTTTTCGAGCGCGTGCGAAACCCCTCTGGCCCCGCCTCCGAACCTGCCCTAAGACATCTGCGCAAGAGGGACCGACATGTCACATATCACACTGGTGCGCCACGGGCAGGCCAACACAACTGCACGGGATGAAGAGAACTATGACAAGCTCAGCGATTTGGGTCATCAGCAGGCCCGCTGGCTGGGCGCGCATCTGCATAGCACGCGGGCCCATTATCCCCGTGTGTATTGTGGCACCCTGACCCGGCATGTTGAAACCGCCGCCAGCATGGGCTTGCCGGAACCCGTTCGCGACGCCCGCCTGAACGAGATCGAATACTTCACCCTCGCCAAACTGTTCGAAGAACAGCACGGTGTTGTGGTTCCGACCGACCGCGAGGGTTTTGTCGAACACCTGCCGAAAACCTTTGCCGCCTGGGCCAATGGCGAAATCAGCGGCACGCCGGAAACTTTCGTGGATTTCGAAAACCGCGTTTCCAGCGCGCTGCGCGAGATCGGAACCGAGGGCGGGCCGGCCATTGTCGTGACCTCGGGCGGGCTGATCTCGATGGTGGTGCGGCAGGCGATGGGGCTGGACATTCCGGCGATGGCGCGGGTGGCCCTTGCCATCATGAACACATCGCTGCATCGTCTGCACCCGATCGGTGCCCAACTGAGCCCGGTTCTGTTCAACGCTGTGCCGCATCTGGAAGCACCGGACCGGCAATACGCGCAGACGCATCTTTAACCGGATCGGAGATATTCGATGCAGCTTTACTATGCCCCCCGCACCATCTCGGTCGCTGTTGCTATCGCACTGGAAGAGGCCGGGCTGGACTACGAGGCCATCAAGCTGGATTTCGCCGAGGGCGAGCAGACCAAACCCGCCTATAAGCAGATCAACCCCAAGGGCCGGGTTCCTGCGCTGGTGGTCGATGGCGGCATCCTGACCGAAACCGGTGCCTTGTTGGATTACATCGCGGCGGTTGCCCCACAGGCCGGGTTGGTGCCCGGTGATCCGGTCATGGCCGCTCGGATGCGGGAAGTGATGTATTATCTGGCGTCGACCATGCATGTGAACCACGCGCACAAGCTGCGTGGCGCGCGTTGGGCGGACAAGAAAGCCAGCTGGAAGGACATGAAGGATAAGGTGCCGCAGACGATGACCGCATCCTGCGAATACATCTGTTCAAACGGGCTGCGCGGGCCGTTTGTGCTGGGTGAGGCGTTCTCGATGGCCGATGCTTATTTGTATGTGGTGAGCAGCTGGCTGGAGGGCGACGGGGTTGATGTCTCGGCCTTTCCCAAGATCATCGCCTTCCGCGAGGCGATGGAGGCACGGCCCTCTGTACAGGCTGTCAAAGCCGCAGGAATGCTCTGACAAAAGGAAGTAGAATGACACATCTCTGGGTCCGGGCAGAACAGCGCCCGAACGAAGAACGGGTCGGGCTGACCCCAGAAGGGGCCGCTGCGCTGATCGCGGCAGGTATACGCGTGACGGTCGAGGAAAGCCATGTCCGCGCCATTCCGATTGATGGATACAAGGACGCGGGCTGCGAGATCGCACCCGAGAATTCCTGGCCCGAGGCCCCGCTGGATGCGATCATCTTCGGCCTCAAGGAACTGCCCGAGGACGGCACGCCCCTGCCCCATCGTCACATCATGTTCGGTCACGCCTTCAAAGGTCAGCATTCCGGCCGTGCGTTGCTGGAACGGTTCAAGGCAGGCGGCGGCACGCTGTATGATCTGGAATATCTGGTGGACGAAACCGGTCGCCGGGTGGCCGCTTTTGGCTATTGGGCCGGGTATGCGGGTGCGGCGGTGACGCTGAAAACATGGACCGCGCAGCAACGGGGCAAGGAATGCCCGCCCGTGGGTGTTTACCCGAGCAAGGATGCGCTGAACGCCGAGTTGCTGGCCAAGTTAGACGCGACCGGTGCCGAACGTCCCCGCGCCATCGTCATCGGCGCGCTGGGTCGCGTGGGAACGGGTGCTGCCGATCTGTGCGAGGCGATGGGCGTCAGCGTCACCAAATGGGACATGGCCGAGACCGCCAGCGGCGGGCCGTTCCCCGAAATCCTCGACCACAATCTATTTCTGAACTGCATCTTCGCACGCCCCGGCACGCCGGTTTTCGTCCCGCGCGACGCGTTGACCGCCCCGCGAAACCTGACTGCCATCGGCGACGTGGCCTGCGACCCGGACAGCGATTACAACCCGGTGCCGGTCTATGACCGCGCTACCACGTGGGAGGCCCCGGCGTTGCGGGTGGCCACCGACCCGGTGATGGACGTGATGGCCATCGACAACCTGCCGTCGATGCTGCCGGTCGAAAGCTCGGAAGACTACGCGGCGCAACTGCTGCCCTCTCTGCTGACGCTGACCGATCTGGACAGCGGCGTCTGGGGTCGGGCTGAAGCAACTTACAAAACGCATATTGAAGGACTCTGAACGATGACCATTCATTGGTGTGGCACCGGCCTGTCGGCCATCCCCGGCCTGCGCCGCCTGATCGAAGGCGGCCACAAGGTCACCGTCTGGAACCGGACCATCGGCAAGGCCAAAGCCGAGGTCGGGGACCTGACCGACGACATCCGTGCCTTCGACATCGACGCTTTGGGCGAGGTGTTGGAGAAAGACGATGTGATCGTGTCCATGCTGCCGGGTGACTGGCACGTGCCTCTGGCCGAGCTGGCCATTTCCAAACAGGCCAACTTTGTCTCGTCGTCCTACATCGCGCCCGAGATGCGCGCGCTGGATGTCAAGGCACGCGAGGCCGGTGTGGCGCTGGTCAACGAGGTCGGTCTGGACCCGGGCATCGACCACCTGATGGCCCACGCATTGGTCGCGGATTACCGCGCCTCGGATGCGTTCGACTCGCAAAACCACCTGAGTTTCATTTCCTATTGCGGTGGTATCCCCAAGAACGCCAACCCATTCCGCTACAAGTTCAGCTGGTCGCCACTGGGCGTGCTCAAGGCGTTGCGGTCTCCGTCGAAATCGATCCGCGACTACGCCCCGCTCGACGTTGCCCGCCCCTGGGACGCGATCAGCAGCTATATCGCCCCGTTGCCGACGCCGGAAAGCTTCGAGGTTTATCCGAACCGCGACTCGATCCCCTTCATGGCCGAGTACCAGTTCGAGGAACATTGGCCGGTCAAGGAATTTGTCCGCGGCACCCTGCGCCTGAACGGCTGGGCCGATGCGTGGTCGGACGTGTTCACCGAGATCGAGACCTTGTCCGGCCCCGAAGGGGATGCCCGCCTGAAAGAGATGTCGGACCAGTTCTGGGACGAAAACGCCTATGACGAAGGTGAACCCGATCGCGTGGTCCTGTGCGTTGGTCTGAAAGCCGAGAAAGATGGCGCTGAGGTCTGGAACAAGACCTACGTTATGGACGCCTGGGGCGACGAACGCGGCACGGCAATGGCGCGTCTGGTATCGATTCCGGTCTCATTGGCTGTTGAAGCGGTGTTGAACCGGGCCATCCCGGCTGGTGTTCACGCGGCCCCCAGCGACCCGAAGCTGGTGCAGGGATGGATGGGCGAGATCGATAAGCTGGCCCAGCATCTGCAAATCGTCGATCACACAGCCTGATCGCAACAAAAAAGCCATTCCAGATTTGCTGGAATGGCTTTCATTGGTCTTCGTAAGGCATGTTTACCTCGTCTTGACTGTCTTGACCGGGCCTTCAGATATACCGCTCGATCGTGTCTTCGATATCGCTGCGGTTGATGCCGAGTTCCGACAACTGATTGTCAGTCATGGCGTTCAGATGCTGCGCGGCGCGGACAATGTCGGGGCTGATCGCCCGAATTCGCATGGCGCGGTCGAAAAGCAACAACGCGCTTGCAGCCGGACCCGGTTGATTGGTTGGTGGGATAACGTCAAACATACTGGTACCTCACTAATGGGATTATAGGGATCGGATTCAGTTCACGTCGGATGCGCCATCACTGACGGTAAGGCTTGTTGTGATACACACTGTCATACGCGCACCGCTTGATCTGATCCCGCTGGACGCCGATGTCGGCCAGTTGCTGATCGTCGAGCTTTTCCAGATCCCGCACGGTTTTCGAGAAAATCCGGCGGCGAAAATGCTCAACCTTTGCATCCGCGTAGTTTGAAAACAGGCCGTCAAACAGGCCTCTGTGGGTGTCTACAGTTTGTGTATGTGCCATGTCTTGTTCCTCCTGAATTTGATGTGGATTGTCGTCCTGACATCAAATTTGGGAAGGCTGCCTTAACGTTACCAAAGCAGTTCATTAAGGTTTCTTTAAGACTGGCTTGAAGGAAAGTGTCAGCGGGCCTGGCCCGCTGAGCAGGCTACATCAGATCGTTTTCAACATCCTCGGCGGATATCCCCAGCGCATCCAGACCGTTCTCAAGATGATCGGACATATGCGGGGTGCCGATCAGGTAATCGGCGCAGGGGGTCGAGGCCTCGGACTTGGCGGTGGCAATCGCTTCGGCCAGGTCTTCGGCGAAAAAGCTCTCGCGGCCGATCCACATGATGGCAACCAGTTCGGCCTGCTCGTCTTCGCTCATGCGTTCGATAAAGGCGCGCATTTCACCTTCTGCCCGGTTCAGCTCGCGCCCCATCAGGGCGACCTGAGCGACTTTTCTTGCCGAAATTTCCAACATGGATCAGTTCCTCGTGTTCGCGGTTGTTACTCCATCACAACCACCGAACGAGGGGCGAGTCTTTGATCTTACGCAAACCCTGCGCTAGTGCCGGACGCGCGAAACCGGCTGGTCCGGCACCGGTTCTCTGCGAAACGGGCGAAAGGTCGCCTTCTTTAGCCACAGTTTGAACGCCTGCCAGACGATCAGAGCAAAGGTTCGGCGGGCCCCAAACGGGCGCCGCAGCAAGGACCACAGGATCACCCGATTCGTCAGGGGCTGGCGCGGTCCGGTCAGTGTTGCGATCAACCCACCGTCAGCGCGGCCGTAATCGATCCAAACGCCGACCCGGTCCGGGCGATAATCAAATCGGAAGGTATAGCTGCCTTCGATCTTCTGAAAAGGTGAGACATGCATCAACTTGTCCGCCACCACCCGGTCAGACGGTTCGACCGGTGAGAAATCAGGTTTATGGCACAGGTAACTGTGGCGCGTGCCATAGGTATTGGTGACCTCAGCCACCACGGCATAGAGCTGGTCGCGATCATCAAAACAGAACCAGAAGCTGACCGGGTTGAACACATGACCCAGCACACGGGGTTGAGTCAAAAGCTGGATACGCGCCGGTTGCGCCACCGCCATGTCAGTGAAACGCGCGCGCACCCAGCGTGCACCTTCACCTTGGCCGGGCTCTCCCCCGTGATCGGAACTGCGCCAGTTCGTTACGTTCGCGCGATCCACCGAAAACAGCAAAGGCGTGTTCAGGTCCGCTTCGGGGTCCAGCAGGATGTAATCGACGGAATAGCGAAACGCGTTTTCAATCGCGCCCTTGCGCCCGTGGAAGGTATGACCCGCTATATGGTCTATTTCTTGCGCCATCCGCTGCTTTCTGACTTTTCTGTAAACACTTTGCACAGCACTGATTTCTTTCAGTTGCCGATATCCATGATACGGGAACCTGCACGATTTGGATCATAATGTCCCGATAAAGTGATCCGGCTTTGGCCGACCCGCGTAATGTGGTTATGTTTACCGAGATCGATACCGTGACCTTGGACGAACCTGCGGCTGAACCGGCCGCCCTTCAGCCTCGGCGCGCACAAAAACGCATCAAGGGTAGACGGGTGAACGGAACCAACGGAACGTGCGAAACCAGAACCGAATGGGTGGATCACGTCAAACGCATTCGCGACGCGCAGGATCAGGCGGCTTTTGCCGAGCTGTTCCAGCACTTCGCGCCGCGCATCAAGGCGTTCCTGATGAAGTCAGGATCAGACGCTACGATGGCAGAAGAATGCGCGCAGGAGGTGATGGCGACCTTGTGGCACAAGGCCCATCTGTTTGACCCGTCGAGGGCAACGGTGGCCACCTGGGTGTTCACGATCGCTCGGAACAAGCGCATTGACGTGCTGCGCAAACAACGCCGCCCCGAACCGGAAGAACTGGGATGGGGTCCCGAGGCAGAGCCTGATCAGGACGACGTCATTGCGCTGCAACAGGAAACCGCGCAGCTGCGCACCGCCTTGTCGGCGTTGCCGGAGGCGCAGCGAGAACTGATCGAGAAGGCGTATTTTGGCGATCTGAGTCACCGGGAAATCGCGTCTCAGACCGGGTTGCCGCTCGGAACGATCAAATCACGAATTAGGCTGGCGCTGGACCGCTTGCGCCATGCGATGAACTGAGATGAGTATGATGAACAAGTCGATCAAACATCACCTGACAGATGACCTGCTGATGGCTTATGCCGCAGGCAGTCTGCCCGAAGCGTTCGATCTGATGGTCGCCACGCATCTTTCCCTGTGCGACCACTGCCGCGCGCGGGCTGAAAGCTTTGACGCTGTGGGTGGGCATGTTCTGGAAGAACAGACTGCGTCCGTCGCCATGAGTGACGCGTCTCTGGCCGCGACGATGGCCTTGATCGCCCAGGGCGCACCGGCCCCCAAGCCGACGCAACCGGGTTGCACTGTGCTCCCGGCTCCGCTGCAGGATTATGTGGGTGGAACCGTCGAAGACATCCGCTGGAAACCGATTGGTATGGGTGTCAAACAGGCCATCCTGCCGACCACCAAAGAGGCCACGGCCCGCCTGTTGTTTATTCCGGCCGGTGTCGCCGTCCCAGATCATGGGCATCATGGTATGGAACTGACGATGGTTCTGCAGGGCGCGTTTTCGGACGAAGTAGATCGCTTCGCCCGTGGCGATGTCGAAATCGCTGACGAGGATTTGGAACACACGCCCGTGGCGGATATCTCGGAAGATTGCATATGTCTGGCCGTCACGGATGCACCGTTGAAGTTCACCAAGCTGATGCCTCGCTTGTTCCAGCCGTTCCTGCGCATTTAAGTTCGCGGAGGATGATTGCAGCGGGCATACATTGAAAGGAAAGGTCTTGATCGGAAGATTGCTTTTGTCTGTCCTTCTGCTTGCGGTCGCGCCCGCCGCCTCTGCCCAAATGACGGCCGAGGTGCAGTTTGAGCCCGGCAATTTTGGCACCATGGTCAGCGGGACGGTCACTGGGGATGAATACTCCGACTACAGACTGGGTGCCAAATCCGGTCAGAAGATGTTCGCTGACCTTCAAGTCAGCGACACCAACGGAAACGGTGTGATCTACTTCAACATTCTGCCGCCCGGCAGCGACGGGGTCGCGATCTATAACGGATCGATCAACGGCAACACAGCACTGATCGATCTGCCCGAGGATGGGGAGTATACGATCCGCGTCTATCTAATGGGCAATGACAGGGACACCGGCAAAACCGTGGGGTACAATCTGGACCTGTCGATCCAGTAGACCTCAGCCTTCGTGACGCGCCAAGGGCACGACGTCCGGTTCGGCCTCAGCTGCGATTTCTTCAAAGTCGAAATTATCCAAGCGCTGCGCCCGGCGGCCAGCTTTCTCGGCGCTGATTTTGATTTCCGAAATATCCTTGGCCGCTTGCCCGAAATGACGATCCAGGTTCGAGACGCGATCCCCCAGACGCTCCACATCCTTGTGCAGCATCCCCAGTTCTTTCCGGATCGCACCGGCCTGTTCGCGCATACGGGCATCTTTCAGGATCGCCCGCATGGTGTTCAACGTGGCCATGCAGGTGGTGGGAGAAACGATCCAAACCCGCGCGGCAAACCCTTCTCGCACGACATCGGGTAAGCGAGCGTGCAACTCGGCATAAATCGCCTCGGACGGTACGAACATCAACGCGCCGTCTGCGGTTTCACCATCAAGAATGTACTTCTCGGATATGGCCTTGATATGCACTTTCACGGCGGCACCAAACGCCCGCAGGCATCTTTCAACATCTGCCTTGGTCTGCGCGGCGGCAAGCGCTTCGAAATCTTCCAGCGGGAATTTCGCATCGATCACGATGGGCCCAGGCGGGTTCGGCAGGTGGATCAGGCAATCCGCCCGCCTGCCATTCGACAAGGTGGCCTGCAGCGAATAGCTGTCCGCAGGCAGCGCTTTGGACACGATGTCGTTCAGCTGAATCTCCCCAAACATCCCGCGCCGCTGCTTGTTCGACAGGATATCCTGCAACGACAGCACGTCACCCGACAGCTTGGTGATATTGTCCTGCGCCTTGTCGATGGCGGCCAGACGTTCCTGCAACTGCGTCAGCGAGGTCGCCGTCTGTTTCGACGAACCGTGCAGGGTTTCCTTCATCCGTTCCTGCATCTCGGCCAGCGCGCGGGCCGATTTCATGGCGTTGTCCGCCAGCCGGTCGTTCATCTGCTGCTGAACCGAAGACAAGCGCGCCTCGACCGTCTGGATCACCTGCACCTGTGCATTGGCCTGCGTGTCCGAGACATGCTGCAAGCCGCCGCGCAGTTGTTCCTGCCCTTGTCCCAGTTGCTGCACGTGCTGACCCAGATGCGCCATCTGCCGTGCCAGAGGTTCCGTCATCCGGGCCGAGCGATTGGCCGCCCGCAGCGACAGAAATAGCAGCAGCAGAACCAGCGCCACCACCCCGCCCGTGACCAGAATCACGGGGTCATTCAACGCTATTTCAGTGCCTGCAATCTGGATCATGGCGTTCAGTTTGTTCTCGTTTTGTTTCTATCTTCTTAATGCTTGTCCGAAATCAAATCAACTGCGTCCGAACAGGCGTTCGATATCGCTGAGTTTGAGTTCAACATAGGTCGGTCGTCCGTGGTTGCACTGGCCGGAATGGGGCGTCGCCTCCATCTCGCGCAGCAGGGCGTTCATCTCTTCGGCCCGCATCCGGCGGCCGGACCGGATCGAACCGTGACATGCGACGCGGCTGAGAATCGCCTCGATCCTGGCCTGTACCTTCTGGCTTTCGCCCTGATCGGCCAGCTCGTCCAGAACATCGAGTATCATCGCGCGGGCATCAACCTCACCCAGAATGGCAGGGGTTTCGCGCACGGCAATGGCCCCTCCGCCAAAGGGCTCGATGGTCAGGCCAAACCGCGTGAGATCATCAGAAACCGCCATCAGACGGGCGCAATCACCTTCGGACAGCTCCACGATTTCCGGGATCAGAAGCGCCTGTGCAGCAACGCCGTTATCGGCCATCTGCGTTTTCAGCTTTTCATAAACCAGCCTCTCATGCGCGGCGTGCTGGTCGACGATCACCATCCCATCAGCTGTCTGGGCGATGATGTAGTTTTCATGCACCTGCCCGCGTGCAGCGCCCAGTGGCAGATCCTGCGCCTGAGGTTCCTGAACCTCAGCGGTCGGTACAACCGGGGTCGGATCGACAATGCTGCCGCTGTAATCATTGGCCAGTTCGGCGAAACCCGGAGCCTGTGCACGATACGCCGCCTGACGAGCCGCAGGGGACGGGCGCTCCATCTGATAGACCCGCGCGGGGGCAGGCTGTACGGGTTCCGGTCGCATCGCCCCCAAGGTCGCGTTGGCCACGGTCGAGGACGCCCGATGCCCGGCCTCGGCCAAGGCATGGCGCAGGCTGGACACGATCAGGCCCCGCGCGATACCGGGATCACGGAACCGAACCTCGGACTTGGCCGGGTGGACGTTCACATCCACCAGCGTGGAGTCGCAGTCGATGAACAGTGCCGCCGCCGGGTGACGATCGCGGCTAAGGAAATCGAAATAGGCCGCCCTCAGTGCACCGGTCAGCATCTTGTCACGTACCGGACGGCCATTGACAAAGAGGTACTGCGCCACCGCAGCGCCCCGGGAATAGGTCGGCAAGGCAGCATAGCCATAGAGCCGGATGCCTTCACGCGTGGCGTCGATCTGCAGAGCGTTCTCGGCAAAATCGCGCCCGATCACGCGGGCCAGACGGGCGTGGAGCGCATCGAAGAGGTCTCCGTTCTCGCGATCCGCGCGGAAGGTCACACGCCCCTCTCCCCCGCCGGAGACATCGCGCAGGGTGAAGGTCACCGAAGGTTCGGCCATGGCCAACCGTTTCACCGTGTCGGTGATCGCCTGTGCTTCGGCCCGATCCGTGCGCATGAATTTCAGCCGGGCGGGCGTGGCGAAGAACAGGTCGCGCAGTTCGACCACCGTGCCCGCGCGCAGGGCGGCGGGTTTGACCGCATCCATCTTTCCACCCGCGACGTGGATCTGTGCCGCATCCGCGCCCGGCACACGGCTGGTGATGGTAAGACGCCCGACCGCGCCCAAAGAGGGCAGAGCCTCACCCCGGAAGCCGAAGGTGTGGATGTTGAGCAGATCCGACCCGTCAATCTTTGACGTGGCGTGGCGAGACAAGGCCAGCGGCAAATCTTGGGCCGCGATACCGCACCCGTCATCCGTCACACGGATCAGGGTCTTGCCGCCATCGGCGATGTCGATGGCAATCCGCGTGGCTCCGGCGTCGATTGCGTTCTCGACCAGTTCCTTGACCGCCGAGGCCGGTCGTTCCACCACTTCACCGGCAGCAATCCTGTTGATTGCAGCATCATCCAGTTGTCGGATGACCGGGCGATTTTCGCTGATATTGGGGTTTGCCTGCGCCATACCCCTAGACCTAGCACAGTCGCATACGATTCTGCCACCGGTTTGCGCAGCACGTTTTGAAGGTAGGGGGCGTCCGGATGACCGCGAATGACGCTTCATTCAGGATCACCCGGACGTGCCAAGTGAGTGGTGTGTTTTCAGCTCATTTATGAGACGGGGTGTATCATGTACGTGCCTGAAAATCTGCTTAAGATTCACTTGTTCAGTTTCTGGGCAGAGATTGGCCGATGACGTGCGGGCATGTGTGGCAGGAAGATGCCTGCTCACGCAGACGTGTGAGCACCGATCCGATTTCGGCAAGGGCCGAACATCGCCGCCACGGCAAGAATCAGACCCGACATTGTGGCGATCATACCGGCGGCGCTTACGGCATCCGCCCCGCCCAGCCACAAGGGGCCGTAGCCGGCCAGCACATAGCCCGACACGGCTGAGGCAATGGCGAACACGACGCTCCAGGCAATCTGCGCCTCCAGTCGGTTCGTCAACATCCGTGCTGCGGCGGGCGGACAGATGAACATGGCAATCACGATGATCGAGCCTACGGCGTCAAAAGCGGCCACTGCGGCGATGGCTGCGGTGATGACCAACGCCATGCCCAGAACGCCGGTTCGAATGCCGATCGTCCGGGCAAAGCCTTCGTCGAAGGTAGAAATCTTCAGCGGCCGCCAGAACAGCCACGTGAACAATGACACGCCGACTAAGGTCAGAGCGATACGAGGCAGTTCGGGGGGCAACCCTGCAAGCGCCTCAGCGTCCAGTAAGGATGACCATCCGGTTGCATCCAGCCAGATCAGACTTTCAAGGTTGCCATAAAGCGCATGTTCCACGTCCAGATGCACGGTCGATGTGTCCGTCTGTTCCAGAAGCAGAACGCCTGCAGCGAACATGGTCGTAAAGACCACGCCCATTGCGGCACCGGGTTCGATCTGGCCCAGTCGGCGAATGGCTTCGATCAGAACCACCGCGACTACCGCAGCCCCTGCCGCGCCCAGCATCATTGGCCAGGTCGATATGGTGCCCGTGATCAGAAACGCCACGACGATACCCGGCAGCACGACATGGCTGATCGCATCCCCGATAAGCGCCTGTTTGCGCAGCACCAAGAAGTTACCGGGCAGGGCACAGGCAATTGCCGCGAATGTGCCTATCAGCAGCGGCGTCAGCGACAGCGGAACGAATTCTTCACCACTCATACCTGCACCCCTTGTGGTCTGCCGATCTGGCGGTCGATCTCGGCGATCTGGTCGCGGGTCAGGACGGTTTCGATATCCCGCAACCCATCATAAAGCGCCGCTGTTGCCTCATGCGCCTGATCTGCGCGGACAAACTCCCACCGCTTCTCATCACGCAAAGCCTTGGCTGCGCGGGCTTTACCGGCGTCGGTTGCAACACCGTCGGCACGGGCAAGACCGGCACGGCGCAGCAAACGCAGGGTCAGGGGTTCATAGATCTTTTGCCCTTGGGCCAGCGCCAAAAGCCCCTGTCGAATATGCACCCGCCGCTGAAAGCGCAAATGGCGCAACACCGCCGCCAGTACTCCGCGCATCGGAGCGAAGAACAGGGAAACGACAAAGAAGGCAAAACTGACCAGAACGATAATCGGTCCCGTTGGAAGGTTTGGTGCAGATGCCGAAATGGCTGCGCCAATAAATCCGGCCAGCCCGCCTGCCAACCCGGCGAGCAGAACGACATGTTCAGAGCGTTCAGACCAGAACCGCGCGGTCACAGCCGGGATGATCAGAAGTGCTACAATCAGGATCAGACCCACGATTTTCAGGCCAACCACGGTCACGGCCATGACCAACCCCATCATGGCCAAGTCAATTCTATGAACCGGCAACCCTCGGGCCGCAGCATATTCAGGATCAAACGCAACAAAGGTCATGGGACGGCGGATGATCATGACCAGCATCAATGTCGCCGCGCCACCGATTGCGATGATCATCGCATCAGCCCAGAGCATTCCAGCCGTTGAGCCCAGCAAGAAGCCCTCCAACCCGGCCTGACGGCCCACGCCCATGGTTTGAATGATTGTCAGCAAGACGATGCCAAAGCCGAAGAAGACCGACAGAACCGCTCCGATAGCTGCATCTTCGGCCAGCCGCGTGTGCCGCGTCAGCCAGTTCATACACAGAAGGCCGACCCAGGCCGAGATGGCAGAACCCGCCAGAAGGCCCAGCAGATTGCGCCCGTCCCCGCCCAGCGCAACCAACACCATGAAAGCCAGACAGACGCCGGGCAGAGTTGCATGGCTGATTGCGTCACTGACCAGGGCACGTTTGCGCAGGAACAAAAACGTCCCTGTTACACCCGCCGAAACGCCCAGCAAGGTCGCACCAAGGGCTACCAGCGTGGCGTTATAGCCAAGCTGCAGGGTCAGAGCGTCCCAAAGCATGAGTTACCCCAGAGCGCGCGATAATTGATCGATCTGCGCGGTCGCCAGTCTTCCGCCATAGGCCGATTGCAGGTTTTCGGCCGTGAAAGCCTCGGACACCGGCCCTTCGGCAACCTTTCGGGTATTGATCAGGAACACATGATCGAAATAATCGGTCACGGTCGCCAGATCGTGATGCACCACCACAACTGTCTTGCCCGCTTCTTTCAGAGATTTCAGCACCGCAATAATGGCTTTCTCCGTGGCAGCATCCACGCCTGCGAAAGGTTCATCCAGCAGATACAGGTCAGCGCCCTGCGCCAAAGCACGCGCCAGAAACACGCGCTGCTGCTGTCCACCGGACAATTGTCCGATCTGGCGGTCCGCGAAATCGCGCATGCCGACACGGTTCAGACAATCCATCGCGCAGGCCTTGTGACGGGCACGCACACGGCCCAACAATCCAAGTTCGCGCGACAGACCCATCAGAACCACATCGATGACGCGCGTCGGGAAATCCCAGTCTACACTGGCACGTTGAGGCACATAGGCGATGCGGGCACGTTGCTTGTCCAATGGCTGGCCGAACACGGTGACCTGACCTGACAGAGGCGAAACGATGCCAAGCGCCGCCTTGAGCAAAGTGGATTTTCCGGCCCCGTTCGGCCCGATGATCGCAGTCATCGCACCGGGCTGGACGGTCATATCAACTGAAAAGACGGCTGGCTTTTGCCCGTATGAGACTGTCAGCCCGCGCACGGCAAGGGGGCTGTCCGCCAACCCCTGCGCTTCAACTGTCACACCTTCATTGCTGACCAGATCCAACATCAATCAAAATCCCGCCGACAGTTTGCCGTCCATGCCACGACCAGAGACATCGCCACCCAACGCGCCGGCAATAACAGTGATGTTGTGGTCCAGCATTCCGACATAGGTGCCTTCATAGGTTCCGTCTTCACCCATGGCGTCCGAGAACAGTTCGCCTCCGACCTTGACCTCATGCCCCTTGGCCGCAGCACCCTCGATCAATGCGCGGATCGAACGATCCGAGACCGAGCTTTCGACGAAGACGGCCGTGACCTGACGCTCGACCAGCAGATCGACCAGTTCACCAATCCGGTTCAGACCAGCCTCGGACTGGGTCGAGATGCCCTGAATGCCCAGAACCTCGAACCCGAAGCTTTCGCCAAAATAGCCAAAGGCGTCATGGGCGGTGATCAGAACTCGGCTGTTTTCAGGGACCGACGACAAAGCGGTGTTGGCATAGATCGCCAAGCGATCGATATCTGCAAGATGGGCCTGCGCGTTCGCGGCAAAAACCTCGGCCGCATCGGGGCGCACTTCGGTCAAGGCGGCCTGAACCTCCAGAACGACGTCACGCCACAGTACGGGTGTCATCCAGACATGAGGGTCAAACTTGTCGGCATAATCGTCATGCGACCGCAGCTTGGATTTATCAACACCTTCGGCTACCGCGATCACGGTTCGCTTACGTTCCAGAACATGGAAGAAATCTTCCATCTGCGCCTCGAGGTACAGGCCGTGCCACAGGATCAGGTCAGCTCGGGTCATGGCGACTATATCACTGCGTGTCTGGCGATAGGCATGAGGGTCCACACCGGGGCCCATCAGCCCTTTGACCTCAACCTCATCACCACCGACCTGACGCGCCGCATCTGCGATCATGCCCGTCGTGGCAACCACCTTAAGGGGTGCCTCGGCCCAGGCTGCAAGGGGCAGTGAAACCGCCAGCATCAATGCGGAAAGAAAACTCCGACGAATCATCTTCGACCTCAATTTCGCGTCCTGATTAGGATGAATATGAGAACCATTCGCAACTAAGTCAACGCTAATGCGAATTATTCGCAAGAAAGTCGGGATTCTTTGTCCATTTGGTCAAAAAATTTCCGATCAGTTCCCTACAACACCTTCCATTCCCCGGCCCGGCATGCGATTTTGTCGCAAACCTCCCAAAGGACGTGACTATGGATACGCAGAGCTCAGAAAGCCCCGTGCGCACCGCGCATCTGCCGCAAGTGACCGAGCCCAGAAACCCCGGCATGGAGTTGGACCTGGACTGGGTGCGCGCCGTGCAAGCCAACACTTCAGCCATTGAGCGCCGCGCCGCGACCCTGCCCGGTCGGCGGTCGGTGAAGAAAGAGTATCAGGCCGCGTGGCTGCTGAAGGCGATAACGATGATCGACCTGACCACGTTGTCGGGCGATGACACGGTCGGACGTGTCCGCCGTCTTTGTGCAAAGGCGCGGCAACCCGTGGCCTCTTCGGTATTGCAAGCGTTGGACATGCCGCCGATCACGACCGGAGCCGTTTGCGTCTACCACGATATGATCGAAACTGCCGTAGAAGCGCTGCACGGCACCGGCATTCCGGTCGCAGCCGTGTCGACCGGGTTTCCGGCGGGCTTGTCGCCCTTCCACCTGCGCGTGGCCGAGATCGAGGAAAGTGTGAAGGCCGGGGCCGAAGAGATCGACATTGTCATCTCGCGCCGTCATGTGCTGTCTGGCGATTGGCAGGCGTTGTATGATGAGATGAAGGCCTTCCGCGTCGCCTGCGGTGATGCCCATGTCAAAGCCATTCTGGCCACCGGAGAGCTGGGCAGCCTGCGCAATGTCGCCCGCGCTTCGCTGGTGTGCATGATGGCGGGTGCTGATTTCATCAAGACCTCGACCGGCAAGGAAAGCGTCAACGCCACGCTGCCCGTGTCGCTGGTGATGATCCGCGCAATCCGCGACTACTATGACCGCACCGGGTACCGTGTTGGCTACAAGCCTGCGGGCGGGATTTCCAAGGCGAAGGACGCGCTGGTCTACCTGTCGCTGATCAAGGACGAGCTGGGCGACCGCTGGCTGGAACCCGACCTGTTCCGCTTTGGCGCCTCGTCGCTACTGGGCGATATCGAGCGGCAGTTGGAACACTATGTCACCGGGGCTTACTCGGCTGGATACAGGCATTCGATGGGCTGAGCCTGTGGAAATGTTTGGACAGTGAGTATTTGGGAAAAGATGAAGTTATGACAGTCAAAGAGATCTTCGAGACCATGGATTACGGCCCCGCCCCCGAAAGCGCAGCCGAGGCGCTGGCCTGGCTGGTCGATCAGGGTGACAAGTTCGGTCATTATATCGATGGCGCCTTCACCAAGCCGGGCAAAGGCTTTGACAGCCGCAACCCGGCGACCGGAGAGGTGCTGGCCAAGCTGACGCAAGCCAAACAAGCCGACGTGGACGCCGCCGTTGCCGCCGCGCGCAAAGCGCAGCCGAAATGGGAGAAGCTGGGCGGCGCAGGTCGTGCGCGGTATCTCTATGCCATTGCGCGCCTGCTGCAGAAGCATTCGCGCCTGTTTGCGGTGTTGGAGAGCCTCGACAACGGCAAGCCGATCCGTGAGTCGCGGGACATCGACATTCCTCTGGCGCAGCGGCATTTCTATTATCACGCGGGTATGGCGCAGCTGATGGAGAGCGAGCTGCCCGATGCTCAGGCACTCGGTGTTTGCGGGCAGATCATTCCGTGGAACTTCCCGCTGCTGATGCTGGCGTGGAAGATCGCTCCGGCGCTGGCGATGGGCAACACGGTGGTTTTGAAACCGGCCGAGTACACCTCGCTGACCGCATTGCTGTTCGCCGACATCTGCTCGCAGGCCGGGCTGCCGAAGGGCGTGGTCAACATCGTGACCGGAGACGGCGCTGTGGGCGAGATGATCGTAAACGCGGATGTGGACAAGATCGCCTTTACCGGATCGACGGTCGTTGGGCGGCGTATCCGCGAGGCGACCGCTGGTTCCAGCAAAGAACTGACGTTGGAATTGGGCGGCAAGTCCGCCTACGTCGTGTTCGACGACGCCGATATCGACAGCGCCATTGAAGGTTTGGTCGATGCGATCTGGTTCAATCAGGGCCAGGTTTGCTGTGCGGGTTCGCGCCTGTTGGTGCAGGAAGGCATTGCCGACAGGTTCCACGATAAACTGCGCGCGCGGATGGACATGCTGCGTGTGGGTGATCCGCTGGACAAATGCATCGACGTCGGCGCTGTGGTGGACCCGGTTCAATTGCAGACCATCAAGGGGATGGTTGAAAACAACACGGTTGGTCACGTGCATCAGGCGGCCTGTGACTTGCCTGAGAACGGCTGCTACTACCCGCCGACGCTGATCTCGGGGCTCGAAACCTCTGACCCGCTGATGCAGGAAGAGATCTTTGGCCCTGTTCTGGTTTCCTCAACCTTCCGCACACCGGAAGAGGCGGTCGAGCTGGCCAACAACACCCGTTATGGTCTGGCCGCGACTGTGTGGACCGAGAATGTGAACCTCGCGCTGGATATCGCGCCCAAGCTGGTTGCGGGTGTGGTTTGGGTGAACGCCACCAACCTGTTTGACGCCGCGGCTGGTTTTGGCGGCGTGCGCGAAAGCGGCTTTGGCCGTGAAGGCGGCTGGGAAGGCCTGACCGCGTACACCAAGCCAAAGGGCAAAGCCAAGCCGCTGGCGAAGGTCGAGGCGATCATGGGCGAGGGCGCTCCGGTCGACCCGATTGACCGCACCGCCAAGATGTATGTCGGCGGCAAGCAGGCACGGCCCGATGGCGGTTATTCGAAACCCGTTTGGGGCAAATCCGGCCTGCTTGGCCATGTGGGCCTTGCCAACCGTAAGGACGTGCGCAACGCGGTTGAGGCTGCGGCGGGTGCCAAAGGCTGGTCCAAGACCACCGGCCACCTGCGCGCGCAGATCCTGTATTACATCGGCGAAAACCTCTCGGCGCGTGCTGATGAATTTGCTGCTCGTATCGACGCAATGATCGGCAGGAAGGGCGGCGCGAAAGAGGTCGAAGCTTCGATCCAGCGCCTGTTCACCGCCGCCGCCTGGGCCGACAAGTATGACGGTCAGGTACATGGCGTTCCGATCCGAGGCGTGGCCATTGCCATGAAAGAGTCCGTAGGTGTTATCGGCGCGCTCTGCGCCGACGAAGCGCCCCTGCTGGGTCTGGTGTCTGCAATGGCACCGGCGATTGCGATGGGCAATCGGACGGTTCTGGTGGCCTCGGAGCCCTATCCACTGGCAGCCACCGATTTCTACCAGATCCTTGAGACCTCAGACGTCCCTGCTGGTGTGGTCAACATCCTGACCGGCAGCCATGCGGAACTGGCCAAACCGCTGGCTTCGCACCTGAACGTGGATGCGGTCTGGTCGTTCTCGTCCACCGACCTGTCGAAAGAGATCGAGGCGGTCTCGGCCGGGAACCTGAAACGGACATGGGTGAATAACGCGACGGCACTTGATTGGGGCGTGGACCATTCGCGCCGGTTCCTGCAGGCTGCGACCGAAGTGAAAAACATCTGGGTGCCCTACGGCGAGTAGGGCTCCCGCATCACGGGAGGCCCATATGGAATTTTCAGGCGATTTTTCAGGAAAAACCGTCATCGTCATTGGCGGAACCAGCGGTATCAATCGCGGCATTGCCGAAGCCTTTGCCGCTTCGGGCGCGAAACTGGCCGTCGCCAGCCGGTCGCAGGACAAGGTGGACGACACCGTTGCTGCGCTGCAAGCCGCGGGCGCGCAGGAGGCCATCGGTGTCGCCTTTGATGTGCGCGACGCAGAGGCCGTGGCGGCGGGACTGAAACAGTTCCACGACGCGTTTGGCGAGTTTGACGTATTGGTTTCGGGCGCGGCGGGGAACTTCCCGGCGCTGGCATCCGAGATGTCGGTCAACGCGTTCAAGACCGTGATCGACATCGACCTGATGGGCACAATCCATGTGATGAAGGGGGCCTATCCCTATCTCAAACGCCCCGGTGCCAGCATCATCAACATCTCGGCCCCGCAAGCCTATTTGCCATATGAAGGCCAATCGCATGTCTGCGCCGCCAAGGCGGGCGTCGATCAGATCACGCGCACCCTGTCGATGGAATGGGGGGTCGAGGGCATCCGCGTGAACTCGGTCGTGCCCGGGTTCATCGAAGGCACCGAAGGGGCGAAACGTCTGGCCCCCACGGAAAACGCCCACGAAGAACTGCGCAAGGATGTCCCATTGGGTCGGTGGGGGCAGCCGCGGGACGTGGCGAATGCCTGCCTGTTCCTCAGCTCGGACATGGCCAGCTATATCAGCGGTACGGTTCTGGCCGTCGACGGCGCGCTATATCAACGCGGATCGGGCAAGTTCGGCCAGATGATGGGACAGATGCTGCGCAGCATGAAAAAGGGCTGAGCAGCGCTCAGCCCCTTTCGATCAATTGGTGGCTTCCAAACCGACCGGCTTGCCGACCACTGTGAAATGCAGCCCTTCCGGGTCCAGCAACTCGGCGGCGACGCGGTTCACCTCTTCCAATGTCACCGCATTCACCTGATCGTTGCGGGTGGCGATGTAGTCGATGGGCAGGCCCTCCATCTGCATACCGACCATGATCCCGGCGATCCGGCCATTGCCGTCAAACCGCAGCGGATAGGCTCCGGTCAGATAGGTTTTGGCGTCGTCCAGTTCCTTTTGGTTGACCCCGTCGGCAGCGGCGCGGGCCCATTCGGACCGGATCACATCCACGGCTTCGGCGATGCGATCATTGGAGGACGAGACCGATCCCAGATAGACCGAGGCCAGATCCTTGGGCACCAGATAGGTCGCCACACCATAGGTCAGCCCGCGCTTTTCGCGCACCTCGTGCATTAGACGGCTTTCGAACCCGCCACCGCCCAGAATGTGGTTCAGGACGAAGGCGGCAAAGAAGTCCGGATCGTCGCGGTCAATACCTGCATGGCCGAACAGGGCCACCGATTGCGGCGTGTCGAATTCGACCACGCTGACGCCGCCAGGGATGGTCACTTCAGCACGGTCCGGGATGGGCTTGCCGGTTTCAGGCAGATCGGCCAGCAGCTTGTCAAGCAATGCGCCCAGTTCTTCGGGCGTGATGTCACCGACGGCACCAACATAAAGCCGGTCCTTTGCAAACACATTGTCATAAGCGGTCATGACATCGTCGCGGGTCAGCGCCGATACACTGTCAATCGTACCCTTGCCTTCCGAGCCGTAAGGGTGATCACCATAGGCCATCTGCGCAAAACTGCGACCAGCGATATCGTTCGGGTCGGTCTGGTCCGAGCGCAGCCCTGACACGATCTGCGCCTTCACGCGTTCCACCGCATCCTGATCAAAGCGCGGCTCGTGAATCGTCGTGCGCAGCAGATCGGCAACCTCATCCCGGTTCTCGGTCAGGAACTGCGCGGAAATCGAGACTGTATCATCGGATGCATTGTACCGGAACGAGGCCGCCAGCGACTCCAACTCACGCGCATAGGTGCGGGCATCCATGTCGCCTGCGCCTTCCTCGATCAACCCGCTCATCAGGTAAACCGCGCCGCGCTTGTTGGGGTCATCCAGCGAGGTCCCGCCGCGGAAGCGCAGTTCCAGCGCCGTGAAGGGAATCGAGTGATCCTCGACCAGCCAGGCGGAGATGCCACCGGGCGAGGTGACCTCCTTGATCTCGATCTCGGCCCATGCTGGCAGGGCGATGACGAATGCGATCAGGGTTGCGAAAATCCGTTTCATTGCGTCACCTCATCGTCCTGCATGAGCCATCCGGTGACCGATGTTTCGGGTTGCAGCACCTCGCGGGCGGCGGCGATGATCTCATCCCCGGTCACGGCTTGCAGGATATCGGGCCAGGCCTGCACATCCTCGACGGTCAGACCGCTGGTCAGGGCGCGGCCATATCGGTTGCCGATCCCGTCCACATTGTCGCGCGCATAGGTCTGCGCCGCACGCAACTGCATCTTGATCCGGTCCAGATCTTCGTCGTTCACACCTTCGGCGATGAAATCGGCAACGGCCTGATCCATGGCCTCTTCGGCCTCTTGCAGGGAAACACCAGCGGCCGGCACCACGATCAGGTCAAAGGTCGTATCATCCAGCGAAACGCCACGATAGAACGCCCCGGTGTAAACGACCTTTTGCTGTTCGAACTGCAGTTTCTCGTTCAGATAGGACGTTGTGCTGCCGCCCAGAAGTTCAGCCAGCAGGAACAGAGCAGCGGCTTTTTCCTGGTCCCCTGGATCGCGTTCCGGTGCCAGATAGCTGCGCTGAACATAAGGCTGAGATACACGGGCATCCTTATATGTCAGGCGACGTTCGGCGGTTTGCGGCGGCTCTTGCGAGCGGACCCTTTCGGGCAGGTCCGGATTGGACGGAATCACGCCATAATATTGCTCGGCCAGCGCTTTGACCTCGTCGGGATCTACATCGCCCGAGACGACCAGAATAGCGTTGTTGGGTGCATAATGGGTCTGGTAGAAGGACAGCGCATCCTCCATATCCAGCGTCTCCATCTCGTGCCGCCAGCCGATGATCGGCACGCCATAGCGGTGGTTGAGGTATTGCGCCGCGTTCATCTGTTCGCCGAACAGGGCGCGGGGGCTGTTATCCGTGCGCTGGTTGCGTTCCTCAAGGATCACGTCGCGTTCGGTCAGGATATCCTCTTCGCTCAGGCGGAGATTGCGCATCCTGTCCGACTCCATCCGCATCATCAACTCCAGCCGGTCTGCGGCGACACGCTGGAAATAGGCGGTATAGTCATAGGACGTGAACGCGTTGTCATCGCCGCCATTGGCTGCAACGGTGGCCGAAAACTCCCCCGGAGCCAACGTATCGGTGCCCTTGAACAACAGATGCTCCAGGAAATGCGCAACGCCGGAGGACCCGATCGGCTCATCCGCCGAACCGGCGCGATACCAGACCATATGCTGCACGACCGGGGCGCGGTGGTCTTCGACCACGACGACATCCATGCCGTTGTCCAGGGTGAATGTGGTGACCGCTTCTTTACCGTCCTCGGCAAACACCGGGGCGGCAGCGATCAGGGCAGCCGACAAGGCCAGGGCCCGAACCATGGGGCATCCTCCGTTTCGTTTCTGGTACTCAAACTACGGTGACGCGGCCCAGGTTCAACCCTGATGACGGAAAGTTAAGAATTATTCACCCGGAGGGGATGATGGGGTTTCGACCCCGGCCCGTCGGGCCGCTTCGGTTTCCGAGAATGGATCAATCGATTGCCGTTCATAGACCTGACCATAGCGGTCGACCGGGAACAGGCGCAAACCGGTCCAGCGGCCACGGCGTTTGCGGAACGCGGCATCCTCGGCCTCGACCACCTGACGCGCATCGGGAGACACGCCATACCGGCTGGAGGCCGTGACAAGCGCCGCATCCGAAGACGGCACGGCAGTGTTGGGGTTCAGCGCGGCGGCGTTACCACCCAACGCGACCACGGCATCAGCATTGGGGTTCGGATCCGTCAGGTTCGCACCACCCGGCGTGGGCGCTGGCAAAAAGGCATAGTCCTTGGGCTGCGTCAGCGGTTTCACCGGTAACACCGAAAACTCATCCGGGCCCTCCCCCGGAGGCGCCAGATCCCGCAGACCGGGATTCGAACATGCCGCAACCGCAGCGGCAACAGTCAAAACAAATATGGCACGCGGCATCCGCATTGGTGTCTCCAGCCTGTTTCAGGCGCTTTTATCGCATTTCATTCCGCGCGTCACGAGGCCTTTTTGCCGTCAAACAGAACCAGGCCGATGGCTCCCGCAAAAATGAACACGTCCGCCAGGTTGAACACAAACGGGTTGTTGATGCCGCAGCAGGACATGTTCAGGAAATCCAGAACATAGCCGTAAAGAACCCGGTCCAGCACATTGGCTAGCGCACCGCCAATCAACAGTCCGCCACAAAATAGCATCACCTTGGACGAGGCCGCCCGGCTGAGCCAGATCAGAACAGCGACGCAGATCGCGACGGAAATACCGATCAAAACCCAGCGCGCGGCCTCAGAATTCCCTTGGAACAGGCCAAAATTGATGCCCCGATTCTCGCCGTACTTGAACACCAGTAGCGGCGGCAAAACATCGATGTTTCCATCGGCCACACGCATGACGTGAACGACCAGATATTTGCTGATCTGGTCGATCGCAAAGGCGGCCAAAGCCGCCCAGAGAAGCAGGCGTGACCGCATCAGTGACGGAAATGGCGCATGCCGGTAAAGACCATGGCCAATCCGGCCTCATCCGCAGCGGCGATCACTTCGTCATCGCGCATGGACCCACCCGGCTGGATGACGCAGGTTGCGCCCGCCTCGGCCGCTTCCATCAGCCCGTCGGGGAAGGGGAAGAACGCATCCGAGGCCACGGCAGAGCCGATGGTCAACGGTTGGGCCAAGCCCAGCGCGTCGGCCATACGTTCGGCTTTCTTGGCGGCGATCAGGGCCGAGTCCAAACGGCTCATCTGCCCCGCGCCCACGCCCACTGTCGCGCCATCCTTGACGTAAACGATGGCGTTGGACTTGACGTGCTTGGCCACTTTCCAGGCGAACAACAGGTCGCGCATCTGTTCATCGGTCGGGGCCTTCTTGGTCACAACCTTCAGATCATCCATGCCGACAAAACCGTTGTCCTTGTCCTGCACCAGCAGGCCACCAGCGACCTGACGCACGGTTTTGCCACCAGCGGTCACATCCGGCAGCGCTTCGGTCGTCAACAGGCGCAGGTTTTTCTTGGCGGCAAAGATCGCCTTGGCTTCGTCTGATGCACCCGGAGCAATCACGACCTCGGTGAAAATCCCAGTGATCTCCTGCGCGGTTTCGGCATCCAGTGGCTGGTTCAGCGCCACAATCCCGCCAAAGGCCGAAGTGCGGTCGCAATCGAAGGCCGCTTTGTAAGCCTCGATCAGGGTCGCGCCCTTGGCTACGCCGCAAGGGTTGGCGTGTTTGATAATCGCACAGGCAGCGCCTTGTGCGGGGTCAAACTCGGCCACCAACTCAAAGGCCGCGTCCGTGTCGTTGATGTTGTTGTAGCTCAGTTCCTTGCCTTGATGCTGAACCGCTGTCGCGACGCCCGGTCGGTTGGTGCCGTCGGTATAGAATGCCGCCTGCTGGTGGCTGTTCTCACCATAGCGCAGAGTCTGTTTCAGCTCACCGGCAAAGGCGCGGCGTTTCGGGGCTTCAAGCTGCAGCGCGTCGGCCATCCAGTTCGACACAGCGGTATCATAGGCGGCAGTTCGAGCATAAGCCTTCTGCGCCAGCCACTGGCGGAAGCCATAGGACGTCTTGCCGTAATTTTCTTCCAACTGATCCAGCAGCGAGGAGTAATCTTCGACGTCCACAACCACGTTCACAAAGGCGTGGTTTTTTGACGCCGCACGGATCATCGCCGGACCACCGATATCGATGTTCTCGATGCAGGTTTCGTAATCCGCCCCTTTGGCCACGGTCGCCTCGAACGGATAGAGGTTCACCACCAGCAGGTCGATTGCGCCAATGCCGTGTTCTTCCATCGCAGCGACATGGGTGTCGTTGTCACGCAGTGCCAGCAGGCCGCCGTGCACCATCGGGTGCAGAGTTTTCACACGGCCGTCCATCATTTCGGGGAAGCCGGTGATCTCACTGACGTCTTTGACCTCAAGCCCCGCGTCGCGCAGCGCCTTGGCGGTGCCACCGGTCGACAGAAGTTCGACCCCACGCTCGGCCAGCGCCTTACCCAGCTCGATCAGCCCGGTCTTGTCGGAAACGGAAAGCAACGCGCGGCGCACGGGGTGAAGATCGGTCATGGGTCCAAAGGTCCTTTTGGCGTCAGTCGAATTCTGGCTCGTCCCGGTGCGTATCGCGCACGGCATAGGCTGTGTCCTGCGCCTTGCTCAGCGTCCACCGGATGCGGGTCGCATACTCCATTGCGCGCCCAGATAGAACGATCTGTTTTGTCGCGCGTGGCTTTAAACGCCCTTTTTCAAGGTAAACGCTTGGCTCGACAGATAATTTTCCAACGCCATCATGGCGGAAAACCCAAATCTCACCGCTTTTGAGCGCCATCGACACCGCCGCCCCGCCCAAATCCAGTGCCGCATCGACATCCGGATGCAGATGAAAACGGATGTCGTAACCGATACCTTTAAGGCCCGAGGCATCCATCGCCTTGTCGAACTGACGCTTCGCCTTGTCGGTCGCGGTCAGCAAAATATCCTCGACCGTCAGTTCCCGGCCATCAAATCGCAACTCAAAGGTCCGAGCGTGCGTCAGGCCAAACACTTTGGCGTACCCATCATGACCGGCCATAAAGCGGATGCCCTCGAACGCGTCTTCGAAATCGACTGGTACTTCTTGTGGCGCGTCAACCAGCGCCTGAGCCTCTCGGCCCGGTAATGGGTTGGCCAGTCGGGCGCTGGAAAACCCGTCCAGACACAAGGTCGAATGCGACGGCGTCGCCCGTCCGGCACGCCGCCAATCCAACCCGAAACTGGCCCCGGACCCGCAATTCACGATCAACGGACGCCGCCCCGAGGTCAGCTCGAACGCCAGAGTAGAGGCATGTGCATTGAACGAAGCAGCCCCGGAAGGCGGTACACTGGCATCCACGATCACCGTGGTGCGCGCGGCGGACAGACGGGCATAGCCCATCGGCAATTCGGTTGCTGCCTTATGTTTGACGCCACTTTGCGCCAGGGCCTGTTCCAGACGTCCCTCGACTCCGCGTCCGCCGCCATGGAACCGCGCCAACGCCCCGTCCGCGTGGCGCAGGCTGCGCAGGGTCGGCGCGATTCGCTTGATCGCATTAGCCTGCGCGACAGGCGTACCGCGTCCCAGATCATTCAGTGCCGCCGAGGTCCAGCTGAGCAGCGTGAACACCTCAAGCAGTTCTTCCGGGTTGCGTGTTGGGATACCGCCCTGCGCGTCCACCTGCCGGTCGCATTCCCCGGCCAGGGCACGCAAGGCCGGATCGGCCATCTGCTCCAACCCCTCCAACGCCAAACCGGCCTGTACCAAACCGGCCAGAGCCTCAAATCGCGGCAACCCCGGAGTAGCGGCCTGCCAGCGTTTGGACAGGAACCATGTCTGTTGGGCCAGCGACCGAAAGAACAACCTGCTTTGCTTTTCATCGGCGCCACGCAACAGGAAAATCGCGTGATTGATCCAGCGCATCACACGTCGACCGGTCAGGTCGGGCACCCAACCCGGGCCCTGCCCGCGACCGTGCGCTTCGATCCAGCCCCAGACCCAGCGCTGCGCCTTTTCCCGTGCGCGCATATCTCCGACTGCGGCCAGATCATCTAACCACGCAAAGCCGTGGCGTTCGTCGTCAAAGCCCGCGCTGGGCGCGGAAACATCCCAAAGCCCGGTATCCTCGGCCTCGACCAGATATCCGGCGAACAAAAGATTTCCGGCGACCAGTTGCCGTCCACGTGCGAACGAGCCCACGGTGCGCGGATCAGGTTGCGCGACAAACCCTGTGACTGCCTTTTGCCGCTGACTGAGACGCGCGTAGAAACGGTTCTGAAACCGCATCCACCGACTGGTCATGGTGTCCGAGTTCGACATGTCTCGCGTTACTCTGCCCCTTGCGCTCTGCTGGCGCTTGAGACCCAACGATAGACCGCGCCGATCGTCAAGTCATCGAAAAGCGTGCGCTCAGGCCGATTTGTTCAGACAGGCGATATAGAACCCGTCCATACCACCCTGATCCGGCCAGTAATCGGGCCGCAGCCGCAGGCCGCCTTCTTCGGTGATCCAGTCGTCTTCAACGCCGGGGATCTTCAAGGCGTCGCGGTCCACGGCCATCTCTGGATACATATCCAGCGCCTCTTCGACCTGCACCTCACCTTCATCCGGCAACAAAGAACAGGTGCAATAGACCAAGCGCCCACCGGGTTTCAGCAGGGTCCATGCGTGGGCCAACATGCGCGCCTGGAGTTCGATCAGACCGCCGAATTCCGAACCATCCTTGGCAAACGGCAAATCGGGATGCCTGCGGATCGTGCCGGTGGCCGAACAGGGCGCGTCCAGCAGGATTGCGTCATACTGGCCTTGATGCTCCAACGCATCACCTACAACAACCTGCGCCTTCAACCCGGTGCGCTCAAGGTTTTCGCGCACCCGCTCCATCCGGGTTTCCGATACATCCAGGGCCGTGACATCCGCACCGGCCGCTGCCAACTGCATCGTTTTGCCACCTGGGGCTGCGCAGAGGTCCAGCACTTTTTCGCCCGCCTTCGGTGCCAGAACGCCAACCGGCAGAGCCGCGGCGGCATCCTGAACCCACCACTCGCCCGCTTGGTACCCCGGTAAGGTCGAGACCTGACCAGCATCGTGCATGCGCACCGAACCCGTAGGCAGCAGGCTACCTGCGGGGCCAACTGCCCCCGGCTTTACAGTCAAATCAAGGGGTGCGCCTGTGAAATGCGCCTGCTCCATCCCGGCCACGGCATCCGCGCCCCAGGCCATGATCAGCGGATCCCGCAACCACTCCGGCAAACGCGGAACACGCATCTTCGGCCACGCCTCGGGCCCTTCGGCTGCAACCTTGCGCAGAACGGCATTCACCAGGCCCTTGAGACGTCCATGCTTGCGCGAACGGCTGATGATCTCGACCATGGAATTCACAACGCCGTGGGCGGCTTCACCGTTGCACAACTCAACCGCGCCCAGCCTCAGCGTGTTGTGAACCGTCAGAGCGGGTGTGCGGTTCAGGTGGTTGTCCAGCAACCTGTCGGCGCGTTCCAGCCCACGCAGCGTTTCCAATGCCAGCCGCTGGGCACGTGCGCGATCCTCGGGACCCAGCCGATCCAGTGCGCCGGCAGCGAGACATTCGGATAGCAGGCGACCTTCGCCCAGAACCTGATCCAGAAGATAGATTGCGCTGCGCCGTGCTGCTGTTGCGCTGTTTGACATGGTACCGCCTTCATGTGACCTGCGCCCGCATTGCCAATGGCGGACGCGGGCGTATATCAAGGCTGTGCACGGAAAGGAACCCGATGTCATGAGTGACGACCGCAAAGACCTGCCCCCCGCCGCCTTGCGTGCGCTGGCCGAAGCAGATGAACGCCGCCGCAAGGCCGCAGCCGAGGCAAAGGATTTGCCCAAGGAACTGGGTGGCCGCGACGGACCGGACCCGGCGCGCTATGGCGATTGGGAAAAGAAGGGCATCGCCATCGATTTCTGAGCGATCAGCCGCGCAGTGCCTGCAGGAAATCCTCGATCAAAGCGCGTTGTTTTTTGGATTTTGCCCGATCTTCGGGCCAGGTCAGCCAGTAGCCGTCTTTGGTTTGCAATTCCGGTAGGTCCATCCTGCGCAACCGGCCCTCCTGCAGATCGGCAGAGGCCAGCGGAACAGATCCCAAAACCACGCCCATACCGCGTCGAGCTGCCGAAATCGCGTGTTCCATCGAATCAAAGCTGATTTGTGAAGGCGGCAAATCCTGTTGGCCACTTTTTTGGCTCCATTCTTGCCAACCGGGGCGCTCACCACGCAGGTCGATCAAAGGTGCACCCCAATCGACACCCGGTGCCGCCATGGGCGCAAGAACCTCACGTGCAATCAATGCGGCATCGCGCCCGGCCCAAACACCCCGACCATAGCGGATTTGTAGCCAGGTCCGCTCTTCATCCAGAGACGACCGGCGCGCGACCGAGTCGGTCATCACCCGAACCTTGGGCCGCACCCCATGAAATCTGGTCAGGGCGGGTACGATCAGCGCGTGAATGTGCGACGACAACCCGGCGACGCGCAATTCGCGCGGGGATTTTCCAAACAGGTCCTCTGTGTTGCGTTCCAGTGCCCGAAGGCTGTCCTGCACCAGAGGCAGATAGCTTTCCCCCTCGACCGTCAGTGACACGCCTCGCGCCTCACGCACGAATAAGGATCGGCCCAGCCACGCCTCGAGATTGCCGATCCGCTGGCTGACCGCCGCCTGCGTCAGTCCAAACTCTTTTGCAGCGGCAGAGAACCCACCCAGACGACCCGCAGCCTCGAACACGCGCAACCAATCCAGCGGAGGTAACCCGATCTTTTTCTTAGCCATTAGATTTTCCAAGCCTCAGCCGTAATAAGGATTAATTGTCGTAATGCCACGGGGCGCGTATTTCCTCAACCATAGCCCGCGCTGAACAGGAGCCCCCCAAATGCTGCGCACCGCCACCCACGACACCTCGGTCGTCACCGTCGAATTCGACACAGGTATCCAAGCCCGCTTTCATGCCATCTGGCTACGCGACAATGCGCTGGACTCTGAGACCCGCGCGCCGTGCAACGGTCAGCGCCTGATCACCATCGGTGATATCCCCGCTGACATCTCGATCAGTGCCGCCGAGGTTGTCTCGGGCAACTTGCAAGTCACGTTTCAGCCAGAGGGCAAGACCGTCACCTTCCCGTCCGATTGGTTGGCCAAACATAGCTATGACCGCGATCATGATGTTGCACCGGGTCGCATCGCCCCCGGCATCACGACGTGGGAGCGCGGTATCGACGCGCCCAGTGGGGACTGGACCGAGGTCCATGCCAGTCCCGCCGCCAAGCGCAATTGGCTGGCTTCCGTTGCCGAGTTCGGGTTTGCCAAACTGACCGGCGGCCCGACCGAGCCGGAATCGCTGCTGAAAGTGGCCGACCTGTTTGGCTATGTGCGCGAAACCAATTACGGCCCGTATTTCGAGGTGCGGACCGAGGTGAACCCCACCAACCTCGCCTATACCGGGCTGGGGTTGCAGGCCCATACCGACAACCCCTATCGAGACCCGGTGCCGACCCTGCAAATTCTGTATTGCCTTGAAAACAGCGCTGAAGGGGGTGACTCGATCGTCGTTGACGGCTTCCGCGCTGCCGAGAAACTGCGGGACCGGAACCCCGAGGGATTTGCCCTGCTGGCGGGCTATCCTGCCCGCTTCGAATACAAAGGCTCGGACGGGGTCTGCCTGCGGTCGCGTCGTCCGATGATCGAACTGTCACCGGATGGTGAACTGGTCGGCATCCGCTTCAACAACCGCTCGTCTGCGCCTCTGGTCGATATCCCGTTCGACCGGATGGAAGCCTATTATGCCGCCTATCGCCAATTGGGCGAGATCATCGACGATCCGGCCATGGGCGTGTCGTTCAAACTGGAACCGGGCGAAAGCTTTATCGTCGACAACACCCGCGTGCTGCACGCGCGTCTGGGCTATTCCGGAGCCGGTTCGCGCTGGTTGCAGGGTTGTTACGCCGACAAGGACGGGTTGCTGTCCACGCTTGCGGCGATGGAGATGGCGCAGCCGGAGGCGGCGGAATGAAACCCGATTTCTCGACCCTCAACCGGGACAATATCGTGGCCTTCATCGGTGACATCTTCGAGCGTCGCGGCGGTGAGGAATATCTGGGTGAACCCGTCACCATGGCCGAGCATATGCTGCAAGGCGCCACTATCGCCGAACAGAACGGTCAGCCCGAGGAAATCATCGTTGGCGCGTTGCTACACGATATCGGGCACTTTACGTCCGAGTTCGGCACTTATCACCCCGACGATACCGAAGACCGCCATCATGAGGACGCAGGTGCGGAGGTGCTGGAACAGTTCTTCCCCTCGGTCATCACCGATTGTTGCCGATATCACGTGGCGGCCAAACGCTATCTCTGTGCAACCAAACCCGAATACTTTGATCGGCTCTCTGCTGCCTCGGTCCACACGCTGGAATTGCAAGGCGGTCCAATGAATGCAAAAGAGGTCGCGGAATTCGAAGCCAATCCGAACCTGAAAGAGATCATTCAAGTCCGGTATCTGGATGAGGCGGGCAAACGCGCGGATATGGAAACACCGGATTTTGCCCATTTCGCACCGATGGTGCAGCGCATGGTCGACAAACATCTGATCTCGACATGACCGCCCCGGAGTACATCTTTGAGGCCAGTTCCAAGCCGTCGTTGCCCTGGCACGAGGTTCCTCTGATCCGTGCGACGGACGCGTCTGTCAAAGGCTATGGCTGTCTGGTCGACGACCCTGAAACCTTCGAGATTGAGATCGTCCGCTGGCCGCAACAGGGCTGGCGGCCGATTGACGAAGGCACCGGTGATGAAGGGGGCTGGGTCGAGGGCACGTTCAAATGTGACTGGCAGGGTGATGTGCTCTTCGGTGAGAACGAGGCCGTCAAAGGCCACTACGTGCTGGGTTGGTCAGCCGACCCTCAGCAGGCGCAGACGGATCGGCAAACCGCGCCGCGCAATCAGGTGTTGCTGTGGCACATGAACTATCACCCCGACGGCGGGCAGATGTTCTGGCCGCTGGACAACAAACCGTTCATCGTCCCCGCCGCCCTGCCCGGCGACAACCTGACCCCGGACAAAGTGGTGGCGTTCTGGTGCGACGGCTCTCGTGGCCTCTACATCCACCCCGGTATCTGGCATGAGGGGATTTTCCCGGTCGAGGACAACCAGCGTTTTCTCGACCGTCAAGGCCGGGTTCATGCGCGGGTCAGTGCCGATATCGGACAGGAATTCGGCGTCTACCTCGCTTGTCCATTGCGGGCCGACAAAGTCAAGGATCTGTAGCCAAGGCCCCCTGATGATCGGGACGCTTACGCGCAATCCAGACCTGTACAGCCAGCAGGTACGGCACGAAAAACGCAAAGTTCTGCACCAGATCGAAAGGGCCCGAGAAATCGGGCTCTGATCCCAACCCATCGGTCAGCACGTACCAAAGCGTATAGTGCAACCGGTAGAGCCACGACCCCAGCGCCAGCCAGAACAGCCGCAGCCCCCAGGCCCAATGGCCTGCACGGTCTCTGACCAGGGCCATATGCGCGACCATCAGCGCGGCTGTGAACAGGCAGAACCCATACAGGAAGAACGCGGCTGACATCACCGGCCCGCCAATTGTGCCGCGCAAGGGGATATAGGTCATTCCTGCCAGCCCCGTGATCAGCCCCAGCGTGATCAGCCCCCGGCCCAGCATGCGATGAAACCGGGTGTATTTCAGCCGTACCGCTCTTACCAATTGCAGCGGAACCAGTGCGACCAACAGCGTGCCGGTCAGGATATGCAGGATCATCGCCGCATTGCCGACGCCTTGACCGTCGGCAAACAGATAGCTCTGCCCGGGAGCATCCTCGGACAGGCCGACGCCGATCATTGCCACCCCATGCACGACAAAGGGCAACAGCGTCAGATAGAACGCGGCAAACAGACTTATTGTCAGAAATCGTGACTTCATGGTTTGCACCACCCAACCTTAGCGCAGCCGGACGGTGCGTCTATGGCCTACAGCCCCAGCACATCCACCATGTCATACTGACCGGGCGCCTTGCCCTGTCCCCACAGAGCCGCCTTCAGCGCACCGCGGGCAAAGATGGCGCGGTCGGTGGCGAGGTGACGCAAGACGATACGCTCTCCGGGGGCAGCGAACAACACGTCATGTTCGCCCACGATGTCCCCCCCGCGAATTGCGTGGAACCCGATGTCCCCGCGTTTGCGCGCGCCGGTAATGCCGTCGCGACCCCGATCGGACACATCGGCCAGGTTGACCCCGCGCCCCTCGGCAGCGGCCTCACCCAGCATCAGCGCGGTGCCCGAGGGCGCATCGACCTTGTGGTGGTGGTGGCCTTCGATCACCTCGATGTCGAAATCTTCATCCAAAGCGGCGGCGACCTTTTTGGTCAGTTGCACCAGCAGGTTGACGCCCAGGCTCATATTCCCTGCCCGCACGATCACCGCGTGACGAGACGCAGGCTCTAGCGCTGCGATCTGTTCATTCGTCATACCGGTTGTGCCGATCACATGGACACAGCGCGCCTGCGCCGCCAATGCTGCAAACTCCAGCGTCGCCTCAGGAGCGGTGAAGTCGATCACCGCCTGCGCTTGTGCGAAAGCCTCCAGCGGGTCGTCTGTCACCGTGACACCCAGCGCCTGACCGCCCATCGCCTCGCCCACGTCCTGACCGACCCAGTCATGGCCTTTGCGCTCGACCACGCCGACCAGACGTGCCTTATCACTGTCGGTGACGGTCTTGATCAGCATCTGCCCCATACGGCCCGAAGCCCCTGTGATGACGATCCCCGGAATATGGGTCATTGCGCTGGTCCTTTCGCATTGATTGACTCGTGGTCGGCTCAAAGCCTCCTAACCCGTTCGCGCCCGCTTGGCAAAGCCCCGCTTTGGGCTTAGATCGGGGATATGGCAAAGAACAAATTCCACGATGGCCCCGGCCCGTCCCAACGACAGCTGCGCGTCGGCGAACTGATCCGCCGCACCCTGTCCGAGGTGCTGGCGCGCGGAGATGTCCACGATCCCGACCTGAACCGCATGTCGATCACCGTGGGTGAGGTACGCACCTCGCCCGATCTGAAGATCGCTACCGCTTATGTGCTGCCTCTGGGCGGCAAGGGGCAAGAGGACGTGATCGAATTGCTCGCCCGCAATAAGGGTGAGTTGCGGCGTATGGTCGGCAAGAAGGTCGGCCTGAAATTCTCGCCCGATCTGCGGTTTCGTCTGGATGACACGTTCGACCGTCTGGACGACACCCGCCGCATGTTCGATCAGGACGCGGTGCGCCGCGATCTGGACGAGTGATCCGCACTCTGGTCTCGATTGGCGCGGCTCTCTGGGCCGCGCAAGCTGCTGCGGTGACCTGCGAAAAGGTTACCCATGAAAACAAGCGGTATACGGTCTGCGAGGTGGATGCCTCTGCCGCAGACCTGCGCCTGTTTCTGAATGATGAAGACGGCGAGTTACTGGGGCACTTTTCTTCGGTGAACGAGGCGCTGGCCCCTGACGGCAAACGCCTGGCTTTTGCGATGAATGCGGGCATGTATCACGACGACCGCTCACCCGTCGGACATTATGTCGAAGACGGTCAGGAACAGATGCGGGTGATCCCAAATGCCGGACCGGGCAATTTCGGCTTGCTACCGAATGGTGTGTTCTGCATCCGCGAGGGCCGTGCTGACGTGTTCGAGACGCTGGCCTATGTCGATCAGGCCCCTGAATGCCGGTTCGCCACCCAGTCCGGCCCGATGCTGGTGATCGATGGGGAATTGCACCCGCGCTTTCTGCCCGATTCGACCTCGGTTTATGTGCGCAATGGGGTGGGCACCAGCGCAGATGGGACGCGGGCGGTGTTTGCGATCTCGGACGATTATGTCACTTTCCACGAATTCGGCAGTCTGTTCCGCGATGTGCTGAAAACGCCGAACGCGCTGTTTCTCGACGGCAATATCTCTCGCATGTATGAGCGCGCCAGCAGCCGGTCGGACATAGGGTTCTCGCTGGGTCCCATCGTGGGCGTTGTCGAGGACGCACCCTGAATTTGACAGCGTGATGGCGATCCGCTAGGTCGCGCGCCTCAGCAAGATTCAAGGTGCAGAATGGGACGCAAACGCAAGGGCCGCGACATTTCCGGTTGGCTGGTGGTGGACAAGCCCGCGGGCATGACCTCGACCGCTGTGGTCAACAAGGTGCGTTGGGCGATGGACGCCAAGAAAGCTGGCCATGCGGGCACGCTGGACCCCGAGGCGACCGGCGTTCTGGCTGTGGCGCTGGGTGAGGCGACCAAGACCGTTCCCTACATCACCGATGCGTTGAAAGCCTACACCTTCACCGTCCGGCTGGGTCAGGCAACCAACACCGACGATGCCGAAGGCGAGGTGATTGCCGAAAGCGATGCGCGACCGTCGGATGAAGACATCAAACAGGCGCTGGCCCCGTTTCTGGGCGATATCATGCAGGTGCCGCCGAAGTTTTCAGCCGTGAAGATCGACGGTCAGCGCGCCTATAAACTGGCCCGCGATGGTGAGGATGTGGAATTGTCGGCCCGCCCGCTATGGGTCGAGGAGTTGATTCTGGTCGACCGCCCTGACGAAGATCACGTCGTGCTTGAGATGACCTGCGGCAAGGGTGGATACGTCCGGTCCATCGCCCGCGATCTGGGCGCGGCTCTGGGGTGTCATGGACACGTCAGAGAACTGCGCCGCATCTGGTCCGGTCCGTTCGAGGTCGAAGACGGCCTGTCCATCGAGCAGATCGACGAGATGGCGAAAACGGCTGCACTGGATGACTACCTGCACCCGCTGGAAACCGGCCTCGCCGACTTGCCCGAACTGAAATGCACACCCGAAGGTGCCACCCGCCTGCGCAATGGCAATCCGGGCATGGTTCTGGCCTCGGACGTTGAATATGGCGACGAAGCATGGGCCTCGATGGATGGCAGAGCCGTGGCAGTGGGCATCTACAAATCCGGTGAATTGCATCCTAGCCGGGTGTTCGTCACCGGGTCCTAAGCCGCCATCTGAAGCTTGTTGCCCAATCTGAGAATCTCGGACACCAGCAGGTCCAGATCCTCGGGCCGTGTCCGATGGTTGTTAACGGCAACCCGCAGGCAATGCTTTCCATTAACTGTTGTATCCGACAGGACAGCCGTCCCCTCTTCCTGTAGATGCAACATGATCTCGGTATTGATCACCCGCAGCGTTTCGGGGTTCAATCCACCCGGATCATAGCGGAAACAGACGATGTTGATATTGGTCGGAAACATCAGTTTCAGCCTGTCCTGCCCCTCGATCAAACCCGTCAAGTATTGGGCTTTTTCAATATCCTGATCGATGAGCCTGCCGAACTTCTGCACACCGTGTTCGCGCAACGACATCCACACCTTCAACGCCCGAAATCCGCGTGACGTCTGTATACCGTAGTCATGCAGGAAAGCGGCCCCCGCGACGCCTCGGGTCTGAGGTTTCAGATATTCCGGCGTCAAGGTGAAGGTTCCGTGATGCGTGTCGTGATCCCTGACCAGGGCGCACCCGACCTCGAACGGGGCATGCAGCCATTTATGCGGATCCAGCGCAACGGAATCCGCCCTCTCGATCCCGGCCACGCGCCAGCCATTTTCGGGTGCGATTGCAATCAGCGCGCCAATGCAACCATCGACGTGGAACCACAGCCCCTCTGCCGTGCAGAAATCGGCGATTGCTGTCAGATCGTCGATTGCCCCAGTGTTCACCGTTCCCGCCGTGGCGATGACGCAAGCCGGGTTCAGCCCCGCATCACGGTCCTGCGCGACCATCTCGCGCAGTGCGTCGAGCTCCATCGTCAAATCGTCCCGGGTCGGAACCCGACGCAGCGCCTGATCGCCAAGACCAAGGGTCTCAAGTGACTTTTGATGGCAGCTGTGCATCTGGTCCGAGCCGTAATACCGCATCGGACGATCCATCGCCGCCACACCAAGCTGCCGCATGTCGATCCCCGATTTCGCATTTCGCGCGACCGTCAGACCAATCATGTTCGCCACACTGCCGCCGCTGACAAGCGTACCACTGGCCCCATCGGGGAGGCCGATCATCTCGCGCAGCCAATCGACCACCTGCCGGTCGATCAGGGCCGCTGCATGGTTGCCGCCGCCCAGATTAGACCCCTGAACTGCGGCCAGAAAATCCGCCATGGCCCCGGTGAAGTTGCTGGCCCCCATGTACCAGCCCCAGAAACGGGGATGGATATTGCCCATCGGATAATCCATCACACGGGTGCCCACATCGTCCATCAAGTCAGCCAGAGGCATCCCCTGCTGCGGCGCGGACGTGTCAAAGCTGTTGCGAATGTCAGACGGCATATCCTGCCAGATAGGACGATCCCGCACGTCGCGAGTGTGATCCAGCGCCATGTCCAGCATGGCATGCGCCAGCTTTCGCGTCTCTTCCCAATCTGCCGGATCAAGTGTTTCGAAATTCATCTTCAAACCCCCAGAAGAACCAATCAAATGCCGGAAGGTTAACACAGGAAGGGATGGCAGGCATCAACCCTTGAAAAACAGGCCGAATCCAGCCACACCCGGCCCATGATCACCCGCTCCCACACCAAGGGCGACGCGCCCTCGACCGCCGTTTATTCCGATTGCGAGAAGTATCGCTACAGCCTGACCCGCATTTGGGATGCGGGTGGGCGCAAGGCGCTGTTCGTGATGCTGAACCCCTCGACTGCAACAGAGGTGCAGAACGATCCGACGGTCGAGCGCTGCGAACGCCGTGCGCGGGCGTTGGGCTTCGGCGCGTTTCAGGTCACCAACATCTTCGCCTGGCGCGATACCGACCCGCGCAAGATGCGCGCCGCCTCCGATCCGGTGGGGCCCGCGAATGATGCGGCCATTCTGGAGGGCGTCGACTGGGCCGATCAGGTCATCGCCGCCTGGGGCACACATGGTGCGCATCTGGAGCGCGGGCCAGCGGTTGAACACCTGCTACGTGAAACCGGACAGCCATTGTTTCATCTGGGTCTGACCAAGGACGGGCACCCCAAGCATCCGCTCTATATCGCCTACACCCAACAGCCCGAGCAATGGTGACAAATACCAACCATTTCGATGGCCAGACTTTGACCCGATGCCGATTGCACAGGATTTTCACACTCAGAGCTTTTCTGCATCGCCGGGAGGCTGGTCTTCGCCCGCAGATTCCCTTTGCCATTTACCGCAAATGCGCCTATACGCGCCCATCCGCATCGGAATCGGTGCGGTTTTCTCCATGGGCCTGTGCTGGACGACATCCCGGCCTGCGCCATCAACTCTAACCTTTAAAGGAGACCCCGATGTCGATCACTGCCGCTGAAAAAGCACGCGTCATGAAAGAATTCGCAACCAAAGAAGGCGACACCGGTTCGCCTGAAGTCCAGGTTGCAATCCTGACCTCGCGCATCACCACCCTGACCGAGCACTTCAAGACTCACAAGAAAGACAACCACGGTCGTCGCGGTCTGCTGAAGATGGTTGCCCAGCGCCGTAAGCTGCTGGACTACCTGAAGGGCAAGGAAGAAGCACGTTACCAGGACCTGATCAAAAAGCTGGGCATCCGCCGCTAAGATCAGAACTGATCAAATTGATATCAAACGCCCGCCGAAACAGCGGGCGTTTTTTTTGGTGTTGCTGTGTAGCCAGGGCTGGAAGGCCCTGCATGCAGGTGCGTCGCTACATCTTTGCCTTTTCCGATTTAAGCGCCAGCCATAGGCAGTAGCACATAATCAGAACCACCAACGTGAACGGGATGCCCGTTGACACCGCTGCGCCTTGCAAAGCCGCAAGGCCGCCTCCCAAGAGCAGAGCGATTGCCACCAGACCCTCGAGCGTACACCAGAACACCCGTTGGACCACCGGAGCATCCATCTTGCCTCCGGCAGTAATGGTATCAATCACTAACGAACCTGAATCCGAAGAGGTCACAAAGAACACAACGATCAATATCAGGGCGATTGGTGCGATGATGCCATAGAGCGGCAGTTCCTTTAGGAAACCGAACAGGGCGCCCTCGGGGGCGTAGCTGTCGATCACGGTGGCGCGGACGCCCTCGGCTCCGCCTGCGTTCAGCATGTCGATCGCGGCACCACCGAAGGTCGACATCCACAGGGCGCAGACCGCCGTGGGGGCCAGTAGCGCGCAGAGGATGAACTCACGCACCGTGCGGCCCTTGGAAATACGGGCGATGAACATGCCCACAAAGGGCGACCACGCGATCCACCAGGCCCAATAGAAGGTCGTCCAGCCATGGAAGTAACTGGTGTCTTCTCGCCCGAACGGATTGGACAATGCCGGAAGGTGCGTCACGTAATCTACCATGACGTTGAAATACCGCGCGATGGCCGTGCCGACGCCTGTGACGACGATCACAAAGATGAACAGGCCCACGGCCATGATCATGTTGATCTCACTCAGCCGTTTGACACCTGCATCCATACCCATCAGGACTGATCCCAACGCAATCAGAGTGATGCCAATGATCAGCAGGACTGTCACGGTCGGACTGGGTTCGATGCCAAACACTTCGTTCAGCCCCGCCGCAACCTGTTGCGCCCCAAGACCCAAAGAGGTCGTCAGGCCGAACAAGGTGGCAAAAACCGCAAGCGTGTCGATCATATGACCCCACCAGCCCCAGACACGCTCGCCTAGGATCGGATAAAAGGCCGAGCGCAGGGTCAGTGGCAGGTTCAGGTTATAAGCGAAGATAGCAAGGCTCAGGCCTACAGCTGCATAGACCGCCCAGCCTTCCAGACCCCAATGATGAATGGTGCCAACGACGCCTATGTACTCGTTGCCTGGAACAGCGATGTCGATACCCAGGGGCCGTGCGTTCCCGTCTTCGGCAAAGTTGTAGTAAACCGGTTCCATCACACCAAAGAACAGCAGGCCGATACCAATACCGGCCGCGAACATCATCGCGATCCATCCGGCATAAGAATAATCAGGCTTGGCGTCTTTGCCTCCGATCCGCACGCTGCCGACGGGCAGGATGATCAGAACGAGGCAAAACAGGGTGATTGCATCCACCGAAAGTACCAGAAACCAGTCAAACGTGCTGGTCAGCCAAGGCCGAAGCCAGCCAAAGAACGAGGCGGCAGCCTCTTGGTTGGCCAATGCGATCAGAACGAACGCAAAGATCAGGATACTCGAGATCAGGAAGACTGGGTTGTGGATGTCCAGACCAAATGGCCGGACGTTGTCCTGCCCCAGTTCATATTCCGTTTCGAAGTCGTAAATCCGGGGGTCCGGATCCAGCATCTTCTTTGTTTGTGCCATTCGATTGCCCTTCTGTTCGCTATCTGCAAACGCCAAGGTATTCGGTCAGCGGACGGTTATGAGATAGTTACCCCCTTGGCGCGTTTCCGTCATTTCGACCGCGGGCTTTATGGTAAAAGCTTATACTGCCTTCATATTTATACAAAATGCATTCAAATTTTACGATGTTAGCGATGCAGGTGGGCCTTGAACTCTAAGGTCACCAACCATGATGAAACTTGGTGCTCTGCCATTAACCATTTTTGTTGCGGTTATAAATTTGCGCCTGTTGGAGAAACGGTTACTTGTCTCAGCATGATCCGGCCACCCTATGCGGTTTCTCTTTCCTTCCAACGCATTCTCATGTATGCGCGCGAGTATCTGAGACGTTGTGCCCTGACCCCGGCACTCGAATGGAAGATAAAGTGGGGTCGGCGGCAATGGGGCCGCCATGCAAACGGGAGACCCGGAGGGCCGGGAGTGCTCCCATCTAGGATACGCATATGTTTGATGTAACTAAGAAATCGATGCAGTGGGGCGAAGAGACGCTGACACTGGAAACCGGCAAGGTTGCCCGTCAGGCGGACGGCACCGTGATTGCCACGCTGGGCGAAACCAGCGTCATGGCAAACGTGACCTTTGCCAAGCAACAAAAGCCCGGTCAGGACTTTTTCCCGCTGACCGTACATTACCAAGAGAAATACTATGCCGCCGGTAAGGTTCCGGGCGGCTTTTTCAAGCGCGAGGCGCGCCCGACCGAGAAAGAGACGCTGACCGCGCGTCTGATCGACCGTCCGATCCGCCCGCTGTTTGTTGACGGCTTCAAGAACGAAGTTCTGGTCATGTGCACCGTGCTGTCGCACGATCTGGTCAATGATCCCGACATCGTTGCAATGATCGCAGCGTCTGCTGCGCTGACCATTTCCGGCGCGCCGTTCATGGGCCCGATCGCCGGTGCCCGTGTTGGTTTCGTGGATGGCGAATACGTCCTGAACCCGACCGTGGACGACATGCAGGACCTGCGCCTGAACCCCGAACAGCGTCTGGATCTGGTTGTTGCCGGCACCAAGAACGCCGTGATGATGGTGGAATCGGAAGCGTACGAGCTGTCCGAGGCAGAGATGCTGGGCGCCGTGAACTTCGCGCATGAGCAGATTCAGCCGGTTCTGGACCTGATCATCGATCTGGCCGAAGAAACCGCGAAGGAACCGTTTGAATTCGAGGCGCCTGATTATTCGGAACTGTACGCCGCCGTTGCAGCCGCCGGTGAAGAGCAGATGCGGGCCGCTTTCGCAATCACCGACAAGCAAGAGCGCACCGCCGCTGTTGCCGCTGCCCGTGAAGCGATCAAGGAAGCGCTGACCGAGGAACAGCTGGAAGACGGCAACCTGGGTTCGGCAATGAAAAAGCTGGAAGCCGGCATCCTGCGCGGCGATGTCGTCAAAGGCGGCAAGCGGATCGACGGTCGCTCGACCACCGACATCCGTGGGATCGAAGCCGAAACCTCGATGTTGCCTCGTACGCACGGGTCTGCCCTGTTCACCCGTGGTGAAACGCAGGCGCTGGCCGTGACCACGCTGGGCACCGGCGACGACGAACAGTTCATCGATGCGCTGCATGGCAACTTCAAATCGAACTTCCTGCTGCACTACAACTTCCCGCCCTACTCAGTTGGTGAAGTTGGCCGCGTTGGCGGCCCTGGCCGTCGTGAAATCGGCCACGGCAAGCTGGCATGGCGCGCCCTGCAGGCGGTTCTGCCTGCGGCGACCGACTTCCCCTACACGATCCGCATCGTGTCGGAGATCACTGAATCCAACGGCTCCAGCTCGATGGCGTCGGTCTGCGGCGGTTCGCTGTCGATGATGGACGCGGGCGTCCCGCTGAAAGCACCGGTTGCCGGTGTGGCCATGGGTCTGATCCTGGAAGATGACGGCAACTACGCCATCCTGTCGGATATTCTGGGTGACGAAGACCACCTTGGCGACATGGACTTCAAGGTTGCAGGTACCGAAAACGGCATCACCTCGCTGCAGATGGACATCAAGGTTGCGGGCATCACACCCGAGATTATGGAGAAAGCCCTGGCGCAAGCCAAGGACGGCCGTATGCACATTCTGGGTGAAATGGGCAAAGCCCTGTCCGAGACCAACGAATTCTCAGTCCACGCGCCGCGCATCGAGACCATGAACATCCCGACCGACAAAATCCGCGAAGTGATCGGTTCGGGCGGTAAGGTCATCCGTGAAATCGTTGAGGTTTCCGGTGCCAAGGTCGACATCAACGACGACGGCGTCATCAAGATCGCCTCGCCTGACGGTGAATCGATCAAGAAGGCCTATGACATGATCTATTCGATCGTGGCAGAGCCGGAAGAAGGTCAGGTCTACACCGGTAAAGTGGTCAAGATCGTCGACTTCGGCGCCTTCGTGAACTTCTTTGGCAAGCGCGACGGTCTGGTCCACGTGTCCCAGATCGAAAACCGCCGTCTGAACCATCCATCGGATGTTTTGAAGGAAGGTCAGGAAGTGAAAGTCAAGCTGCTTGGCTTTGACGACCGCGGCAAGGTTCGCCTGTCGATGAAAGTGGTCGATCAGGAAACCGGCGAAGAGATCGTTCCCGAGAAGAAAGAAAAGAAAGAAGAAAGCGCAGAGTAATCTGTCGCTCCTTTAAAGCACCAAGGACCCCGGTTTCCGCCGGGGTCTTTTTTCATTGGGACTATTGCGATTCAGGGCCGCTCGTCTTTGCGCTGGACTTTACTGAGTCACAAACGGTGGGCTTACCGGCCTGCTGTGATGAAACAGGACGTAGTGCCGCTTCCCTGCTTGAGCTCGGAAAAAACGACGCTCGCACTGCGCCCGTCCGACAAAGCGCCCGTCGCCTTTACTGGCACGACAAAGTCGCCATTGGGAATACGTTGCGTTTTGTAGCTGCCCGTCAAACCATTCGCGCAGATAAAATCACCTGAGATCCGGCGTGCAAGACTTGCCGAGTACTTGCCCGAGCAAACGGTTTCTTGCGTCTGCAGACAAAAGTTGCCTCTGACTGGCGCTCCGGTGAACCACGCCACGCCGGCAACTGCGGACCCGTCTGACAGGGTGCCCGATATCTCGTTATAAAATCCCGAATACTCGACATTTCGCTCTGCGCGTTCGCTGGATGGATCTTCGGCGCACCCGAACAGAACGAAAGCAGTTGCCGCCCAAGCGGCACTTACCTTTTTGGAAATCAACGTCATACCATACCCTTAATATCAATGTTATGCGCGGGTTCCTGACCTCGCTAAATTCGGATAATGCGCGCTAAACGTTGAAACAAGTGTATTCCTCGGTGCTTGAAACGGGAATTGTCAGAGCGCTCTATGCCGCAATCCCGGACGGCCCGTGTTTCATCACATGCCATTGGCCATAACTGTCGTTCAGATCCAATTTGATCGCTGCGTCCGCCTTGGTCGAGGCGCTGCCGATCTCGGCCAGGGTGAATTCAATACCGCCGGGGATGTCGATCCGTACACGATGCGGCCCGCCGCCATGCGGTGCTTGAATCGGCTCTCCGGTGGATTGAAGGACGTCACCGATTGAGACTCTGGCCGTACGCCCCTCCATGTCCATTTCGAAATCAATCGGCACATACAGGGTGTCGTGAACGGTTTTGCACATGGCCCGGAACACAAACCAATGCGTTGCCATTTCTTGGGTTTCTTCACCGTGAAAAACCTTTTCCAGCGCCGATCGCTGAGCCTCTGAGGCACCGGGGTCGATGATCACTTGCATCTCGCCGCCGCCCTCGAAGATCGGACCGGGCCAGGCATAGATCAGCGCGGCCTTCGTGCCCGCAAGGTCGGTATCGCCAAAATGCCCCTTGGAAACTTCCAGAACCTCGAATCCGCGGCAATTGCCGTGGGTCGGCAATTCCTCGAACTGGCAAGGACAGGCATAACCGCAATTGCAGTTCCCGAACGCATCGCCTTCTACGTACCAATCTGTAAATGCCATCGTCATCTCCTGTTCAAAACAGTCAGAAAACCCGATGTCGCTGGCCGCGTGCCTGTATTTCCCCCGGAAACAACCTACCACAAATTTAGCAAGATCAGAACCTGACAGCCTGAAACGGCCATCGGATGGCATAAACCTTGGTTCAATTCACCCCATTTCAACCAAAAGCCAATCGCAGCGCCCCTTCCCCGTCCCCAGTTCAACCGCATCGCCACAACGCAAAAAGGAGATGCGATATGGAAACCTTGAAACTGCTGACCCTAACTGGATTGATCGCAACCACACCGGTTCTTGCCTTGGCCAATGTCGGGTTGGGTGACAAACTGGGCACCAGCGAGGCCGAAATTCGCGCGACACTTGAAGCGCAAGGATACCAGATCGAAGAGATCGAATTCGAAGACGGTGAGATCGAGGTTGAACTGCTCAAGGATGGGGTGGAAACTGAACTGGTTCTGACCGAGACTGACGGCGTGGTGACAGCCATCGAACTCGAAGAGGACGACGACTGAATTTACTGTATCCAAGGAGCCGTATGAAAATCTCTCAAACGACTTTACTCTGGCTCCTTCTGGTGGTGCAGGCCCTCTGCGCCGCCTTTTTCATGGCGGATGCGGCACTGGACTGGACAGGCGGCGAAAGCGCCGGGTTTCGCCTCCTGCATTCGTTCGAGCTGTTTCTGGCGCTGGCCCTTGTCGGGGGTTTAAGCGCCACTATCGCCCTAATCCGGTCCCAGACCAGACGCGTGCGCGACATGCAACGGCAGCTGCGTGTTGCACAAGGGGCCTTCGCCCAGATCATCGAAAGCCAGTTCAGCGAATGGCAGCTGAGCGACGCCGAACGCGACGTGGCCCTGATGTCGATCAAAGGCCTGTCCATCGCTGAAATCGCGGAAATGCGACAAACCAAAGAGGGAACGATCAAGGCGCAAAGTGCTGCGGTCTATCGCAAGGCAGGCGTGTCCAGCCGGTTGCAGTTGCTCAGTTTTTTTGTCGACGAACTTCTGTCCGAGCCATTGGTGAAAGACGCCCCGGATCCCTCAGATCAGTTCTCCTGAGCCCGCAGCAGGGCCTACCTGCACAACTGCGCGTTTATTCACTCACACTCCCCTAAAAACCTGTGAACTGAAGTGAAGGCCTCGCGCCTTTCCTTTTTGCCCGCTTTGCCCACATCCGAACCATGCGGACTTCGGAACAATGGAGATGGTAATGTTCACGCGCCTCATTCTTGCCTCAACGGCTCTGGCTATCAGCTCAACGGCGCTTGCCGCGCAGAGCCTGGGCGATGGCACCTATATTCAGGGCTTCATCGGCTACAGCCAGCTGCAGGACAGCAATTTCTCGGGCACCATCGGTGGCTCGACGCAATCGGTCGACACGGATTTCGACGCCGGTTTCGGTCTGGGTGTAGCGATCGGTAAAGAGATCCCGCAATGGTCCAATGACAGTATCGGAACGCGGGTGGAACTGGAACTTTCCTATCGCGACAATGACGTGGACGGCGTGAACTTTACCGGCAACGGTCCGGGGGCCGAGGGCAATATCTCGGGCGATGTCTCGCAGACCTCGCTGTTTGCCAATGTGTTATTCGATTTCAAACAGGCAGGTGCACTGACACCGTTTGCCGGGTTTGGTCTGGGTGCCACCTATTCGGACCTGAACTTTGCTTATGGGCCGGGTGTGGCGCTGGATGACAGCGATACCACATTTGCAGCCCAACTGATCGCCGGTGTGGCCTATGACATCAATGCGTCTACTGCCTTTACCGTCGATGCGCGTTATGCGCGGGCGTTCGACGTTTCCTCACAGCGTCTGGCCCCGAACGGAGCTTTGACCGGCACCGTCGAAGATGATCTGGACACATTCAGCGTCAATTTCGGGCTTCGCTACAACTTCTGATCGCGTTGGGCGTCAGGTTTCTCACCGGTTTTCTGTCGCCTTCTTGCCCTCGTGCCTCAGGCGCGGGGGCATCCGGATAAAACAACTCATGTCGGATGTACCGTAGAGCGCCATGTCCACAACAATCGCCTGCTTCATCTGGCTAAAAATATCCTCGGGGGGAATCGTGCCTTCAGGCGCGATGGGGGGCAGACAGCCCCCCTGACCCGGCAACCGTCTTAAGACGGCGCTTTGGTCTTGCGCAAATAGGGGAAGATCGTTTCGAACTCGCCGAACTTCTCTTTTGCTTCGTCGTTCGACACTGCAGGCGGAATGATCACATCTTCACCCGGCACCCAGTTGGCCGGTGTCGCCACACCCTTGGCCGACATCTGCAGCCCGTCCAGCGCACGCAGAATCTCGGCAAAGTTCCGACCCACGGTCATCGGGTAAGTCATCGACAGTTTCAACTGCTTGTCCGGGCCGATGATGAAGACCGAGCGCACGGTGGCGCTGTCGGCCGGGGTGCGGCCATCGGGCAGGTAGGCTTCGGCAGGCAGCATGTCGAAGGCTTTGGACACAGCCAAACCGTCATCGGCGATGATCGGGAAACCGGGGTTGGCGTTGCCGTATTCCTCGATATCTTTTTTCCACTTCTTGTGGTCCTCGACACCGTCGACCGACACACCGATCACCTTGGTGTTGCGGGCGGCCCATTCATCATTCAGCTGCGCAACAGCCGAAAACTCGGTGGTGCAGACAGGGGTGAAATCCTTTGGGTGCGAGAACAGAATGGCCCAGCTATCGCCGATCCAGTCGTGAAACTGAACGGTGCCCTGATCCGTTTCTGCGGTGAAATTCGGGACGGTATCGTTGATGCGCAAACCCATGGGGCATCTCCTTTCCTGTGAAAAACCTGAGTCGGTTGCTGAGAACCTAATCACTATGCGCGAAGGTTAAACCATCCACCTCACCCAAGGATACGGATTTCGTGGACAATTTGGGAGAATAATTTGATCAAATCTTCTATTGCCCCATCTTGGGATGGGTGACAGAGTGTGCGCGAACTGCCGGATGAATGCTGAACCTTCAGGAGGTCTCATGATGATCGAAAAGCGGGATTTCTATATTTACGGTCACTGGGTCGCACCGTCGCAACCCAATGATTTCGAGGTCATCAACCCCTCGACCGAGGAGCCCTGCGCGGTGATTTCGCTTGGCGCAGAAGCCGACACAAATGCGGCGGTTGCCGCTGCCAAGGCTGCTCTGCCCGGTTGGATGGCAACCCCGGTGGAAACCCGCATCGCACTGGTAGAAAAACTGGTCGACCTTTATGCGGCGCGGTCCGAGGATCTGGCCCAGGCGATGTCTCTGGAGATGGGAGCACCCATTGATCTGGCCCGCTCGGCGCAGGCGGGCGCGGGTATTTACCACCTGAAGAACTTCATCCGCGCGGCCAAGGCGTTTGAATTCGAGCGCCCGTTGGGGGGGCACGCACCGAATGATCGCATCATCTATGAGGCGGTTGGCGTCGCTGCTTTGATCACACCCTGGAACTGGCCGATGAACCAGATCACGCTCAAGGTCGGTGCGGCGGCAATCGCAGGCTGCACCATGGTTCTGAAACCATCGGAACAAAGCCCGCTGAACGCGATTATTTTTGCCGAGATGATGGACGAGGCAGGCTTCCCGCCCGGTGTGTTCAACCTGGTCAACGGCGACGGTGTGGGCGTCGGTTCTCAGCTGTCAGGTCATCCAGATGTGGATATGGTCAGCTTTACCGGCTCGACCCGCGCTGGCACTGCGATTTCGAAGAATGCCGCCGAAACGCTTAAGAAAGTGCATCTGGAACTGGGCGGCAAAGGCGCGAACGTGATCTTTGAAGACGCGGACGAGAAAGCGGTCAAACGCGGTGTGCTGCACATGATGCAAAACACCGGTCAAAGCTGTAACGCCCCCAGCCGGATGCTGGTGCAGCGCCCGATCTACGACAAGGCGGTGGAAATGGCGACTGAAGTAGCCAACATGGTCAAGGTCGGGCCAGCAGCCGAAGCAGGCCGTCATATCGGCCCGGTTGTGAATGAGGTCCAGTGGACCAAGATTCAGGACTTGATCCAGAAAGGTATCGACGAAGGCGCGCGTCTGATCGCTGGTGGCACCGGGCGGCCTGAGGGGTTGAACAAGGGCTACTACGTTCGCCCCACCGTCTTTGCCGATGCAAACAACCAGATGACCGTCGCGCGTGAGGAAATCTTTGGTCCGGTCCTGACCATGATCCCCTTCGACACCGAAGAAGAGGCCATCGAGATCGCCAATGACACGCCCTATGGCCTGACCAACTATGTTCAGACCCAAGACGGCGCCCGTGCCAATCGCATGGCGCGGGTTCTGCGGTCGGGCATGGTTGAAATGAACGGCCAATCGCGCAGCGCAGGCTCTCCGTTCGGCGGTATGAAACAGTCCGGAAACGGGCGCGAAGGCGGTGTCTTTGGCCTGGAGGACTTTCTCGAAGTCAAAGCTGTCGGTGGCTGGGCTGCTGAATAGACAGACAGTGACGTGATCCAGTTGAGAGGCACCCAAAGGTGCCTCACTCTATTTCTCAGGCATCCGCCTGAGCGGCTTCATAGGCCAGCATGGCGCGCTTGACCGGCAGGCCCCAGTGATAGCCGCCTAACCCACCCGATTTGCGCAAAGCACGGTGACAAGGGATCAGCCAGCTGACCGGGTTGCGGCCCACGGCGGTGCCCACTGCACGCACCGCCTGCGGTGAACCAACCCGCTGGGCGATCTCGGAATAGGTGGTGACCTGCCCCGAAGGGATATGCATCAGCGCTTCCCACACCTTGATTTGAAGGGGCGAGCCAATCAGGTAGAGCGGCGTTGGCTCCAGCCGGTCGCTGGCGGCACCAAAAGCGCTCAGCACCCAGGGGCGCAGGCGCATCGGATCCTCGATGAACTCCGCTTTGGGCCAGCGCGAGATCATGTCTTCCATCGCGGCCTCTTCGCCGGTCTCGGCTCCGAAGGCCATACCGCAAATCCCTTTGTCGGTACCCATCACCAGCGCTGGGCCAAACGGGCATTCGAACCAGCCCCAATAGATCGTCAAACCTTCGCCCTTGCGGGCGTATTCGCCGGGGCTCATGGATTCCCATTTCAGGAACAGATCATGCAGGCGGCCGCTGCCGGAAAGGCCGACGTTATGCGCGGTTTCCAGGGTCGTGAACCGTTCACGCAGCAGAGCCTTTGCATGGCCCAGGGTCAGGTATTGCTGGTAGCGTTTCGGCGACACGCCGGTCCAGCGCGAAAACAGACGCTGGAAGTGGGCCGGGCTCATATCCATCTGGCGAGCAAGCTCTTCAAGGCTGAGGGTTTCGCCGCCCTGATCGATCAAATCGATTGCCCGGCGCATGACGTTGTAATGGTATCCGCTTTCTGGGGTCTGGACGTTCATGGTTCCACCTCATTTCCTGACAAAACCATAGCGCGCAGGTCACGCCCAAGCGACCCGGAACTTGCGCATTGGCTTTGGGCTTGTGTCATGGCCCGGCGAACGGCATTAAGGCCCGGATGGCAAAGCAACTCGACTATCATACGATCCGCGAGATTTTTACGCGCTTTCAGGATGCCGACCCCGAACCCAAGGGCGAGCTGGAGCATGTGAACGTCTATACTCTGGTCGTGGCTGTTGCCCTTTCGGCGCAAGCGACCGATGCAGGGGTCAACAAAGCCACGCGCGCGTTGTTCAAGATCGCCGACACGCCGCAAAAAATGCTGGATCTGGGTGAAGACGGGCTGATCGAGCATATCAAGACCATCGGCTTGTTTCGCCAGAAGGCCAAGAACGTCATCAAGCTTAGCCGTATTCTGGTCGACGACTATAACGGTGAAGTGCCCAATTCCCGCGCCGCGCTGCAATCGCTGCCGGGTGTCGGGCGCAAGACGGCAAATGTGGTTCTGAACATGTGGTGGCGGCAGCCAGCACAGGCCGTCGACACGCATATCTTTCGCGTCGGCAACCGCACCGGTATTTGCCCCGGCAAGGACGTGGACGCGGTCGAGCGCGCCATCGAAGATAACATACCTGCAGACTTTCAACTCCATGCACATCACTGGCTGATCCTGCATGGCCGGTACCATTGCAAGGCGCGCAAGCCGCAATGCCCGACCTGTATCATCCGTGATCTCTGTCAATTCGAGGACAAAACCTTATGAAGACCTACCAACTGACCGGCATCGGAAATGCCGTTGTGGACGTGATTTCCCAGGCCGATGACAGTTTCCTGGAACTGATGGGCATCGAAAAGGGCATCATGCAGCTGATCGAGCAGGAACGCGGCGAGGTGCTGTATGCCTCGATGGAAGGCCGCGTGCAGACGCCGGGTGGGTCTGTCGCCAATACAATTGCGGGTGCCGGTGCGCTGGGGCTGGATGCCGCTTTTATCGGTCGCGTGCACGACGACGCGCTGGGCCGGTTCTATGCGGACGCGATGAACGAAGACGGCGTGGATTTCGTTAACCCGCCTGTGCCGGGGGGAGAGCTGCCGACCTCGCGCTCGATGATCTTTGTCTCGCCCGATGGCGAGCGGTCGATGAACACCTATCTGGGTATTTCCTCGGAACTGTCGTCTCAGGACGTGTCCGATGATGTCGCCGGCAACAGCCAGATCATGTTCCTCGAGGGCTATCTGTTCGACAAGGAAAAGGGCAAGGCCGCGTTTCTTGAGGCTGCGCGCGCCTGCCACAAGGGTGGCGGCAAGGCGGGTATCGCCATTTCCGACCCGTTCTGCGTAGAACGCCACCGGGTCGATTTCCTTCTGCTGATCGAAAACGAACTGGATTTCGTGATCGGCAACGAAGCCGAGATCAAATCCCTGTTCGAAACCGACGATCTGGATGAAGCGCTGGCTAAAACCTCTGCGATCTGCCCGTTGGTGGTCTGCACCCGGTCCGGCGACGGCGTGACCGTTCTGAACGGCGATACACGTATTGACGTGCCCGTCGAAAAGGTTGTCCCAGTCGACGCAACAGGTGCGGGCGACCAGTTTGCGGCGGGTTTCCTGTTTGGCATGGCCACGGGCCGCGATTACGAGACCTGTGCCAAGATCGGCAATGTCTGCGCCGGCGAAGTGATCAGCCATATTGGCCCGCGCCCCGAAGCGAACATGCAGGAACTGCTGCGCGCCGAAGGCTTGCTGTAAGTCGCTAAGTCACACTACTACGAGCCCCCCACATCGTTCAGTGCCCAATCGTATGTGTAGGCACTGACACGGGGGGCTTGCGTTAATCGGGCTTTCAATTCCGGCTCTGCCGCTCGCGCAATAGACGCAATCACCGCCTTTTCGCTGTCACCGAAATCCTCGCGGAACCAGATATAGATCTTCGACAGGATCAACCGCCCACGATCATCGAACCGCACCCCACGCGGGTCGTTGACATAGGCGCGCTCGGCAGCGGCGAAGTCTTCCTCAAGCGTGCTGGCCTGCCACGCCCGGTCCATCAGATTCGGGCAGCCTACGGCGGCACAATTCAAGGCATAATGGATGCGCGGCTCGTCAAACGTAGGGCGGATGATGCGATGTTCGATGTCGTTCAGCGTCAGGGTTTGACCCGCCACCTGTGCCAGAGAGCGATTCCACGGGCCAATTGACAATGGGCCGTCTTTGATATCGCGGATCGATGCAACAGGGTAATTGTTCAGAACCACGTCGACCGTCAGTGCATTGTAGAGGTTGATCCAAAAGGCCAATTGCTGATCTCGGGTCAGCCGGGCGGGATCGACCGTTTGCATATTCTTCAGATACGCCTCCAGCCGCGCATGATCGGTTTGCGTCACCTGCGCGTAGGCCACCCGATTCACACCCTGCGTGTCAGACGAGACATAGCGCGAGAGGAAGGCACTCCAATCGCTGTGATCCACCTTTGCGCCGGGCGGCAATGCCGCCTGTGTCAGTGCCGGGTTTTGCAACGGCTCCGGCGCGGGCAAAACCAAACGCTCCACGCTGGCGCAGGTGGCCAGCAACGGCAGCAGCAATACGGTAATCGCGAGTCTCATGACGTGCCCTTCCGGTTCCGGCGTTTGGCTCTCAACTGGCCCTTCAGCCGTTTGATCGGTGCCAGATCAGGATTGCCCAGCCCCGGCAGGTTGGGTTTGTTGGACAAGCTGCGGCTCGCGGCGTTCCACCATTGCGGTCCTTTTGGACCATCCAGCCGGTCCGCTGCCTGCAAATGGATATCCCGCTCGGCGTTGTGAACACACATCGACAGCGGCCCGTTTGCGGTGGCGACCATAAACACACACGCGGTGCAGCGGTCTTCCTCTAACGCATCGGCGGCCATGAAATTATGGATGAAGATGGCCTGCCGCCGGACATGTCCACGTAACAATCCCATGCCCAACCTCAGTGTAGACAGAGCCAGATGTGTTGCCACACGCAGGGCGAGCAGAGGTCGCCGCACGGCCAGTCGCAAGACGGTTGCGCGGATATCCAAATGCGCCTCTTGCCCTTCCTCAAGTTGTTCCAACGCCGCAATACCGCGCTGAACAAGGCGGTGGTTCGACAGTACCGGAACGGCCCGCCCCCCGGCGACCAACACGCTGGCATAACGATTACAACGGGAATGGCCGACTGCCGCAGCATCGAAATGCAGCGGCGTCTCATACCCGGCCTCCACTGCCCTGATCACACTGTCCTGCGTGATCGCATCGGGTCGCGCTCGCAGGACACCGCGCCCGGTATCGGCTTGCATCTGGAACGAGACAAAGGCGACCTCGGGCTGATCGCGCAGAAAACGGGCAAGGGCAGGAAGTTCCGAAAAGTTGCCTTCGAACACGGTTGTGTTGAACAAGACCCGCAGCCCGAGGCCCCGCGTTCGGTCGATGTATTTGCCGCGCACATGGTTCAGCTCGACCTCGGAGTGAAACCCCGAACGTTCCTGCGTCATGTCCACGTGAAACGCCACATCTTCCAGCCCGGCCGCTGCCAGACGGGTCAGGAATGCGCGGCTGGCGCGGATACCGTTTGTCATCAGGCAGGATCGCATGCCCAGCCTGCGGATTTCGCGGCACAGAGCCTCAAGATCCTCGACCTTGCGCAGGGTTGGGTCACCGCCGGTCAACTGAACCGAGACGCCATCTCCGTAATGGCTATGGATTATGGCCAACCGCGCTAACAGAACCGAGAGAGGCGGATCATAGGTCATCTCGGCCCGGTCCGAGAGATAGCAAAGCGTGCAATCCAGATTGCAGCGCTGCGTCACCTCCAACGCCACGCAGGCGACCGGGTAGAACCGCCCGGCCGTCTGACCGGCACCATATTCACCGCAGCGGTGCAGCCCGTCACGCAGCGGGGCGCGACGATCCGTACCGATGAACCTTCGACCAGCGGGCTCAATCCTGGAATAGCCTGGCGCGTTATCCTTCATACGCGCCAAGCTAATGAGGGGGTTCAGACCAAACCACGCCCCCTCACGCCAACGTGCAGCGTGTTGATCGTGTCAGCCACAGCAACCAACGGCTGTTTTGACATCTTTAGAAACCGGTGCTTCTTCCAGATTGGCGCCGCGTCCCAACCAGGTACGCTGTGACAAGTAGAAGTCGGTGAACTGCGACGTGAAATCCCCAGACACGGATTTCTCCGGGATACCGGTGTCCAGCAACGCCCGCTGCCACGCTTTTACTTTGGGATAGGCAGCCAACATGTCATGCCCGTTGTGATCCGAAACAATGGCCGCGCGGTGCAAAAGTGGCAGCCACGCGATGTCCACATTGCCAAGTGTCGTTCCCCCAAAAAACGGACCATCCCCCAACTGCTTTTCCGCCTTCTCGAAGGACGTCTTCAGTTTGGCCATGCGCTCTTCAAAAACCCACTGATCAGCGCTTTGCATGGTGCTGCATTGCGCCAGATAATGTTTGCTGGCCTGATAGCTCCAGGCTCGGTTCAGGGCGCGCTGTTCCGGTGTCAGAGCCTCCTGCAAGGGCGCGGTTACCTCATCAATGTATTCGATAATGGCATCGGATTCGAACAAGGGCGTTCCCGCTTCGGTAACCAGCACGGGCACTTGACCGGTTGGGGACAGCGCCAGAAACCAATCGGGTTTGTCGCTGAGGCTGATGTAGTCGATCTGATAAGGTACCTGCTTGGCTTCGAGCATCGCAGTCACGCGCTGAACGAACGGGCAGATTTTGAAACTGATGATACGGATCATACGTCTTTCCTTTCCGGGTGGTTTCATCTGTCAGACGAAGCCCACCCCAAAAAGACGACGTTTGGATCAACAATTTTTGCAGGCCGGTGTTTTTTCCTGAATGTCCGCAATATTGCCTCGCACATCCATTGAGATATCACAGCAATCTTCGAACGCTTTTCTCAATTCGGCCCGACCCTTTTGCACGCGCGATTTGAGGGTCGAATAAGACAGATCATGAGAGGCGGCATAGTCACGCTGCGATACACCGTGAATGTCGATGGCCATCAACATTTTCGCCGTTTCGTCAGGTAATCCGAGAATGAAAGGCTCGACACAGCCTTCAAGGTCCTGACGGGTTTCCGGATCATCGCTTTGATACCAGAGGTCATCCGGATGCGCCTGTACGCGCGCTGATTTGCGGTAGAAATCGATGATCGTTCGATCTGCCATCTGAAACAGCCAGGGTTGCAGCTTGGTCGGATCTTTCAAACTGGGCAGACCCCTGAACACTTTGATCGAAATCTCTTGCAGCAGATCGTCAACATCCGCCGTATTGGACACGCGCGAATGCAGGAACGCCTTCAGGCGCGCACGGTATTTGGGCCAGATGTCTTCAATGCGCATGCAAGTTTATGACAGATGATCCGCAAAAGCCGCAACCACCTGCTCATAGACCTCCCGTTTGAAAGGCACGATCTCTTGGATCAACCGGCTGGGTTCCTGCCATTTCCAGCGTGTGAATTCCGGGTGTTCAGTCTGAATATCGATCTGGTCGTCCAGGCCGGTGAAGCGCAACAGGTACCATTTCTGCTCTTGCCCGCGATAACGGCCCTTCCAGATTTTGGGCACGATGTCATGGGGCAGATCGTAGGGCAGCCAGCCGTCGGTTTCTGCAATGACCTCAACCAGATCAGCAGTTACGCCGGTTTCCTCCCACAGCTCACGTAAGGCCGCGTCGTGCGGGTCTTCGCCTTTGTCGACGCCGCCCTGTGGCATCTGCCAGGCGTCCTTATGGCGGTCATTGCGCTGACCTACGAAAATCTTGCCCTCGGCATTCATCAGCATCAGCCCGACGCAGGGCCGATAGGGCAGTTTGGCGATTTCTTCGGGGGTCATACGCGGCCTCATCGGGTTGTTTCGCCCACCTCTAGCAATCGCCAGCGCAACAGCAAAGAGGGTGACGTGGGGTTTCGCGTGACAAAGTTGACGCGAACGTCAATCTAACAGGCAAATTCGGGAGGGAGAGTTTTGCCATGACTGCGTACCCAAACATGCTGGCCCCGCTGGATCTGGGCTTTACGACCTTGAAGAACCGCGTGCTGATGGGTTCGATGCATACCGGGCTTGAGGAAACCGGCGACTGGAACCGGGTGGCGGAATTCTATGCGGATCGGGCGCGCGGTGGCGTGGCATTGATGGTGACGGGCGGGATTGGCCCCAACCTCGAAGGCTCGGTCCTGCCCGGCGCGTCGATGATGACCAACGACACAGAAGTGGCGAACCATTCCATCGTGACCCAGCGCGTGCATGAAGCGGGCGGAAAGATCGCGATGCAAATCCTGCACGCGGGCCGTTACGCCTATGGTCCGAAATGTGTGGCCCCGAGCCCGGTGAAATCGCCGATCTCTCCGTTCCCGCCCAATGAGCTGGACGAGGAAGGGATCGAGAAGCAGATCGCCGACATCGTGAACGCCGCCCGTTTGGCCCAAAAGGCAGGGTATGACGGGGTCGAGATCATGGGCTCGGAAGGGTATTTCCTGAACCAGTTCATCGTGACCCATACCAACAAGCGCACCGACCGCTGGGGTGGGTCCTATGAAAACCGGATACGACTGCCGATCGAGGTCGTGCGCCGCACGCGCGAGGCTGTGGGCGCGGATTTCATTATCATCTATCGCCTGTCGATGATCGATCTGATCCCCAATGGCTCGACCCATGACGAGGTTGTGCAACTGGCGCAAGAGATCGAAAAGGCCGGCGCCACGATCATCAACACCGGCATTGGCTGGCACGAGGCGCGGATTCCGACCATTGCCACCAGCGTTCCCCGCGCAGCGTTCGCGTGGGTGACGAAAAAGCTGATGGGCAAAGTTGGAATCCCGGTGATCACCTCGAACCGCATCAATACGCCCGAGGTCGCCGAAGAGGTTCTGGCAACCGGCTGCGCCGATATGGTCTCTCTGGCGCGGCCGATGCTGGCAGACGCGGATTTCGTGAACAAGGCGATTGCGGGTGAGAGTGCCAAGATCGCGCCGTGCATCGCCTGCAATCAGGCCTGCCTGGATCACACGTTCAGCGGCAAGCTAACATCCTGTCTGGTCAACCCGCGCGCCTGTCATGAGACGGAATTGGTGATTGAGCCAGCCGCAATGCGCAAGACGGTTGCGATTGTTGGCGCGGGCCCCGCCGGTCTGTCCACCGCAATGACCGCAGCCCAGCGCGGGCATGACGTTACCCTGTTCGACCGCGCTGCTGAATTAGGCGGTCAGCTGAACATGGCCAAGCAGGTCCCGGGTAAAGAAGAGTTCTGGGGGTTGGTCGACTGGTATCGCACCATGATGGACGATCTGGGCGTAAAGGTGGAACTGAACCGTGAGGTCAGCGCCGATGACTTGACCGGCTTTGACGAGGTGGTCATCGCCACCGGTGTCTCTCCGCGTGATCCGCAGATTCCGGGACAGGATCGCGACAACGTTCTCAGCTATATCGACGTGTTGCGTGGCAAGGCCGAGGTCGGCAAGTCCGTCGCAGTAGTCGGCGCTGGTGGTATCGGCTTTGACGTGTCGGAGTTTCTGCTGGAAGACGGCCACAGCGCCACAACCGACCTGCCGCTTTGGATGAAGGAATGGGGTGTGACCGACCCGGACGAACACCGCTCGGGTCTGGCACCAGAAGGTCCACAGCCGACGGCACCTGCGCGAGATGTCACCTTGCTGCAGCGTAAGAAGCAGGCTCATGGTAAAGGTTTGGGCAAAACCACCGGCTGGATTCATCGCACGACGCTGAAAATGAAGAATGTCAATTTCGTGGGTGGCGTGAACTATGAGCGCATCGACGAGGACGGTCTGCACATCAGCTTTGGCGAAGAACGCGCGGACCCGACTGTAATCGCGGCGGACAACATCGTGCTTTGCGCTGGTCAGGTCTCGGACCGGTCGCTGGCGGACGCTTTGATCCAACGCGGGCTCACCCCGCACGTGATTGGCGGCGCGGATGTCGCGGCGGAACTGGACGCCAAGCGGGCGATCAATCAGGGCACACGGCTGGCGGCCACGTTCTGACCCGAATATCAAATTTGCGCTTAACGAAGCCGTCTCGTATGAGGCGGCTTTTTTCATTCCGATTGACTTTCTTGTTACCAATGTACATATGTACTATATGAGTCAAAAAATAGAACGCACCCAAACAGGAATTCGGATCGAAAAGCGCCTGCTGAAAGTCCTCAAAGGACTGGCAGAGTCGTTGGACATGACCCTTGGCGACCTGATTGAGGGCATCGCCCTGCACAGCTTTGAAAACAAGCCAGCGTTTTCCGAGGATACGCTGGAAAAAATCAAACAGCTCAAAAGTGTCTACGACCTCGACTGGACAGCCGAAGACAGTCACCGCTTCAAGGAGGACGAAGAATGAGCGCCGACATCACCAGTGCGTTTGAGGCACACGCCATCGACAACGCGACATTCGGACATGCCGAACATGTACAGGTCGCATATGATCTGCTGCGCAAGTACGATTTCATAGATGCCGCCGCGATCTATGCCAAAGGCATTCGCACGCTTGCGGCCAAAGCAGGTGCCCCGGACAAGTTCAACCTGACAATCACTTACGCGTTCATGAGCCTGATTGCAGAGCGTCTCGCCAACACTCGAACCGAGAGCTTTGAGGCATTCACGCAAGACAACCCAGATTTGATGGCCAAGACCGTACTCGACCAATGGTACTCAAAGGAACGGTTGAATTCGACGCTGGCACGCGGCGTTTTCCTGTTGCCCACCGCGGCATAAGAACTTCGAAGATAAGGGCGCCCTACTCCACCGTAATCGTAATCACTTCGGACACAATCGGAGTAGCGTGCGGCACATGACCTGCATCGCCCAGAACCAGTTGCAGCGTGTGCTGACCTGCAGGAAGATCCAGCGTCACCTCGGTCTGGCCACCGCCGAAATGCAGATGGTTATCATCCGATGGCAAGCCATAGGCCAGCTCATCCGCGCCATCCTCGCCCTCGCCCAGTGGGGGGCGGTCGATCAGCAAGTGGTGATGGCCGGTGTTTTCTTTCTCGGTCCCGGCAGGAGCGACGCCCATACCGCTGAGGCCAAAGACAACAGTGACCGGCGATTGCACGGTGTCACCGTCCGATAAATTGACGAAATAGACCTTTGCATCGGGATTCGAAGGTGTCTCGCCCCCGGCTTGTGCGATACCAACCGACAGACAAAGGGCAATGATCGCGAAAACGGTTTTCATAGTCTCCTCCCAGGTCACAAAAATGCCATTCTCAAACTCACACTTTAGCGCAATTGTCCTGAAAACACAGTATCACAGGGTCTGAGGCGAGTTTGGAAACCACTGTTTCTGCGTTTCTCATACGCAAACGATCCGATTCAAATCCCTGATATTATCCCATGTCTGCCCCGTTTCCGCCCAGATTCAGGGTCATGGTTGGGACGGAAATCAAGATCTGGGGAACGAGTATGGACCGACTTACCGAAATGGAAGCCTTCGCCAATGTGGTGGACCAGGGTGGCTTCACCGATGCGGCCAAAAAGATGGGCATCTCCAAATCGGCCGTGTCCAAACACGTATCGAGCCTTGAAGCGCGTCTGGGCGCCCGGTTGCTGAACCGCACCACGCGACGGGTGTCACCAACGGAAATCGGACTGGCCTATTATGATCGCGCGCGTCGCGTTCTGAATGATGCGGGTGAAGCGGATTCGCTGGTCACATCGATGCAATCGGCCCCGTCCGGCCTGTTGCGCATCAGCGTTGCCACGGATTTCGGCGTCAATCACCTGTCGCCGGTCCTGTCCGAGTTCCTTTCCGCCTACCCCGACATCACCGTGAACATGGTTCTGAACAACCGTTACGTCGAGCTGATTTCCGAAGGATTTGACGTGGCCGTGCGCATTGGTGAGCTGGAAGACAGCACATTGCGCGCCCGCAAACTGACCGAGACGGTCAAACGCATGGTCGCCGCGCCCAGCTATGTCGAACGATTTGGCCGTCCGCAGAAGATCGACGATCTGAACGAACACAAGCTGCTGCACTACTCCAGCCAGTCCTCGGGCAATGTCTGGAAGCTGACTGCACCCTCCGGCGAAAAACGTCAGGTGCGCACTGCAGGCTGGCTGAGCGTGAATGACGGCCAATCCCTGCTGAACGCAGCCGTTTCTGGCCTGGGGATCGCTTATCTGCCCAGCTATCTTTATGCCGAAGCGTTGAAAGCCGGGCTGGTCGTCGATGCCATGCCGTCTTTGCCGGACGAGGTTCAAGGCGTGTACGCCGTCTACCCGCCGGGTCGTTTCACCCAGCCCAAAGTTCGGGCTTTCATCGATTTCCTCGTCGACTCCTTCCACGAGAAGGGTCCGATGGACTGGTAATTTCTCCCTGAAGACCTCCCTGTGGCCCGCATGTGAAAGTGCGGGTCTTTTTTTGCCGATGATCGACAGCCCCATGGACCGTGCGGAAGGGCAGGGGCTTTCCGTCAACCCATTCTGGCCCGGCGGTGGAGACTCAGAGATGCGCGCCAGCACATGCCGCGACCAGCTTGCCGCTTTACCTGCTGTGCGTCAGTTGACCAGCAGAACCGCTTCGACCCGGCGGTTCAGGTCGCGCCCTTCGGGTGTTGCGTTCGACGTGATCGGAGACAGATATCCGACACCCTGCGCTTCGATCCTATCGGATGCCACGCCATGCGCGTCGATCAGCCGGGTGCGCACGGCCTCGGCCCGGCTTTTGCTGACAGCGATGTTCGCCTGCAACGCTCCGGTATCATCGGTATGGCCCACCAGCGCCAATCGCACCTTGGGGTTTTCGGTCAGGTACGTCGTCAGCAAGGCCAGAGATTCAAATGGCCCGTCGCCCAGCGCAACCTCGCCTGTCGGGAAATGCAGATCATCAAGGATGACATGGCCCGATGTCCTTAAAGCGTCCAGCAATCCGACCGTGCCCTCGACCGCTTGCTCGATTACAACCGGATCCGGGTCCGGCGCATTCTGCGGCGTCACCCGGATCATCTGAACGTAGCCGTCCGGAGGATTGCGGCTGACCAGCAGACTGAGGGCAACCGGCCCCTTGGTCGCCGACAAAAACCGATAATCCTGAATGGCCACATACATATCCGGGGTCGGCACAACTTCGGTACCAAAGCGGAAATCGAACCCGCCGCAAGTACGGGCTTCGCATTCGAATTGAATCTCATAGCCTTGAGCCTCGATCTGATCCCGTAACGGTGCCAGAAGCTGCAAGGTCGTGCTGGACCCCGCCTGAAGTCGCCAGGTAAACCGTTCGACATGCCCCTCGATCGTGTCGGCGGGGACAGAGCCATTTGTGTAAGGCCCGGTGGGCAGGTCATAGCTGTCCAGCGGTGAGGTCCGGTCGCTGATCTGGCGCGCGCTTGCCGGCAGGGTCAGATCCTGCGCCAGAACCGGCCCTGCCAGTAGCATTGAAATGAGGGCGGCCGCTCGGATCATCGGAACTGCGCGTGATATTCTTCGTTGGGCTCCATCGCGGTCGCGCTGGCCACTCGGTTGGACATGTTGAAAAACCCGGTGACATTGGCGATGTCCCAGATGTCCCGGTCCGTAAAGCCCACGTCACGCAAGCTTTGGCGGTCAGGCTCCTCAATCTCGGCGCTGGCAATCGTCATCTTGGCGGCAAAGTCCAACATCGCACGTTGCCGAGGCTCCAGCGGCGCGACGCGGTAATTCATCACCAGCATCTCACCCAGTTGCGGATTGCCCGATAGCTGCCGAACCGCCGCGCCGTGCGCGACCAGACAGTAGAAGCATTTGTTGATGGACGAGACGACCACGGCGATCATCTCGCGCTCGAGTTTTGACAACCCGCTGTCGGCCAGCATCAGGTCGTTATACATCGCCGTGAAGGCGTTCAGCTTGTCGATGTCGAACGCGTTGGCTTTTAGCACATTTGGCACCATGCCCAGCTTTTCGACACAAACATCAAAGTATTTCTGCGTCTCCTGCGGCAATGGATCGACCATGGGCAGGTTCAGCGCAGTGGGCATGTCTTTTTGTGTCACGACGACCTCTTCAGTTCAGACAAGGTGACGGTAATGGTATTTGCCTGCGATCTCCATCCCGAGGGAGCGATAAAGACCATTGGCACCTGTATTCGCTTTGGTGCAGATCACACTGAGGCTCTGCGCACCGTTATCTCGCGCCCAAAACGCTGCGGCACGCATGGTCCAATGGCCCAACCCCTGACGACGATGCTCAGGCAGGATTTCAATCGCGTGAACCATTGCCACATCCCCATGCATCGCCACAAAGGCCGCGCCACCGGGTTTGTCATTGTGGCGCAACAAGAAGCCGGTCTTGGGGCCTTTGGCGCGCTCCATAACGGCCAACCGTTCCTGCCCGATACCGCCCGAGGCCCAGATTTCGCGCATGATCTCAAGCGGTTCCCAGATCGAAAACACCGTGATGCGGGGAAGCTTTTGATCCGTCAGATGAAGGACGGGGCAAACGTAAATATTGACCGGGTCCAGAATGTCATACCCCCGGCGGGCCAACTGAGCATCCAGCGCCTCATCGCCGGGCCGCAAACAGAAGATGCGTTTCTGTCCCATGGACTGCATTGCGGCCTCTGCGGCGTCAATCTCCGCCTCGGTTGCCGGGTCCTGCGCACTGGCTGCGGACACGCGCGATCCCCCGCCCTGGCCTTCGCGCAATTGAAATGGGCCAAGCCTCTGATACCCCGCTGCGGGCCAGGTGCCGTCGACAATTTCAGTCCAGTTGAAGTTCACAGTTCAAGCTCTTTCGCCAAGCGGGTTGTGGCCGCATCGATCCGCCCTCCATCTGTGCCGCGGACCACTACATTGGCCCCGAAGACACCGTTGATCTGAAACGGGTAGCACCCGATGGACAGGTCGCTGAACTCCTCGGCCAATGCAGACAGGATTGCGGCAATATCGCCCTCACCACGATCCACGCGCAGGGTTTGCGACAGCAAGGGGCTGCCGCCGGTCAGCGTTGGCAGAACACTGGCCACCATCGCCTGAAAGACCAGTGGAACACCGGCCATCACATGCACATTCGTCAAGGTAAAGCCCGGCGCGGTCGAGACCGGATTGTCGATCAGCACAGCTCCTTCCGGGATGCGCGCCATGCGAAGGCGGGCGGCATTCAGCTCCAGCCCGGACTTTTCGTAATGCGCCTGCAGCAGCGCGCGCGCGTCATCGCGTACATCAATTGGAGTGCCAAAAGCCCGTGCAATGCAATCTGCGGTGATATCGTCATGGGTCGGGCCGATGCCGCCGCTGGTAAAGACATTGTCATAGGTGTCGGAGAGAGATTTGACGGCCCCCTCAATAGCAGCAGCGTCATCGCTGACGATGCGGACCTCTTTCAGATCGATGCCGTGCTTGGTCAGTTCCTGCGCCAGAAAGTGCATGTTCGCATCACGGGTGCGACCGGACAGGATTTCATCCCCGATAACCAGCATTGCTGCGGTTGGATTGGCCATGGCACTGTCCCCCTCTTGATCGTCTTCAGGGGCAGGTATAGGCCCTGAACCATGCGATTTGAAACCCCCCTTGTCCCCGCCCGCCTGATCCGCCGCTATAAACGCTTTCTGGCCGATTGCGCGCTGGAAGACGGGCACGAAGTGACGGCCCATTGCGCGAATCCGGGGTCGATGATGGGGTTGGCCGAACCGGGCGAGAAAATCTGGCTGGAACCCAATGACGATCCGAAGAAAAAGTTGAAATACGGCTGGCGGCTGGTGGATCACGAGAACGGGCATTTCACCGGCGTCGATACCTCGGTCCCGAACCGCACGCTGCGCGCGGCACTGCAGGCAGGTGAGATTCCCGAGCTTGCCGCCTATGACACCGTACGGCCCGAGGTGAAATACGGCGAAAACAGCCGCATCGACTTCCTGTTGACCGGCGAGGGCCTGCCAGATGCCTATGTCGAGGTGAAAAGCGTTACCCTCTCTCGCCATCGCGGTCTGGCCGAGTTCCCCGACAGCGTCACCGCGCGCGGCACCAAACATCTGGGAGAGCTGGCGTCAATGGTCGCACAGGGGCACCGGGCGATCATGCTGTATCTGGTGCAGCGCACGGATTGCGACCGATTTGCGCTGGCGGCGGATATCGACCCGGCCTATGCGACGGCATTCGAGACGGCACAGTCGAAGGGGGTGGAGCGGTTGGTGTATGGGACGAAGATTTCACCGGATGGGGTTTGGTTGGACATGAATGGAACCAGGATGAATGAATGACCGCATTGAGCCCAATTGGTATTCTTCATATGGCCAAAAGCAAGCTGCAAAACTGTTCCAAAAATCGAACTTAGTGACATTGCCCTCTTGACCAAAGGCTCTGCATTCCAAACGATCAACAAAACACTACGGGATCACTCAGTATTGAAACCAACAACCGTGAAAAACCGTAACTTCCTATTCTGGGCGGCGGGTGGATGGTTACTATTAACCGTCGCGACTGGTGTTTACTTTCTGTTTCAGGCAACGGTGCCATCGGCAGACGTAGCGAGCGTTTCACGGTCTAACGTCTACAATCTGAGCGTGGGGAGTTTTGAACCTGGCCAAACTGCAACGTTCAAGCTTGACGAAGTTCCTGTGATCGTTTGGCGGCGAGATTTTGAACAGAAAGTTCAGGCTCTTGAGTTGCTTGGTATTGATTTCAGCGGAAGTGCAAGCCTTCTCGAAGAGGTCCGGGCTAACGTAGAAATAGAGATCGAACCTGACCGCGTTTTGAGGTTCGAATGGTTTGTCGTGAGCCCAATCAACACTGGCGGGCATGGGTGCATCGTACTACCGGATGCCGGGGATTTCGGGGGCTTCTATGACCCATGCCAAGGTGTTCATTTTGATCTTTGGGGGAGGGTCAGAGTAGGGCCAACTGAAGTGGACCTTCAGGTTTTGCCATGGCGTTTCTCCGACGATGGTAGTGCAATCGTCGTCGACGTAGGCGACGCACCAAGACTCTAAAAGCAGCACCATAAGCCAGCGACAGAGCAAGGACAGCTTTGTCCGCATAGCACAGTTTGCTTGCTTTACCGCCTGAACATAATCGCCGACACCGACACTCAAAATAACTTCCGCCGGTTGACGCTTGAAGTTACCGTTTTTTGCGCCATCTGATTTCCGAAACCCCACACCCTCTGGTACTTTCTGCACAAGCAGCGTAAAAGGAATGCTGCGCGCAACTTTTGGAGCTTAGCGTCGATGAAAGAACATCGTGGCCGCCTGACCAAGGACGGCATCCGCATCTATGAACAAGGTGACTTTGCCGGGATGCACGCGGCAGGGGCTTTGGCGGCGCGGATTCTGGATGATATTGCCGAACACGTGTTTCCGGGCCAGACCACGGGTGCAATTGACGGGCTTATCACCCAGATGGTTGAAGACGCCGGCGCGACCTCGGCCACCATTGGCTACAAAGGGTATCAGCACGCCAGCTGCATCAGTGTGAACCATGTGGTCTGCCATGGCATTCCCGGCGAGAAAAAGCTGAAGGATGGCGACATCCTGAATATCGACGTCACCGTCATCGTGGATGGCTGGTTCGGCGACACGTCACGCATGTATGTGGCGGGCAAACTGCCGCGCAAGGCGGAACGGTTGATCCAGGTGACCCACGATGCGCTGTTCAAGGGCATCGAGATGGTCAAGCCGGGCAACACGTTCGGGGATATCGGCCACGCAATTCAGGCTTATGTCGAAGCGCATCGGATGAGCGTCGTGCGTGATTTCTGCGGCCACGGACTGGGCCGGGTGTTTCACGCGCCGCCAAATGTGCTGCATTACGGCCGTCCGGGCACCGGTGCGGTTCTGGAAGAGGGCATGTTCTTTACCATCGAGCCGATGGTCAATCTGGGTCGCCCCGAAACCAAGACGCTGGCCGACGACTGGACCGCCGTAACCCGCGACAAGTCGCTGTCGGCGCAGTTCGAGCATTCGGTGGGCGTGACGTCCGACGGGGTTGAGCTTTTCACCCTGTCACCCGGCGGCAAGTTCCACCCGACCTATTCCTCCTGATCGGCGGCCTGTTCGCGCAGGAGTTTCAACAACATCGTCTCGGACCCCCACGGCGTCACTGCGTCGTGGATGAAGACCGGTGCGCGCATGGGCTTGGGGTCGGGGCCAGTTGTAACGTCGGTATCCTTGGAAAAGGTCCAGAGGGGTGGTGTCAAAGCGCGGTCCATGGCGCGAGCTTACCACGGTCGGGTCAAATTCCCAAAAGGGCCGGAACCTCGGCCATATCGGTAAAGACCTCCGCCCCGAGTGCGACCAGTTTTTCACCATTTCCGTGAGGCACATAGGCCAGGCAGCGCATTTTGGCACGGGCTGCTGCGGTGGCTCCGCTGGCGCTGTCTTCAATCACCACCGGATTCTGCGCGCCGAATTGCTGCGCGGCAGTTAGGAACATGGTGGGATCAGGCTTGCCGACGCCCATCGTGTAGGCCGAGAACATCACATCCTTGAAGCGATCCCAAAGGCCATTCTGCCCCAGAGTGACCCGCATTTTGTCCGGTCCACCATTTGACGCAACGCAGAAGGGGAGTCCCCGCGTATCCAACAGCGTCAGCAATTCTTCTATGCCCGGAACCAACGGAACACCCTGCCGCAAGTGGGCATCGGTTTCTGCATCGAATTCTTCGATCCAGTTCTTGGGCAAATCGGCCCCCAAACCACGCGCGATGTCCTGCACTTCCGGCATGGTTTTGCCGGTAAAAATCCGGTGGCATTCCTCTGCCGTCAAGGACAATCCATGTCGGGCAAAGTTCGCTACCATCACCTGATTGGACAGGGGCTCACTGTCGACCAGAACGCCATCGCAATCGAAAATCACCAGATCATGCATCTGGATCGCCGCTCCACATCAGCGTGATATGCGTGTCGCCATATTTTCGGCTGTCATGCAATGTGAACCCGACCGGGGCCTGCATCGGGGTGTTTTCCTCCCACACGAGCAGTGCGCCGTCGGCGATCCAGCCATTGGCCGGCGCGGCGACAGCTTTCTGGCCCATGGCTTTCCCGTAAGGCGGGTCAAGGAAGATCAGATCATAGGGCGCACCCGGGTTTTCACCCAAGCGGGTCGCATCGCGTCGGATCAGGTCCGTTCGATCCCTGCTGCGGGTCAGATCGATATTCTTGCGGATCAGCCCCTGCGCTACCCGCCCGTCATCAACAAAGGTAACATGCGCCGCGCCGCGCGACAGCGCCTCGAGCCCCAGCGCGCCGGTACCTGCGAACAGGTCAAGCACACGAAGGCCATCGAAATCGATCTGATGAGCCAGCACATTGAACAGGCTTTCGCGCACCCTGTCGGTGGTCGGGCGCAGATGCGCGCCTGCATCGCCTTTGCCGACCGAGGCCAACGCGCGGCCCCCGAATTCTCCGGCGATGATTCTCACGCTTTGAGCAACGGCTTCAGGTCCGCGTCCGGGTCGGCCACGACCTCTGGATCAGCCGTTTTGCCCATCTCGATCAGGCGTTTTCCGACCATATAGGCGCGCGGGTCATTCATCGCGTCCACGGCGATCAGCTTGTCGCCGCTGTAATACCAGAAGGATACGGTCTGCCCCTCGCCCTGCCGTGTCACAACGCGGTCGTAGCCGGTGTTCAGGCCCGCAATCTGCAGTTTCACGTCATACTGGTCCGACCAGAACCACGGCGTCGCCACATAATCCTTGGCCGCACCCAACATGTTCTGGGCCACAATCTCGGCCTGATCGATGGCGTTCGGGACGCTTTCCAGACGGATGCGTGCGCCCGCGTGCGGGAACGAGGCGCAATCGCCTGCCGCCCAGATCGTCGGGTCCGATGTGCGACCATGGGCGTCGGTCTTGATGCCGTTGTCCAGTTCAAGCCCCGCCATCTCGGCCAATTGCGTCGAGGGGGCGATGCCCACGCCAACCACGACAAAATCCACCTCCAGCTCGGAGCCGTCGGTCAATACGGCACCGGTGACTTTACCATTTTCACCGATCAACCGATCCAGCCCGACGCCTTCGCGGATATCGGCCCCGTAGCCGCCGTGCAAAGAGCGGAAGTAATCGCTGGTCTCACGCGCGGCAACCCGTTGCAGGATGCGGTCCGCCATCTCGACCAGAGTGACCTTGACGCCCCGCTTGGCGCAGACGGCCGCAGCCTCAAGCCCGATGTAACCACCGCCTACGATCAGCGCGCGGGCTCCTTCGGTGACTTTGGGTTCCATGTCGTCGATATGGGCCAGATCGCGCACCACATGGACGCCCTCCAGATCACCACCAATGGCGGCAGGCAGGCGGCGCGGGTCTGATCCGGTGGTCAGCGCCAGCTCGTCATACGAGATGACTTCATCGCCCAGAGTGACCGTTTTGGCCTTGGGGTCGATGCCGGTGACGCGCTGCCCCAGACGCAGGGTGATGTTGTTTTCGGCATAAAAGTTTTCGGGCCGCAGGAACAGGCGTTCCAGCTCCATCTCACCCAGCAGATAGGCCTTGGACAAAGGCGGGCGCTGATAGGGCAGATGCGGCTCAGCCCCGATCAGAGTGATCTCTCCGTCAAACCCGTCTTTGCGCAGACGCGCCACCAAAGACGCACCCGCCTGCCCTGCGCCGATCACGACAATATGGCTCATGTTTCACCCACCCTGCAGTTTTCCCGTGGTCTCATCGTTTCGACCACCTATATTGCGGCAGAGCCCAATTCTGCAAATCCTAATGACAGGAGCCAAAAAATGATTTCAACAGGAGATACCCTACCCGAAGCCACACTGACCCAGATGGGTGCGGACGGGCCGGAAGAAGTTCGCGTTTCAGACAAGACCAAAGGCCGCAAAGTGGTGATCTTTGCCGTGCCCGGCGCCTTCACACCAACCTGCCATTCCGCGCATGTGCCCAGCTTTATGCGCACGAAAGACCAGTTCGATGCCAAAGGTGTGGATGAGATCATCTGTATTTCGGTCAATGACCCGTTTGTCATGAAGGCCTGGGGCGAAGCCACGGGCGCGACCGAGACCGGATTGACCATGCTGGCGGATGCCGCCTCGGAATTCACGAAGGCCATTGGCATGGATTTCGACGCACCGCCTGCTGGCCTGATCGCCCGTTCCAAACGCTATGCGATGCTGGTCGAGGACGGCAAGGTCACCGCCCTGAACCTGGAAGAAAACCCCGGAGCCTGCGAGATTTCCGCCGGTGAAGGTCTGCTGGACGTGATCTGATTTTCCATGGCCCCGGTCTGTCCGGGGCCATTTACAGCCAATTTAACTTGAAGCAATGCCCCATTGCGCAAATACTCGGCGTATAAATCCGGGGAGTTCTTTATGAAACTTAAGGCATTTTTTCTCATCTTGTCGGGCGCGGCCCTGTTGACGGCCTGCGGACCGGCGCCCACCCCACAGCAGCAAGCTGCGCGCCAGCACGAAATCGCGTGTCTCAGCGGCACTCTGGGCGGTGCACTGATCGGCGGCGCAATCGGAAACCAATTCGGCGGTGGATCGGGCAAGACGATCCTGACCGCGGCAGGCGCTGCCGCCGGTGGCTTTGAAGGCCAAAGATTCGCGTGCTGAGGAGGGTGGACATGACACGGGCAATTTTCGTAATCGCAGCCGCTTTTCTCGCCTCGGCACTTCATGCCGAAACCGTGGCCGAGCTGCATGAAAAAGAACTGAACGCAATTGACGCAAACAATGACGGGTTCTTGTCCAAGGACGAGTTCAATGCGTTCTCGGATTATGCGTTTCAGACAATGGATGAAGACAAGAACGGCACTCTGGGTCTGGACGAGGCCAAGCCGTTTCTGGACATCAAGCAGTTTCAGAATGTTGACCGGAACAGGGACAACTTTATTTCAAGAGCGGAATATGACGCGCAGATGGATAAAGATTTCAACACGGCGGATCAGGACGGCAACGGCCAGCTGGATTAATCCCGCCAGGGACGGGAGTTTGGTATGAACAAATGGATTGGTTTGGGCGCTTTGGCACTGATCGCGGCCTGCGATGTTCCGCAGGCCCCCGTGGTGACGGGACCGGACGGAGAAGCCCGCATTCAGATCAACTTGTCCGGGCTGACCTGCTACCAAAACCGGTGTCTGGATATCAACCCGGCCGCGCGAAGTGTGCGCCAGATCGGGAATAAGACCACGAGTATCCCACGATCCATTGACGTCAGCGACGGTACTGTCACGCCCGCCGAGTTCAGGCAGATGGGCACCGCCGCATCCCTCGCCGGTGGCGAAGGTTCAGGCATGGATCGCTAGCACAGGCTGTCCATCTTTCGGGCCAGCTTGGCGTCCAGCGATGACAATCCACCCACGTCGTGGGTGGACAAAACAACCTCGACAGTACGGTAAACGTTGGACCACTCGGGGTGGTGGTTCCATTTTTCGGCCCAGATCGCCACTTGCGTCATCCAGCCAAAGGCGTGCACGAAGTTGTCGAAAATGAAGGTCTTGGTGATCGCGTCGCGGCCCTCGACCATGGTCCAGCCGTTTTTGAACAGCGGATCCAGAAGCGGGCCACGGGTCTCGGTCGACAAAAGTTCAGTCATTGCTGTTCCTCCGGGTTCGATTTCCTGAATGGACCGTAATCCGTCAGAATCTCGATCTCTTCTCCCACTGCACGGCCTTCGGCGTCCAGAAATTTTTTGACCGCATCGGCAAAACCCGGATCGCCAACCCAGTGCAAGCTATGCGTGCGCGTCGGCAAATAGCCTCGCGCCAGCTTGTGTTCGCCCTGTGCGCCCGCCTCAACCCGGGCCAGACCGTGGGCAATGGCAAAGTCTATCGCCCTATAATAGCACAGTTCGAAATGCAGACAGGCATGATGTTCGGTGCATCCCCAATACCGGCCAAAAAGCGTTTCACGGCCAATAAAGTTCAACGCGCCCGCGATGGCATAGCCGTCCCGTTCCGCCAGCACCAAGGCCATGTCATCCGCCATGGTTTCCTGCGCGATGTCAAAGAACTGACGCGTCAGATAGGGTGAGCCCCACTTACGTGCTCCGGTATCCTGATAAAACCGCCAGAACGCATCCCAATGCACGGGGTGCAACTCATCCCCGGTCAGGGTGCGGATTTCACCGCCAAAGCTACAGGCCTGCGCCCGTTCCTTGCGGATATTCTTGCGCTTGCGCGACGACAAGGCCGCAAGGAACCCGCCGAATTCAGCGTAGCCGTCGTTCAGCCAGTGAAACTGCTGCGAGCTGCGCAGCATCAGGCCCATCTGTTCTCCGGCCAGCGCCTCGTCCTCGGTGCAGAAAGTGGCGTGAACCGACGAAACCTGATTGTCCGCCGCCAGTTGCACCGCGCCTTGCACGAGGGCCGACATTCCGATCCTCTCATACCCCGGGCGCACCAGAAAACGCCGCCCGGTTGCAGGTGTGAACGGCACGGCAATCTGGAGTTTGGGATAATAGCGCCCGCCCGCACTTTCATAGGCATGGGCCCAGCTGTGATCGAAGATGTATTCGCCCTGACTGTGCGATTTGGCGTACATCGGCGCCGCGGCGATCAGCAACCCGTCCAGAAAGGCGGTCAGGTATTGCGGCTGCCACCCCGTGCCACGCCCGACCGAACCGCTTTCCTCAAGCGCCAGCAAAAAGCGATGGGTGGTGAAGGGATCAAGAGGCCGCCCGCCATCGGCGGTCTCGGGGCAGGCGCAGGCATCCCACTCTGCCGCTGATATCTGCGACAGAGCGCCCAGTACCTGAACCTCGATTTGTGCCTGATCCATGTGTCCTCCGCGCCTGCCCTTTATCTGTGACGGAGTGGCAGGGGTTCAACCCGAATGCGCAGCCAGATAGCCTTCGAAGGTCACATTGTCGGCAACCTTGCGGGCCTCTGCCTCTTGTTCGGGCGACCGTATTGTCCAGCACAGGATCGGCACACCCTGCGCTTTCAGCTCGGCCACTCGAGGGCGGGACAGGTCAGCGGCTTCATGGCTGATGAAACTGGCCCCGACGCGATCGAAATCCGGAATGTCCCGCAGGTGATCGCAGACGTTCTGCGGCAAAAGCTCAACGCTGGGTTCATAGGCACAGGTGGTGATGCCGCGTGGCAGATGCGGGGCAAGCCGCGCCAGTTCAGCGACGGAGTTGGGATTGAAAGACATCAGGGCCACCGGGCCCTCGTAGCCCTCTAATGCGCGCACGGTGTCACGCTCCAACGCGCCCACATTTGTGCCCATTGCACCGTCCTGATCCTTCAACTCGATCAGCAACGGCACTTGGCCCGCGACCATCCCAAGCACCTCATCCAGTGTTGGAATGCCGTCATCGCCAAACAGAAGGGTCGCACCAGATGCCACAGCCGCCGAGACCTGCCGGATCGGCCCGGACTGCCCGGTCAGCCGCGCCATGTCATAGTCATGAAACACCATGGCCCGATCATCCGATGTCAGTTGAAGATCGATCTCGATCCCGTAACCGGCGTCAATAGCGGCACGAATGGCCGCCCGGCTGTTTTCCGGGCGGTTGCCCGAAATGTCGTGCAGAGCCCGATGGGCAATCGGGACCTGCAAAAACGGGGCTGGTAGGGGTGGTCTCATTCGACCTCGAAAATGCCTTCGATTTCAACTGCCACGCCCAACGGCAGCGCCGCAGCACTGACGGCGGAACGCGAGTGACGGCCAGCGTCACCCAGCGCTTCGACCAGGAAATCCGACGCGCCGTTGATCACCTGCGGCTGAGCCGTGAAATCTGCGGTCGAATTGACAAAACCGGTCAGCTTGATCACACGCACCAGTTTTTCGATATCCCCGCCACAGGCCGCTTTGACCTGCGCCAGCAGATTGATGGCACAGACGCGCGCCGCAGCAGCGCCGGCCTCAACATCCATGTCATCCCCCAGCTTGCCGGTAATCAGCTCGTCAGCTTTCGAGATCTGACCGGACACATACACGATGTTGCCCACGCGCACGAAAGGCACATAATTGGCCGCTGGCGCAGGTGCGTCGCCCAGTGTGACGCCGAGGCTTTCCAGTTTTGCAGCGATGCTCATTGAAAGGGTCCTTCCCTGAATTTGACTCTGCCGGACGCTAACCGGGAAGCACGGCTGGGGAAAGACGGAAACCGGCAATTTCAGGCTTACCTGCGATCTGAGCGTATCTTTACTTAAAATGACGTGTTGATACGCGATCACTTTACCCGGCCCTGACGGACAGGTTACACGCTAGGTGTTTCATTTAAGACCCGAAACGACTATGTGACGGAAACTTGTGCTACCCCGGCACGTGAATTTTGGTGGATTGTGATTGATTGCCCGGCAACGCACGTGTCGGGCCATTTGGGAGAATCAAAGATCGTGTCGAGCAGATTTCGCCTGAAGCACCTTGTTGTATTGTCACTCATGGTCGTTCTGTCCGCCTGCGCGACACGGCCACCTGAACAGACTTCGCGCAGCGAGGTGTTCGATCCATACGAAAGAAACAACCGCGCGATCCACAAGTTCAATCTGGGCGTAGACCGGTTTCTGTTCCGACCCGCCTCAAAAGGCTATGTTAAGATCGTCCCCGATCCCATGGTCACCAGTTTCAGCACCTTTGCCGAAAACATCTCGCTCCCCGGACAGGCGGTCGATTACCTGCTTCAGGGCAACCCGAAACAGATGGGCAATGCGCTGCTGCGCTTCGTGATCAACATGACAGTGGGCGGGTTTGGCCTGTCTTCGCCCGCTGATGAGTTGAACCTGCCACCGGTTGACACGGACTTCGGCGAGACCCTGCACGTTTGGGGCGTGGGGGAAGGCGCCTATATTGAACTGCCTTTCTATGGCCCGTCGACCCAGCGGGATGCGATTGGGGTGGTGGTCAACCTGTTCTCGAACCCGATCAACTTCTCTCCGACGAGACCGGCCGACAATCTGGGTGTTTACGCAGAAATCGTGCGCCGCATGGGTGATCGCGGGCGGTTTTCGGACACGGTCGATTCGATTCTTTATGAAAGCGCAGACAGTTACGCGCAAGCACGCCTGATCTTCCTGCAAAATCGCCGCTTTGAACTGGCAAGAGATGATGAAGACGCCTATCTGGACTTGTATTCTGACCCCTATGCCGAAACCGGGACCGACCCGGTCAGGGACCCCTATCTAGACCCCTACGAGGACCCCTATGCAGAATAACCAGTTGAACCGCCGCCATTTCATCGCAGCAGGCCTGGCCCTGGCGGTATTGCCTGCGCCCGTTTTGGCTCAGACCGAAGCCGCGGCCAAGGCGCTGGTCAACAGCGTCGTTGCCGATATCAATCGGGTGATCGCCTCGGGCAAATCGGAAAAGGCGATGCTGCGCGATTTCGAGAAAATCTTTGTGCAATATGCCGATGTGCCGATCATGGCACGATATGCATTGGGCGCGGATGCCCGCACCGCCAGTCCTGCGCAGCTAAGACAATTCACCAAAGCGTTTCAAAGCTATATCTCGCGAAAATATGGCCGCCGCTTCCGTGAGTTCATCGGCGGCGAGGTCAATGTACGTGACGCTCGCAAGATCAAGGCCGGGTACGAAGTGCGCACAAAGGTCAAACTGCGTGGCTCGTCCCCGTTTGACGTGACCTTTCTGGTCTCGGACAAATCGGGGCGCGACAAGTTCTACAACATGTTTATCGAGGGCGTGAACCTGTTGTTGACCGAGCGTACCGAAATCGGGGCGATGCTGGATGCCCGCAAAGGAAACCTGAATCAATTGATCAAGGACCTGAAAAAGACAGGCTGATCTGGTTCCCGGGCAGACGTGTTACAGCTACAGCAAACCCGTCAGGTGATAGTCAGGGGCCGGTATGATCCGGCCCCTTTTCATTGGGTGGTCGTTCGTTGACGCCGATGTCACGGCATGTAGCTGCGCACCAATGCACCTGCGATCAACGCCCATCCATCAGCAATCACAAAAAACGCCAGTTTGAACGGCAAGGATACAATTGCCGGTGGCACCATCATCATGCCCATCGACATCAGCACCGCCGCGACCACTAGATCGATGATCAGAAACGGCAGGAAAATCAGAAACCCGATCTGAAACGCCCGCGCGATTTCCGACAGCATGAATGACGGCATCAAAACCGAAAGCGGTGCCTGCGCCGACAATTCCATCGCATCCCCACCCGGCCGCAATGCTGCCATGGCATAGAACGTGTCCGTATCCAGCCGGGCCGCCATGAAGGCACGAAACGGCTCCAACGCGCGTTCCAGTGCCGGTTCGACGTCCATCGTTTCTTCCATCATCGGGCGTATGCCGGAATTCCACGCCTCGGTGAAAACCGGGTCCATGATGAAATAGGTCAAAAACAGCGCCAGACTGACCAACAGCATATTGGGTGGTGATTGTTGCAGACCAATGCCCTGCCGCAGGATGGACAGAACGGTGATCAGAAACGGAAAACAGGTGATCATGATGGCCAACCCAGGAGCGATGCTCAGCACCGTGATCAGCAATATCAATTGGATTGTCCGGGCAGATATCGATCCGCCCTCGCCCAACGACAAGGTCACATCCTGAGCAGCGGCCAATGATGGCGTCAGCACGACCACCAGAGCCAACCAGAGCACATGGCGCATCAACCGATTCCGTTTTGCAGATCGGCAATCTCGGTCAGGCGCACCGCAAGTTGCCCCGCCTGATCACCTTCCATTTCCTCGAGCAGACCGCGGGCCACCAATTGATCCCCGACAAAGAGGTCAACCGGGTCTTCGATGCGCTTGTCTAACGTCAGCACCGCGTTTTCCCCCATGTTCAACAGGTCCCGGATCAGCGGGCGCGCGCGCCCCACCGAGACGGTCACTTCAATCGGGACCGAGTCGAACGGGTTGGGTTTTTCGGGTTTCGGGATTTGAGTGTCATTCATTGGACAAAGCCTTTCTTGCCTCAAAGACATAAGCGTCAAAGATCTGTTCGATGGCGGCCAGCAAACCGCTGCAATCCACTTCGCGCCGGTTTGTGCCAACCTGAAGGCGCGCCTGACCAGGCTCTAACTCAGGGTGTTCGATGACCTGAGGGGTGGAATGCATGTTTGGCGGTAACAGCGCAGCAACGTCCTTGGCGCATCCTGACGGCACCATAATCTGCATCGGCTGTTCCACCTGCGAACGCGCCATCTCGCAGAGTTGTTCGACAAGGCGGGGAGCCAGTCCCCGCTCGGCCATCTCGGGCAGAACGGTCTGAACCAAACTGTCGAACATGGGTTCCAGAGACAACGTCATGCGGGTGATCGCCTCGTGATAGGTGAAGGACATATCCTCCAGCGATCGGGCCAATTCGGCCGAAACCTGACCGCGGCTTTGTTCCTGCGCCTGTGATGCGTCTTCCCACCCCGCCCCATAGCCGTCTTCAAAAGCAGCGAGCCGTTGTTCTTCCAGCGTATCCTCATCCAGAAGAAGAACGGGCCCTGTGCCGGCCTGTGTGGTGAAATCCTCAAGCAGATGGGCAATCGACATCACACCCTCTCCTCGCCTTCTTCAAGCCAGCTGCGCAGAATCTCGACAGTCTCTTCCTGCTTGTCACCGATCATGGCACGCAGCCGGTCGACCGGATCTTCTGTCGCGTTCGAGCCAATCACCGGAACACTGCTTTCAACAGTCAGGGGCGCGAATTCGGACGTTTCATCTGCAGCGATTTCTCCGGTCAGGGCCGAAGACCCGGCCTCTGCACCGTCCGCAGCGGGCAACAGCGCCTGAGCCGATGCTGGTTTCATCAGGATCGGCCTGATCACGAACAACGCCAGAACCAGTGAGACGAGAGCCAGAACAGCCATTTGAATCAAGGACATGGCGTCCAGATGAATGTTCCGCCAGAGAGATGACGAAACCACCGTACCCTGCGGCTCAACTGCAGGTAAGTTCAAGGATTTCAAAGTGATAACGTCGCCACGCGCTTCGTTGTAGCCCACCGCTGATGCCACAAGCTCTTCAAGCGCGGCCAGTTCTTCCTGAGGCAAGGGTGCAAACGTTTCGGACCCTGAGGCATCCACCGTTCGCGTTCCGTTGACCAGAACTGCAACCGTCAGGCGTTTGATCGCACCTGGGGCTGTATGCACCTCCAGTTCGGTCTCAGAAACTTCGTAATTCACCCGCTCCCGAGTCTGGGTGGCGGTCGAGTTTGATTCGTCTCCACCCGCCCCGTCACCATCGGGCAAGTTCGATGCCACCGTGACATCCGATGACTGATTGCGAGCACTGTCCGAACGTTCTTCGACATCCGTGCTGATCGCCACCCGACCTTTGGGGTCAAAGCGCCGCTCGCGAATGGATTCGGTCTTGGTCTCGGTATCCACGCTGACTTCGACGACAGCGTTACCGGTGCCGACTCGCGCTTCGACCAGACGCAGAACGCGTTCTCGCAACTGGCGCGACTTATCATCTGCTGTATCCGCGGCCACAGCGGTATCCTGCCCGCCGATCACAGCGCCGTTCGAATCGACCACCGTCACGTGTTCCGGCATCAGCCCGCTGACGGCCGAGGCAACAAGGAATCGGATAGCCTTGGCCTGATCGCCCGTAATGTCCGCCCCCGAGGGCACAAGATAAACCGAGGCCGTTGGCGCCAAACTGCGTTGAAACGGATTGGCAGAGCCGTTTGCAATATGAACACGCGCCTGGCTGACATGCGGGTTGCCAACAATTGTCCGCGCCAGCTCCCCCTCTTTCGCGCGCCAATAGGCGGCATCGAACATCTGAGACGTGGTGCCGAACCCGCTTAGGGAATCAAGCAGTTCGTAGCCTTTGTTGCCGTTTGCGGGCAGGCCCTCACTTGCCAGTGTCATCCGCAATTCATCGCGCTGCGTACCGGGCACATAAATCGATCCGCCGCGAATCTCATACGCCACACCGCGCTGATCCAGCGCACGCACGATATCCCCGGCGGCACCGTTTTCCAGACCTGCATAAAGCAGCGTCATGGACGGAGCCGTCACAAGACGCGACATCCCGAGGATCCCTAAAAACACCAGCACAACCGCACCGGCGACGATAACTTGTTTACGCCTGTCCAAACTTGCCCAGACAGTTCCGATCTGCTGCACGCTCACCTCCGACTCGCCGACATTCTGCCCGGCGTACCCCCTGTTTGGACGATTGCCCTTAACAATCGGTTAGTCCCTGCAAGGTTATGACGGAGCAGAACGGATGAATGAGGACGTCATGACCGACGCAACGGCAGAACAGGCGGAGGCGCCTGATAAAAAAGGAAAAAAAGGTTGGATCGTGGGGCTGATTCTGGCCATCTCCGGTGCTGCAGGTGGGTATTTCCTGACCTCGTCCGGGTTGCTTCCTTTGGGCGGTAAAGCCACGAAAGAGGCAAGTATTGACGCCGAAAAAGAAAAACCTGCCAAAGCCTTGGCCGATGTCGGTTTCGTCGATTTGCCATCTGTTGTCGTACAGGTGAATTCAGGCGGATCGCGGCACCTGAAGTTTCACGCTCAGCTCGAAGTTAACGCACCGTACATAGCTGATGTGGAAAAAATGCTGCCACGAATCATGGATGTTCTGAACGGATACCTGCGGGCCGTCGAACTCAGGGATCTTGAGGATTCGCTGGCGTTGATGCGCATCCGGGGCCACTTGCTGCGGCGCATTGAGATTGTCGTTGGCGCAGGGCGCGTTCGCGACGTGCTTGTGATGGAATTTGTGCTGAACTAGGAGGCGGAATTGGAGCTGATTGCAGATATCTTGCTGGTCGCGGGCGCGCTGGGTGCGGGGCTGTACTGCTTCGTGCTGTCACGACGCCTCAGACGTTTTACAGACCTTGAAAAAGGCGTTGGCGGCGCAGTGGCCGTGCTGTCGACCCAGGCGGAAGAACTGAAGAAATCATTGGACAGCGCACGGAGTGCCTCTGACCAATCAGGGGATCAGCTAAAGGCACTGACACAGCGGGCTGAAACCGTGGCGCAGCGGCTGGAGCTTATGATGGCGTCCATGCATGACCTTGTTCCCGAAAAAGATTCGGCGGATTCCAAAGATGCGGTTTCGCCCCCCGACGTCGCGCAGCCTGATGAGAAAAAGGGAGCCGATCCGGAGGAGAGCCCTGAAACGGCGGAACCAGTCGCTTCCGAGACAAAGGAAGAACAACCCAAAGCGCCAGAGGGGCTGATGTTCTTCAGGCATGACCGTAAGCAAAGCGAGGCTCAGGTATGAGCCGCGCGCAAGGTAACAGGCAAAAAGCGCGCCCGCGTGGTGGCGTCCTTGCGATGATTTCCTTGTTGATGATTGGTTCGGCCGCCATTCGGGTTGGATTAGAGGCAGGCCCTGCGCTAGCCAAACCTGCGGATCCCGAAGCCTCGGACAACTTGCCAGCCAGGTCAGACACACGCGACGTACAGGTCGTGCTGACCGAGCTTTTGCGCCGTGAGAAACGCGTCAAACAGAAAGAAGATGCTTTGCGCGAGCAGGAAAAAGCGATTGAGATCGCGAGGCACGCGATCGAAACGCGCCTGACTGCCCTCAGAGAGGCGGAAGACTCCCTTCGGGCCACTTTGGCGGTGGCAGACAAAGCCGCCGAGAATGATCTGACGCGTCTGACAGATGTCTATCAGAACATGAAGCCAAAAGACGCAGCAGCACTGTTTGAAACCATGGATCCGACCTTTGCGGCGGGGTTCTTGGCGCGCATGCCCCCGGACGCGGCGGCCGGGGTTTTGGCCGGCCTCAGTCCCGAAGCGGCCTATACGGTCAGCGTTGTCATGGCAGGCCGCAACGCTTCGGCCCCACAGGAATAGCCGCCGGTGTATCCCAGAATTGCGAACAACATAGCCGGAGATCTCAAATGATTGGAATTGTTGGAATCGTCGTCATTTTCGTGATGGTCTTTGGTGGCTATCTGGCTGCGGGCGGCAAGATGACCATCATTTTGAAATCGCTTCCTTTCGAAATGATGATGATCGGTGGTGCTGCCGTCGGCGCCTTTCTGATCAGCAATGACATGGGTGGCGTGAAGCATACGATCAAAGACATGGGGAAAGTGTTCAAGGGCCCGAAATGGAAACCCGAAGACTATCGCGATTTGCTGTGTCTGCTTTTTTCGCTGATCCGAATTGCCCGCGCCAATCCGGTGGAGGTCGAACAGCACATCGAAGACCCCGAAAACTCCAGTCTGTTTGCCGCCTATCCCAAGATTCAGGCCGACAAGGAAGCCATCGACCTGATTTGCGATACAATGCGGTCCGCTGCAATGAATTACGACGATCCACATCAGGTTGAAGAGGTTCTGGAAAAGCGGATGGAGGCGAATTTTCATCATGCCATGCACTCTAGCCATGCGCTGCAAACGGTGGCAGACGGGCTACCCGCATTGGGGATCGTTGCGGCGGTTCTGGGGGTGATCAAAACGATGGGATCGATCGATCAGCCACCCGAAGTTTTGGGTAAATTGATCGGTGGTGCCCTGGTGGGCACGTTTCTGGGCGTTTTTCTGGCCTATGGCCTGGTTGGTCCCTTCGCAGGCAAGCTGAAAACCGTGGTTGAAGAAGACAACCACTTTTATCAACTGATCAAGGAAGTTCTGGTTGCCAATCTGCATAATCACAATGCCGCCATGTGCATTGAGGTCGGGCGCCAGAATACTCCAACTCATAACCGTCCCGGCTTTTCCGAGCTGGAAGACGCCCTGAAAGAACTCAAGCAGGCTGCGGCATGAAACGTAGCGGATTTCTGGTCGCGGCTTTGGTCGCGGCAGCAACAACGGCTGCCTCTGAGGGTGTGACCGTACGATCCGGTGAGCATGACGGATACACACGTCTGGTTTTCAACGTACCACCGGATACGGGCTGGGCGCTGGCACACCGCAAGAACGGCGCAAGCCTCACAATTGACTTGGATGTGGTGACGTTTCTGACCAACTCGGTTTTCAGGCGTTTGACCACGAATCGTCTGACCTCATTGTCACAGGATCAACCCGGTTCTGCGCTGGAGATGGAGTTCGGATGTGACTGTGCGGCCTCCGCTTTCCGGTTCAGAGATTCGATGATCGTTCTGGACATAGCACCAGAAGTAGAATTGCCGCCACTTCTGGAGGATATACCGCCACCGCAAAGCCGAAAAACGGCTCAGGACACGAAACCACCCGCAGGAACGGGATTGGATCTGCCGCTTCTCACCATGAAAGAGCAGGAAATAAAGGACCAGCTGTCAACCCGACTTTTGCAAGGAAGTGATCGAAAGCTGTTGGACCTGAATTTGGCGCCCGTCGGGCCGCGCACCACCGTCGCGCCCGATCTCACAACCATCCCACCCGGGTTGACTTCCAACGTGCGTCTAACCACGGTTCTGGACGATTTGTCGGGCGTTCTGAACGCAGAATTGCAGCAAATCAACGGCAGGCCTGCCTGCATCCCGACCGCCGAGCTGGACTTTGCGTCCTGGTCCGGAGAACCGTCTTTTCCTGAACAGGTGTCCGCTCTTCGCAAGGGGCTGTATAAGGAATTTGACAAACTAGACGAAGAAACCGCGCTGCAACTTGCGAAGCTCTACACTATTCACGGCTTTGGGGCCGAGGCGCTGGCTATGTTGAGCCTGTTGGAAACAACGCCAGATGACGCCGACCGGATTGCGGCGATTGCGCGGGTTGTTGATGAAAGACCGATGCTCTCCTCAAACCCGTTCCGTGACCTGCAACGGTGCGACAGCGACGCTGCGCTTTGGGCTGCGTTGTCAGACCAGGAACTTGCATCCGACGCGGATGTTGAAGCTATCGAGCAAGCCTATGCGAGACTGCCAGTCCACCTTCGCCGCCAGCTTGGAACGCGGCTTTCGGATTTATTGGTGAACGCACAGGAACTTGAGGCCGCGCGAAGGGTCATACGTTCGATCGACCGAATCGAACCGGAACCAACGCCAGGCGTTGCGCAAGCCAAGGCCAGCGTGGCCGCAGCAGAAGGTGACAGTTCACGTGAAGAAAAATTGCTGACCGAGGTTATTTCTTCGACCGAGGCCGCGACAGAAGCTCCGTTAGCTTTAGCGCGTCTGGTCGAGAAACGATGGTCCGAACGCAAGACGGTTTCCTCTCAAGAGCTTGATTTGGCGGCATCTTACGCGGTCGAGTTCAGACGCTCGGACCTGGGTCCGATGACGGCCCGCGCCCATGCAATCGCTCTGAGCCTGAGTCAGGAGTTCGACCGCGCGTTCAACTTAATCAATGATCTACCCGACGGCCCGGACAGTGCGGGTGCCATAAATCGCCATCTGCAACTGCTTTCCGAAAGATCGAACGACATAGTTTTTCTGCGCCAAACACTGGAGATGATGCAGCCAGAAATGGCTGTTGTGCTGACAACGGATACTGCTATTGCACTGGCCGACCGCCTTGCTGCGCTTGGATTTGCTGCGCAGGCCTTTGAGCTGGCAAACAGACCGCAGGATCAGACGCGGCGATCGGACCGGGCGCGTTTGCGCGCTCGGGCGGCTTTGCTGTCGGGGAGGCCTCATCAAGCCATTTTGGAACTGGCCGAGGATGACTCGGAGGATGCAACTGCCCTACGAGCGCAAGCCATGGGCATAGCGGAAGATTTGGGTGCTGCCGGTGACTTGTTGCGAAGCCTTGGTCAAGGCGAGGCGGCGAACCGTTACTTCTGGCTGGCCGGACTGTCGGAGGAGCGGCTCGAACCTGCGAACGGAAAATACGCAACATTGAATCGAGTCACTGAAGCTCTTTCGACCTTGCCAATCCGGTTGCCGGAAAAACCGCTGACGGATGCGGAAAATCTGTTGCAGGACAGCCAGATCACGCACCAAAGAGTTGCAGAACTATTGAACGCTGTTGGGATAGAGTGATGTGTGTCGTGATTGTTCGGGCTTTGGAAGGCAAGAAAAAACGCTTCCCGGTTGCGGCAAGATCAGAATTTTGCACTGATATCTGGTTGGTTGGAAACATCTATGCGGATGCGTTCGGAACCTGGCGCGTGCAAAAACAGCTTCAAACCAATCAACTTTGGCATTGGGCGTTTCACCTGTTTCGAAAAAAAGCGGCGACCAGAACAATCAGAGTTGAACGGGGTCACCGGGTCAGAGTGGGATGTTCAGGAACATAAACCCATTCTGGTGTTTGGACCTCGTGCGTCTGTCTCCTCGCGCGCGGGTCCTTGCGTCACACAAAAGGGAAAACTGGTCACAGATTGAGATGGGCAAAAATCTGTTCCCGACACACATCGCCGGGAACAGAGATCTCAATCCAGGATGACGCTTGTCATTGCCGTCAATACGGTGCCTCGACATCGTTCATCGAGACATAAACAGTTTTCATTTCCGAGAAGTGGTTGATCGCCAGTTTCGAATTCTCTCGTCCGACACCGGACATTTTCGACCCGCCAAACGGCGCTTCAACCGGGGCGAGATTGTAGGTGTTGATGTAACAGGTCCCCGCCTCGAACCCGGCCACGACACGATGTGCACGGGTCAGGTCATTGGTGAAAACGCCCGCGGCCAGACCGAATTCGGTGTCGTTGGCACGGGTCATTACCTCTTCTTCTGTCTCGAAATCCAGTACCGACATGACCGGGCCAAAGATTTCCTCGCGCGCGATGGTCATGTCGTCAGTGACATCCGCAAAGACGGTGGGCTGCATGTAGAACCCATCACCGTCGATCCGCTCGCCGCCATAGACCAGTCGCGCACCTTCCGCTTTGCCCTTTTCGATGTACCCAAGCGCGATGTTCATCTGGTTCTCGCTGACCATCGGACCAAAGCTGACATCTTCATCCATCGGGTCGCCTATTTTTGCGTTTGCAAGACGTTCTGACAGGCGCTTCAAGAAGGCCTCTTTGATGCCTTTCTGCACAAAGACGCGGGTGCCATTGGAACAAACCTGACCCGATGAATAAAAGTTGCCCAAAATCGCGCCCGAAACCGCGTTTTCGATGTCGGCATCGTCAAAGACGATCATCGGAGATTTGCCGCCCAGTTCCATGGTCACGTGCTTCATCCCATCCGCAGCCGCGGCATAGACTATGCGGCCCGTCGGAACAGAACCAGTCAGTGAGACCTTGGCCACACGAGCATCGGTCACAAGCGATGCGCCTACATCGCCGTAGCCCTGGATCACGTTGTAAACGCCTTTGGGTGCTCCGGCCTCGACCAGAATCTCGGCAACTTTCAGCGCTGAAAGGGGTGTGGTTTCAGAGGGTTTGAACACCATAGTATTGCCGCAAGCCAGCGCCGGGGCACCTTTCCAGCAGGCAATCTGAGTGGGATAGTTCCAGGCTCCGATTCCGACGCAGACGCCCAGCGCCTCTCGGATTGTATAGACGAAATCGCCACCACCCAGCGGGATATGCTCACCTGTCAGTGAAGCCGTCAAACCTCCGAAATACTCCAGCGCATCCGCGCCCGAGGTAGCATCCGCCACGGTCGTTTCCTGAATCGGCTTGCCGGTGTCATGGGTTTCCAGAACTGACAGCTCGTAGTTGCGTTCCCGCATGATATCGGCCGCGCGGCGCAGAATGCGGCCACGCTCCGTGCCTGACAGTGCCGCCCAATTTGCTTGAGCCCTTTTTGCGCTGTTTAGAGCCTTATCTAGGATCGACGGTGTTGCGGAATGAAGTCGCGCGATCACCTCTCCTGTTGCGGGGTAGATCACGTCAATGGCTGCGCCGTTGGTGTCTTCGACATACTCGCCGTCAATGAAATGGCTGGCCTTTGGCTGAAACTTCATACCGTGTCCTTTTCTTTCGCACCCGTTTGGACGGGGCAATTGGTCTGTTGAAAATCGGCCTAGCGGTTATTGACTGACCAGTCAATAAAATCGTCAGGAGAGCGGGTTTACGCCTGCCAGGCCCCTCAAACCTTGAAATTTTCGGTTAATGTTCTATTTATGTTCTACATAGTCAGAGGACAAACTGATGGCCCAGCAAACACGTCACGCTGCCCTGAACGGGCCGAATAACGACTACCACCTGCTGCCGGTGACCGACCGGCAAATGCGGTATGCGCGTGCGATTGCCGAGAAGTCAGCCCTTGAGATTCCGGTCGAAGCGCAGCGCGACCGGCGGCTGTTGTCTGACTGGATTTCAGCGCACAAACCACGCGGGACCTCGCAGTTCGACAATTACCCGACGGGAAAACAAGTCGCGTTTGCCGAGCGGATTTCACGCAGCAAACGCCGCCCGATCCCATCTGAGTGTTTTCGCGACAAGAAAATGATGTCGCGCTGGATCGATTACAATAAATAGAGCCTAGTTAGGGTCGTTCCTGATTGTGATTGCGGGCATAGAGCGCGACTGCTGCCGCTACGAACAAGCCCAGCAGGATGTACCCCGTCACAGCCTCGGACACGGCGAGCCCACGGCACAAACCGGTTGGGGACATGTCGCCATATCCGACAGTGGTGAAGGTGACATAGGAAAAATACAGGATATCCCCCGGACCCTGCGCACCGATAACGCAGTGGTCGTTGTACCCAAAGGCCCCATAGACGGCGGCGAACAGGAATGGGACGACCTGAATGAACGACACCCCCATCAGGAACAAAAGCCTGCGGGGCGATTTCACCTGCGTCATGTAATACCAGGACTGCGACGCCAACCAGATCAAGAGCCCTATCGAAGCGACGGTGCCTATCGTGTCGCCAGCGGTCGCCTCGTTCAGGCGGGACAGGCCGTACCAGGCCAGGAAGCTTGCTAGAATCAGCCCCAACGCTGCCAGCAGGGTCGATTTCCATTCAGACAGAGTTGTGGGTTCGCGGTGCATGCGTGCTCTTTCAGACGGGCCTGCTTAGGATCATCCGATCTAAGGCAACAACCTGCAACCCGAATTCAATCCTGCCGCAAATGCGCCTCACCCCGTTCGCGCGCAAGCACGATCTGCTTTTGCCGCTCGCGAAAGCGCATCTTGTCGGCATCCGAGGTTTCGTCGATGCATTGGTGACAGGACACGCCATGTTCGTATTGCGGGCGTTTCATGTCTTCGGGCAGGATCGGACGACGGCAGCCATGGCAGAGCTTGTGCGGCCCTTCGACAAGACCGTGACCAACCGAGACGCGATTGTCGAACACAAAACATTCGCCCTGCCACGAACTGTCTTCAGCTGGCATTTCTTCGAGGTACCGCAATATACCGCCCTTGAGGTGATAGACGTCCTCGACCCCCTGCCCCAGCAGGTAGTTGGTGGATTTCTCGCACCGAATACCGCCGGTGCAGAACATGGCGACGCGCTTGTTGCGAAAACGGTCCTTGTTGTCTTCCCACCAGGCAGGAAAATCGCGGAAACTGGCCGTTTCAGGGTCTATTGCGCCTTCAAATGTGCCAATCGCCACTTCGTAATCGTTGCGGGTATCGATCAACACAACATCGTCAGAACGGATCAGATCATTCCAGTCCTGCGGCTCGACATAGTTGCCGACACGGGCGCGCGGATCGACATCCGGCTGGCCCATGGTCACGATCTCTTTCTTCAGCCGCACCTTCATTTTGCCGAAAGGCGGATGGTCTGCGGTCGCCTCTTTCCACTCCAGATCCGCGCAGCCCGGCAAGGCCCGGATATGCGCCAGCACCGCATCGATCCCTGCACGCGGGCCTGCGACGGTGCCGTTGATCCCTTCGTGCGCCAACAGCAGAGTACCGGTGACAGACTGCGCACGGCACAGTTCCAACAACGGGTCGCGCAGCGCGGCAGGGTCCGGGAAACGGGTAAAGTGATACAGGGCAGCGATTGTGTACATATGCGCGATCTACCCCCGCAGACCCAGAGTCGCAAGGGATTGCATTGACGCCCCGCGCCCTGCCGCCTACCGATTAAGCAGTTAAAGGAGGCCGCCATGACCCATGCCCTGCTCGTAATCGACGTTCAGAACGACTTCTGCCCCGGTGGCGCATTGGCTGTGTCCGGAGGCGACGAAATCGTCGCCCCGATCAATGCCATGATGAATGAATTCGACGCGGTGATCCTGACGCAGGACTGGCACCCCGCAGGGCATTCTTCGTTCGCGAGCTCTCATGACGGCAAAAACCCGTTCGAACTGATCGACATGCCCTATGGGCCGCAGGTTCTGTGGCCAGACCACTGCGTTCAGGGTACGCAGGGGGCCAGTTTTCATCCCGAACTGCGCACCGACGGCGATCTGATCCTGCGAAAAGGGTTTCGCAGTGCCATCGACAGTTACTCAGCGTTTTTCGAAAACGACCACCAGACACCCACGGGTCTGAAAGGCTATTTGGATACCCGTTGCATCGACCGGTTGACACTGGTTGGTTTGGCGACCGATTTCTGCGTTCACTACTCGGCTGTGGATGCCGCCCGTTTGGGGTTTGATGTCACGGTTCGCATGGACGCCTGCCGCGCGATTGACATGGACGGCTCCTTGGCGGTGGCAGAACAGGCAATGCGCGACGCTGGCGTTACGTTGACCTAGGGCGTCGCGCCCGCAGCGGCCAGCAGCTTGATCATTACGAACAATACAACCGCAACTCCCAACGCAAGCCCTATGCGCCCCGGAACAGTGCGGCGATTTTGACTTGGCTGACTGGGCTGCGGTGGCGCTTTACGCACCGGTCGGCTGCGCACGATCCCGGCCATGGGTTGCGCTGTCCGGACATAATGCAGGAAATCCCACATGTTGAATTCGCCGCTGTACTCACCCTTAACCCCACGGGATTTGATGTTTTCAAACAGCAAACGCAGAATTCGCACCCGATCCGTCTGATCTTCGGCAGGAAACACACCAGGCACGATGCCGCTGTTGCGCGACTCGAGGCTAAACCCGGCATCCTGGAAAATCTTGCGGATTTTCGGCGATGTTCCCCGTAACGCATCGGCGGTTCTGATATCTCGGAACACCGCACACACCTGGCGTTCCACATCAGAGTCTGACCCCAGCTTTTCGGGGTCAATTTCGTTCAGTGCTACGTTAACAATATCAAAATCGTACTCGAGACCCATTCACAAACTCAGTTCCGTCTTTCCATCCCCTCTTTTCACTAACCGGTAAAAACAATGCACAATATGCCCGTATTGTGTCGTCATACTGGCATTGTCACCAAATCAGCGACTCTTGCCATTCCCGTTGTCGATTGATCTAACTACGGAAATCGCAGGAGTTCCCCATGGTCGACATCGCGACCCGTGTATACAATCACAAATGGAAGATTGACCCGATTGTCCGGTCTTTAATCGACACAGATTTCTACAAACTGCTGATGTGCCAGTCAGTGTTTCGAAACAAGCCTCAAACAGATGTGGTGTTTTCACTGATCAACCGGTCGAATCACGTGCCTTTGGCTCATTTGATCGATGAAGGCGAGCTCCGGGAACAGTTGGATCATATCCGCTCGCTCAGCCTCAGCCGGGGGGAAAGCACCTGGCTGCGTGGCAACATGTTCTACGGCAAACGTCAGATGTTTCGCTCTGATTTCATGGAATGGTTCGAGAATCTGCGCCTGCCGCCCTATCACCTTGAACGCAAAGGGGATCAATACGAACTGACCTTCGAAGGCAAATGGCACGAGGTGATGCTGTGGGAAATCCCCGCGCTGGCGGTGCTGATGGAGCTACGCTCACGCGCGGTGCTGAACGACATGCGCCGGTTTGAGTTGCAGGTGCTTTATGCCCGCGCGATGACACGCGTGTGGGAGAAGATCGAGAAACTCAGCTCGATCAACGGATTGGGGATCGCAGATTTCGGCACCAGACGGCGGCATTCCTTCCTGTGGCAGGACTGGTGCGTGCAGGCGATGATCGAAGGCTTGGGCAGGTCCTTTACCGGCACATCAAACTGCCTGATCGCCATGCGGCGCGAGGTTGAGGCCATCGGCACCAACGCGCATGAGCTGCCCATGGTCTATTCCGCGTTGGCCGACAGTGATGATGAACTGGCGCAGGCCCCTTACGACGTTCTCAGCGACTGGCATGACGAACATGACGGCAACCTGCGCATCATCCTGCCCGATACATACGGCACCAAAGGGTTCCTGGACAACGCACCCGACTGGCTGGCGGGATGGACCGGTATTCGCGTCGACAGCGGAGATCCGGCAACTGCAGCTGAGGTGGCAATCGATTGGTGGAACGCGCGCGGCGAAGATCCGACACAGAAACGGATCATCTTCTCGGACGGGTTGGACGTCGAAAAGATTCAGGAACTGCACGCTCAGTTCGCAGGTCGAGCCAATATTTCCTTCGGTTGGGGGACTTTGCTGACCAATGATTTTCGCGGGCTTGTTCCCAATGACGCGCTGGCGCCGTTCTCATTGGTCTGCAAAGCAGTATCCGCCAATGGGCGCCCGACGGTGAAACTGTCGGACAACCCGGAAAAGGCGATGGGTCCGAAAGATCAGATCGAGCGCTACAAAAAGGTGTTCGGTGTCGGCGCGCAAGAGGCGATCGAAGTCATCGTCTAACCGTGGTAGGCGGCGACCGTCTTTAGCAGTGAAAAGCCGTACAGCGCCTCAAACCCTTTTTCGCGGCCATGGCCAGATTTCCCCACACCGCCAAAGGGCAGCTCTACACCTCCGCCTGCGCCATAGTTGTTGATAAAGACCTGACCCGAGTGCAGCGCTTTTGCCAACCGCATCTGCCGCGCGCCGTCCCGTGTCCAGACGCTGGCGACAAGGCCGTATTCGGTGCTGTTTGCTATGGTTAGAGCCTGTTCTTCGGTGTCGAAGGGGATCAGAACCTGAATCGGGCCGAAAATCTCATCTCGTGCCAGCAGGTGATCTGGCGGTACGTCCGCGAACAAGGTCGGGCAAACGTAAGCTCCGGTCTCAGGCGCGTTTTTGGTAATCTGCCCCTGCGCGGCGATGGTCAGGTCCGCGCCTTTTTCCAGAAAGCCGCTGACAATCTGTCTCTGCCGGTCCGAGATCAATGGCCCGACGCGCAGATCGTCCATCGCGGGCCCGACCGTGAGTTGTTCGTAAGCCTCAGACATACGGGCCTTGACCTGCTCATAGACGCCTCGCTGTACCAGGATACGGGACGAGGCCGAACAGGTCTGCCCCGCATTCTGGATACCCGCATTCACCAAAAACGGCAGCGCCGCATCCAGATCCGCATCGTCAAACACCAGTTGCGGGGATTTCCCGCCCAGTTCCAATGTCACGGGCACCACATTGCGCCCCGCGGCCTGCTGCACCAAAGCCCCTGTGGCGACCGAGCCGGTGAACGAGATGTGGTCAACCCCCGGATGCGCTGACAGAGCTGCGCCCGCCTCGGCCCCCAGACCAGGCACAACGTTCAACGCACCGGCTGGCAAACCGGCCTGTTGCGCCAGATGAGCAAAGGCTAACGCGGTCAGGCAGGCTTCTTCCGCAGGTTTCAGAACGCAGGCGTTGCCCATGGCCAGCGCCGCACCGACCGAACGCCCGATGATCTGCATCGGATAGTTCCACGGCACGATATGGCCCGTCACCCCGTGCGATTCGCGCAGGGTATAGACGGTGTAGCCGTCGAGATAGGGAATGGTCTCTCCCATCACCTTATCCGCCGCACCACCGTAGAACTCGCAATACCGCGCCAAGGCCACCGCATCCGCCCGGGCCTGAGTCAACGGCTTGCCCACATCCATCGCCTCAAGCTGCGCCAGATCGTCCACGCGTTCCAGCACCAGCTGGCCCAGGCGCGTCAGAATACGGCCGCGCTCGAGGGCTGTTTTGCGTCCCCAGTCGCCGTTCAACGCGGATCGGGCGGCTTTGACGGCGGCGTCGATATCCGCCTCTGAGCCTCGGGCAATCCGACAAATCTCGGTCCCGTCCGAGGGGTTGATCAAAGGCAAGGTGTCTTTCGAAACCGATTGGCTCCAGCGTCCCCCGATCAGGCACAAGGTGGGATCAAACCAAATCTTCTGAGTCATTTGCGCCTCCGTTCAGGCTCTAATAATGGTTCTACGCCGATATCCGCCCAATCTCTGGTAATCGGGGCGCGGCGGCTATCAGGGTTTGCGTGTATGGGTGTTGCGGGTCTTCAAACACCTGTTCGGTCTCGCCCTGCTCCACGATCCGGCCGGATTGCATCACCAATACGCGGTCGGTGATCGTACGCACGACACTCAGATCATGGCTAATGAACAGATAGGTCAGGTCATAGGCCTCACACAGTTCGGCCAGCAAATCGAGGATCTGGGCGCGGACTGAAACGTCGAGGGCAGATACGGCCTCGTCAAACAAGATCAGCTCAGGTCGGATGATCAAAGCGCGGGCAATGGCGATCCGCTGTCGTTGCCCACCAGAAAACTCATGGATGTACTTGTTTGCATCATCCGGGCTGAGGCCGACTGCCGTCAGCATCTCGGCGATCCGATCCTGCCGTTCTGATCCGGTCGGAGGAGTTTCCAGCAAATGGAAAGGTTCAGTGATCAGGCGCGCGACACGATGGCGGGGGTTGAAGCTGCCGTAGGGGTCCTGAAACACCACCTGCATCTTTCGGCGCACTGCAAGGTTGGCTTTGTGGCCGGTGAAAACAGGCTGACCGTCCAGGAGGATTTGACCGGCTTGCACCTCTTCCAAGCCTAATATCGCTCGTGTTAGGGTCGATTTTCCACATCCGGATTCACCCACCAACCCCAGCCGTTCCCCCTGGTTCAGGGTAAAACTAACCCCGTCCACCGCCCGGTGATGACGCGGCGCATCCAGCAAGCCTTTGCGGGGCAGACGGTAGTCCCGGACAACCTGACTTACCTCTAGCAAGGGTCGAGGGTGCGCAGGCTCAGGCAGCGTGACCTGATGGCCAGAGGCCTCGAACAACATGCGGGTATAGGGGTGCTGAATGTTGTGCAGCAGATGTTTGGTCGCCCCGCTCTCGACCACTTCACCATGGCGCATGACGGTGATCTGGTCCGCCATATCGGCCACCACGGCCAGATCATGGGTGATCATCAGCAGGCCCATGTCATACTCGCGCACCAGCCCCGTGAGCAGATCGAGAATCTGCGCCTGCGTGGTGACATCCAGCGCCGTGGTGGGCTCATCCGCGATCAACAATTTGGGGCGCAGGGCAATGGCCATGGCGATCACCACACGCTGACGCTGCCCGCCGGACAACTCATGCGGATAGCGAGTCAAAGGGAACCGATCTGGTGGCAGGCCTACGCGGGTCAACACGTCTGCGGCACGAGCACGGGCCTGGACCGGTGGCATCGCCTTATGAATCAGGATGGTCTCCATCACCTGATCACCGATGGTTTTTACAGGATTCAGCGCCGTCATCGGTTCCTGAAACACCATCCCAATGGACGCACCGCGCAACGCGCACATCTCGACCTCTGACCGGGTCAACAGGTCGTCACCGTCCAGTTGGATCGCTCCGTCCGCCTCTGCTCCGTTCGGCAAAAGCTGCATCACCGCCAATGCGGTCATTGACTTACCTGAACCACTTTCACCCGTGACGGCCACGATCTGACCGGGATCGATCGACAGGTTGACCTGTTTCAGGATCGGTGTCCCATGGATCGTCAGCGACAGGTTTTCGATCTGCAACAAACTCATGCCCGCGCCACCCTGATCCGAGGATCCAGCCAGTCGCGCAGACCATCACCCAACAGGTTCAAACCCAGCACCGTGACGATGATCGCCAAGCCCGGAATCAGAGCCAAATGCGGGGCAAAACTGACCATTGTCTGCGCATCTGCCAGCATCCGACCCCAGCTGGGTGTCGGGGGCTGTGCGCCCAGACCGACGTAAGACAGGCCCGCCTCGGCCAAAATACCCAAGCTGAACTGGATGGTGCCCTGCACAATCAGCAGGTTGGCAACATTGGGCAGGATGTGTTCGGCTGAGATTCGCGCCGCGCCTTTTCCGGATACGCGGGCGGCGAGGATGAACTCACGCTCCCATAGCGAAAGGGCGGCCCCGCGGGTGATGCGGGCGAAGACGGGGATATTGAAAATGCCGATGGCAATGATGGCATTGATCGCACCGGCACCGAACACGGCAGTGATCAGGATCGCGATGACCAGCGAAGGGAAGGCGAAGACCAGATCGTTTCCACGCATGATCACCTCATCCAGCCAGGATCCTTTGCGCGCAGCTGCCGTCAGACCAAGGGGAACGCCCAGCGCCATGCCGATACCTACCGCCACCAGCGCCACCGCAATCGACGTACGCGCACCAACCATGATCATCGAAAACATGTCGCGCCCGAAATGATCGGTTCCGAACCAATGCAATGCATTCGGCGGCTGCAATTTGTTGGGAATGTCCAGCGCCGCATGGTCATAAGGCGTCCAGACGAATGAGATCAGCGCGGCCAAAACCACCAGTGAAGACAGCACCGCACCGAGGATCAGATTGCGGCTCATGCCCTGCTCCTCAGCCTTGGATCGACGGCCGCATAGGCCAGATCAACCAGGAAATTCACGGTGATCACTGCAAAAACAAGCAACATGACGACTGATTCCACCACGATCAGATCACGAGCCGAAATCGCCTGAAACACCAGCCGCCCAAGACCCGGCAGGTAGAACACCTGTTCGATGATGATCGACCCTGCCAACAAGAAGGAAAATTGCAAGCCGATGATGGTCAGTACCGGGATCAGCGCATTTCTCACACCGTGTCGCCAAAGGGCCTGACGACGGGACAGGCCCTTGGCCCGGGCGGTGCGCATAAAGTCCTCGCCCAGAATGTCCAGCAACGCCGACCGCATCACACGGGCCAGAATCGCTGCTTGCGGCAAGGCCAGAGCCACAGCAGGCAAGGTCAGCGAATGAAGTCCTGCCAACACTCCGTTGTCCCAACCGACAAACCCACCGGCATTGAACCAGCGCAGGTTGATGGCGAAGATCAGCACAAGCATCATCGCAAACCAGAAATTGGGAACGGCGATGCCAAGCTGCGTAGCCCCCATCACTGCCAGATCTCCCGGTTTGCCCCGGCGGGCCGCCGCGTAAATCCCGGCAGGAAAGGCGATCAATGTGGACAGGGTCAGCGCATACAGTGCCAGCGGCAGCGACACCCACAACCGGTCTGCGATCATCTGGGAGACTGGGGTGCGGTAGGTATATGAGGTGCCGAAATCCCCGACCAGCATTCCCCCGACCCAGTTGAAGTACCGCTGTACCTTAGAGCCATCGAGGCCTAGTTCAGCCCGCAGCGCGGTCAGCGTATCCTCCTGCGCGTTGACGCCCAGCATGAACGACGCCGGATCACCCGGCGCGACCTCGATCACCGCGAAGATGACCACCGAGGCGACGGCGAGGCTGACAAGCAATGAGATCAGTCTTTTGAAGGCGTAGCGGAGCATTGGCACCACGTTAGGGTCACATCTGGTGCTGGTCCAGCACCTAAGGCACCAGAAGATAGGCAAAAACCGCGTAGGCCACGATCGCGGCATAACCCAGCGGGTAAATCCACTTGATCGCGTAATTGTCCAACGTCCGCGCTGCGCCTTCCTTTCCGGACACTTTAAGTTTCCGCAGAGCCACGTTGAACACGATCAATGCTCCGGTCATCAGGAACATGCACTGAAGAACAAAATCCAGAAAGGTCAGATAACCAAGCTTTGGCAGATCAGCAGAGATCGCCCAGTTGAACGCGACGAAGACCAACAGATTGCCGCCTGCAATCTCGATCCTGCGGCGGTATTCGTCCAGGAAAAACAGGGCCCAGCCAACCGAAATCAGAACCAGCATCGGCAGGAACACCCGAATGACATAGTAGGTCAGGTGCCTGTGACCTTCGAAAACAAGCGCGACCTGATCGCTTTTCCTGCCAGATAAGCCAATGACCTCGGACGTTTCCAAACGGGCGTTATCCAAAATCCACTCTTCTTCGCCCAGCAGGTCGCCAAGGCCCGAGTATTCTTCCAACGGATAGTAAGAGACGTATTCCGTCGGAAAGATGGACACGACTTCAAAGTGAAACTCCTGCGTGTCGAACGGATATTTTCGGAAATCAAAATGCGGTGCCTGTAACGTCAGCGAGGATTTCTCGACGTAGATGACCCGCCCGTCATACCGCAAAGAGGCCGCGTTTTCGTGTATCCACTTGTTGGATTGCTGGTTGTGAATGACAAACGCGGGCAGGACTGCACCGATTTCCGCTGCATGATCGGCCAGGTTGGGCGGATTGAAAACCCGGATATCGCGCCCCAGTTCTTCGCGATCAAATGACAGTGACGGATCCGTCCATTCCGCCCGCAGCACAACGACCGCCCCATAATTCTCGGCTTTTTGATCGACGCTGGTTATCTGGTCGATGCGAATGCCGATACCGACCTCCAGCGGGTTTTCCGGTGTACCGGCCAAGGCATCCAGTCGCCCTCCCAACACGTTCTGAGCTGCAGCCTGCCCCGGGGAAAAAGATGTAAGGCAAGCGGCTGAGACGATAAGGCAAATGGCACGAAACAACGTCATAACAAAACCCAGCCAAACCTCGTGAAGTGCCGGGGCCGCACCGGGCAGCCCCGGTTGGTGCTTTTATTCAGACCAACTGATCTGCGTCAGATCAATTGCGGCCGTGGGCGCGTTCTCCCACAGCCCCTGAACACCGACATTTGCGACCCCCAGTTTCGCGAGTTGGAACAGGTACCCGTTGACATAATCGGTTGAGATCAGGCGCTGCGCCTCTCCCAGCAGACGTGTGCGTTCCACGGGGTCGGTGGTGGCGTTCAGCGTGTCCATCAACGCCTGAAAATCCGTGCTGTCATACTGGAAGTAATAGTCAGGCCGGGCATAGATGCCGATATCCATCGGTTCGGTGTGGCTGACGATGGTCAGACCAAATTCCTTGCCTTTGAACACCGACTCCAGCCATTGCGCCCATTCCACGTTGATAATCTCGGCGGTGATGCCGACCTCGGCCAGTTGAGCGGCGACGATTTCACCCCCACGACGGGCATAAGAGGTCGGTGGCAGGTGCAGTGTGGTCTCGAACCCGTTTTCAAATCCGGCTCCTGCCAGCATCGCTTTGGCCTTTTCAGGATCATAAGCAGACTGACCAGTCAGATCGACATAGGCCGGGTGGTGCGGCGCGAAATGCGTACCTATCGGGGTGCCATAGCCAAACATCGCCCCGTCGATAATGGCCTGCCGGTCGATGGCGTGGGCCAGTGCCTGCCGGACAAGGATGTCGTCAAACGGAGGCTGCTTGTTGTTGGTGGACAGGATCGTTTCACCCTCGGTCGTGCCCACCAGAACCTGAAACCGGGGATCGGCTTCGAATTGAGGCAGGTTTTCCGGTGCGGGGAAGTTGTCAAACACGTCGACATCCTCGGCCATCATGGCGGCGAAAGCGGCGGTTGGGTCAGAAATAAACTTGAACGTCGCCGTCTCTAACGCTGGCTGATCGCCCCAATAATCGGGATTGCGGTTCAATGTTATGCTGTCGCCCTGCACCCAGTTGCCAAAGGTGTAGGCCCCGGTGCCAACCGGATTGGTTTTGATGTTGTCGATGCTTTCGGGCGCGACAATGACCGCATCCCCCCAAGCCAGGTTGAACAGGAAATTGCCGTTCGGTTCGGACAAAGTGACTTTGACGGTCAGCGGGTCAACAACCTCAACGCTTTCGATACCGGCAAACAACGCCTTCTGAGCGTTCGCACTGTCCTCGGCGGTGGCGCGGTCAAGGGTAAACTTGACGTCCTCGGCATCCATGGTTGTGCCGTCATGGAACGTCACACCATCGCGCAGTTTGAAGGTGTAGACCGTGCCATCGTCAGAAATCTCCCAGCTTTCAGCCAAGCCAGGTACGACCGAACCATCGCCCATAAATCGGGTCAGACCTTCGAAGATATTAGTGTAGACCACCGAGTCAATCGCCTGCGCCGCAGCGCTGGTCGGATCCAGATGCGGGGGTTCAAGTTGCATCGCGATGGTGATGTCGGACTTGGCCAAAGCCTGCGAGGCAAGCAGGCCAACGCCTACCGCCAAGGTCGATGCAAATGTCCGCAACATGAATTTTGTCATGTGAACTCTCCCTACTGAAACTGGCTGTGCCCTTGTTTTCAGGGCCGTTTTAAGACCAGTCTTCCTTTAAACCTGAGGTCAATCAAGGGAATGTTCGCGCAACCGGGGTTTCTTCGTCCCCGTCTGATCTGCTATGCCGCACTGCAACATAATACCTGCAGGAGCGACCCATGAGCGCCACCGCCCGCAAGAAAGCCCCGAATGCCGAGGATATTCGCGCCCGAAAAGGTGGCGAGCCGCTGGTCTCACTGACCGCCTATACAACGCCCATGGCGCGCCTGATGGATGCGCATTGCGACTTTGTTCTGGTGGGCGACAGCGTCGGTATGGTGTTGCACGGGTTGGAATCCACGCTGGGCGTCACGATGGAGATGATGATCCTGCACGGTCAGGCCGTGTCGCGTGGGCTGGACAAGGCGATGATAGTCATCGACATGCCGTTTGGCAGCTATGAGGAAAGCCCGGCACAGGCATTCCGAAGCGCCGCCCGCCTGATGGCGGAAACCAGTGCTGGCGCGGTCAAGCTGGAAGGTGGAGTCGAAATGGCTGAAACCATCCGCTTTTTGGTCAAGCGCGGCATCCCGGTGATGGCTCATATCGGTCTGACCCCGCAATCGATCAACACTCTGGGCGGCTATAAGGTGCAGGGCCGGGATGAGCAGGCAGAAGCTGTCATGGCAGATGCCCGCGCTGTGACCGAAGCCGGAGCGTTTTCAGTCGTTCTGGAAAAAGTCCCCCAAGGTCTTGCCGACCAGATCACCCAAGAGATCGCGATCCCGACCATCGGAATTGGCGCATCCGCCGGGTGCGACGGGCAGATTTTGGTCGTGGACGACATGGTTGGCTTTTTCACCGCATTCAAACCCAAATTCGTCAAACGCTATGCCGAGCTGGGCCCGTTGGCCGAAGCAGCCATCGCAGAATACGCCGCCGAAGTGCGCGCGCGGACCTTTCCGGCAGACGAACATGTCTTTGCCGATCGGGCTCCGACCAAAGGACCCAAAGCATGACCGCACCGATTTTGCGCTCTCTGGCTGAACTACGTGCTAAGACTACCGAATGGCACCGTAGCGGTGAAATGATCGGCGTCGTTCCGACCATGGGCGCGTTGCACGAAGGGCATTTATCCCTGGCGCAGGCCGCGAAAGAGGGCTGCGACCGGGTGATTGTGACGATCTTTGTGAACCCCAAGCAATTCAACAACCCAAACGATCTGGCAAATTATCCGCGCACCGAGCATGAGGACGCTGAGAAGCTGACCCCTTATGGCGTGGATGCGATCTATGTGCCGGACCCCCAGGAAATCTACCCTGACGGATTTTCGACTACAGTTACGGTTGGCGGGCTGACCGATGTGATGGAAGGCCCGTTCCGCCCCGGCCATTTCGAAGGCGTGGCCACCGTGGTCGCCAAGCTGTTTCTGCAAACCCAAGCAGATCGAGCCTATTTTGGAGAAAAAGACTATCAACAGTTGCTGGTCGTCCGCCGCATGGCGCGTGATCTGGATATTCCAATTGAGGTTGTTGGCTGCCCGACAGTGCGGGAACCCTCGGGACTGGCGATGTCATCCCGCAACCTTCTGCTGTCACCGGAGGGCTTGAAGGTTGCGGCGCACATGAATGTGGTCATGCGCCAATTGGCCGATGACCTTGCCGCGGGCGGTGATTTCGCCACTCTGGCGCAGGATGCCAAGTCGACCTTGTTGAATGCCGGATTTACGGACATCGAATATGTCGACCTGCGCTGTGCCGAGACGCTGGAAAGCCTGCCCAAGGCCAACAAGCCTGCGCGTTTGTTCGTCACCGCCTGGGCTGATGGTGTCCGCCTGATCGACAATATCCCGGTCAATCCGGTCTGAATTCTGCTCTGGCCCCTTCGGCATTGTTTGCGCTAAAGTCCCGCAAAACGATACCGGGGGAGAGCGGACATGACCTATATTCTGGCAATCGATCAGGGCACCACATCCTCGCGCGCCATTCTGTTTGATGCGCAGATGCGGCCCGTCGGCACCGCACAGCACGAGTTTCCCCAGCACTTCCCGCAGGAAGGTTGGGTTGAACATGACCCCGAGGATATCTGGTCCAGCGTTCTGCACGTGTGCCACGAGGTGATAGAGGCCACTGGCGTATCAGCGGATCAGATCGCCGGGATCGGGATCACCAACCAACGTGAGACGACAGTTGTCTGGGACAAACAGACCGGCAAAGCGATCCACAACGCCATCGTTTGGCAGGACCGTCGCACCGCCGATATCTGCGCGCGCTACAAACAGGCCGGGTGCGAGGATGACGTCACCGCCCAAACCGGTCTGCTGCTGGATCCGTATTTCTCGGGCACCAAGGTCAAATGGCTGCTGGATACCGTTTCAGGGGCCCGCGAACGGGCCGAAGCCGGAGAGCTGCTGTTCGGCACAATTGACAGTTTCCTGATCTGGCGACTGACCGAAGGCCGTGTTCACGCAACCGATGCCACCAACGCCGCCCGTACCCTGCTGTTCGATATTCACAAAGGCGCGTGGAGCGCCGAGATTTGCGATCTACTGGATGTGCCCCTGACCCTCTTGCCCGAGGTTAGGGATTGCGCCTCGGACTTCGGCACCACGACTTTGTTCGGGGGTGACATTCCTATTCTGGGCGTTGCAGGCGACCAGCAAGCGGCCACCATCGGGCAAGCCTGTTTCCAGCCGGGCATGATGAAATCCACCTATGGAACGGGCTGCTTTGCGTTGCTGAACACGGGCGCGCAGCCGGTTCAGTCGAAAAACCGCCTGTTGACGACAATTGCCTATCAGTTGGACGGCCAGCGGACCTATGCGCTGGAGGGATCGATCTTTATTGCCGGGGCCGCCGTGCAATGGCTGCGCGATGCAATGCAGATCATCGATGCAGCCCCACAAAGCGGTGATCTGGCAGCGCAGGCCGATCCGAACCAGCACGTGGTTCTTGTGCCTGCCTTCACCGGCCTCGGGGCGCCTTATTGGAAACCTGACTGTCGCGGCGCGATGTTCGGGCTGACGCGCAATTCAGGAAGGGCCGAGTTCGCTCGTGCCACGCTGGAAAGCATCGCCTTTCAGACCCGTGACCTGTGGCATGCCATGCAAGGCGACTGGGGCGCTGAGGCCGATGTCATTCTGCGCGTCGATGGCGGGATGAGCGCGTCTGACTGGACCATGCAGGGCCTTTCGAACTGCCTAGGCGCTCCCGTCGATCGCCCGGTCATGCAGGAAACGACCGCCCTTGGGGCCGCATGGCTGGCAGGTATGCAAGCCGGGATCTACCCGGATCAGGTCGGGTTTGCCGAAACATGGGCGCTGGATCACCGGTTCGAGCCGACACAAGAACAAGCCGAGCGTGACGCGGCCTATGACCGCTGGCAACGCGCGGTACAGGCGGCAATGGCGTTCTAGCTGTGGTCCTTCAACAAGCGTTGCTTCTGCCGTGACCAATCGCGCTTGGCCTGAGTTTCGCGCTTGTCATGGGTTTTCTTACCCTTGGCAACGCCGATCTTAATCTTGGCCAACCCCTTGTGGTTGAAGTACAAAACCAAAGGCACCAGCGTCATGCCTTTGCGCTGGGTCGCGTTCCACAGGTCTGACATCTGCTTGCGTGACACCAGCAGTTTACGGCGACGACGTTCTTCGTGTTTGAACACCTTGGCCTGCTCGTAAGGCGCGATGTAGCTGTTAACCAGCCATAGCTCGCCATTATCGACCGTGGCATAGCTTTCGGCGATGTTAGAACCACCTGCGCGCAGGGATTTGACCTCGGACCCTTGCAGAACGACGCCGCATTCAATGTCCTCTTCGATTGCATAATCGAAGCGGGCGCGCCTGTTTTCGGCGATTACCTTGTAATTCGGGTCTGTCTTCTGCTTGGCCATGACGCGTTGATTTAGGCGGCTTGAGCCGCCCTTGCAAGGCAGGGATTTCCCGCAGCGGTCAGGATTTGGCCGAAATGATCAGATCCGGGCCAAAAATCGTGTCGGCATGGTTGTGAAGGTAAATCTTCAACCAGGGCGTAAACCGATCCGGGTGGCGTTTCACCTCGGCCAGCAAATCATGGTAGTCGATCCAACGGATTTCCATGACTTCCTCGGGGTTAGGCTCAATTTTCAGCGGCCCGCGGACATGGGCCAGAAAGACATCGACAACCTCGTTTTCCACCATGCTGTTGCCAACATCGGCGTGATATTCCAGCCGGTGGCGGTATTCAGGATAAAGACCGGTTATCCCAAGCTCTTCGCGCAGGCGGCGCACGGCACAGGTCGATGAACTTTCGTCCCAATCCGGATGCGTACAGCAGGTGTTCGCCCACAGGCCGGGCGTGTGGTACTTGCCCAATGCACGGCGCTGTAACAGAATCTCGGTCCCCCGTACGACAAATACCGACACAGCCTTGTGCTTGAGCCCTTTTTCATGCGCTTCAAGCTTGTCTACAGGGGTCAATTCTCCGTCGACCCAAGCCGGGATCATGATTCCCATCTGTCCTCTCCTGCTGCCAATCCGCCTGACTGGGCTGATGTTGGGTTTAGCTGTTGCCGGGTCGGCTTGGCGTTGCGGCATACTCTGCGGTTTGCCGTCAGATACCAAAGTGGCGCTGTTTTATCCTGGTATCAATCGCACCAAAGGCCGCAGGGGCTGCGGCCTTTGGTCCTTGCGCATGGATGCACGGTATCAGCTGTTATTCGCCCGATACACTGACGATGTACGCATAGACGTCTTCGCCACCTTTTTTCAGCCTGAAGGTCATTTTCGACTTGGCAGCAGTGTCGTCCAGATAGGTTTTCAGGAATGCCTTGGGATCCTGCGAATACTCGACAAAGGTTGTCTCGTCCCAGACCAGGCCGTTCTCACCGGCGGTGACGATGCTGTCACCGTATTTGAAGCCTTCATAGGTTCCGGCGGTACGGCCAGCGATCCCATAGAGATTGGGGCCGGTTTTCCCGCCCTTGACGATGACTTCGCCTTCCGGGTCAGCGATCATGTGGCAGGATTTGCATTTGTTGAAGGCCTTCTTACCGGCCTCGGCGTCGCCTTCGGCATAGGCGGGCAGGGCCAGAAGGCCGACGATTGCGGTAGCGAGGATGCGATTCATAGCTTTTGCTCCGATACAAATTGGCTGCACCGAATGGACCGTCGGCGCAAAAAAGAGTCAACGCGCAGATTGCCGCGCGCATATACTGTGCCACTGCGACAAATAGTGTGTCCTTAACTTTTGTCATGTCCCTCGGACCAGCAAGGTAAAAGGTCACCTGCCGCCGGAGTTGCCAGATACACGGCACGAGCGATGGCCCGCGCCAGACACAGCGAGGCGGCGTGCCCGATGACGCCCGGCTCAGCTTCGGATTTGATGGCCTGTGCGCCCGTGCTGACCCCAAACACAAGATCACCATCCCCCGGCGTGTGGGCGGGCACGATGGCGCGGGCAATACCGTCATGTGCGGCAACGGCCAACCTCTGGCACTGCGGTTTGGTCAAGGCTGCGTCGGTGGCAACGATGGCAATGGTGGTGTTCGCCTTGTCGGGATCGACGAGCCGCATCACCTGTGCCTTGCGGCTGGCCGATGGATAGCCGAGTCCAGCGCTGGTATCAGGCCCTACACCGCCGAATTCACCATCTATCTCAAACGGTGCCGCCCAGAAATGCCGGTCCCCCGGCGTGGTGACGCTGCCCAGCGGGTTGACCGCAACCAACGCTCCCACGGTAAAACCACTGTCCAAGACCAGCGAAGCAGAGCCCAAGCCACCTTTGTGCATCGCGGCCAGCGCTCCGGTGCCTGCGCCCGCGGTCCCAAGTTCGAACTGATCCGATGCGGATTCGAACGCGGCACGACCGAAGTCGCGGTAGGGGTTCTTGTCCCAGGTCTTGTCGCCACCATTCAGCAGGTCGAACAGGATTGCGCCAGGAACGATTGGCACGACAACATCACCGACCGGGTACCCTCGGCCCTGCTGGTGCAAGGCATCAGAGACGCCGGAACAGGCATCCAGCCCAAACGCCGACCCGCCCGAAAGTGCAATCGCATCTACTCGTGTCACGGTTTTTTCCGGCGCGAGAAGATCGGTTTCGCGGGTGCCCGGCGCGCCGCCCATAACGTGAACCGATGCCACGAACGGGTCATTGGCTGTCAGGACAGTCGCGCCGGATTTCAAAGCGGCATCCTGAGCGTTTCCGACCATCAGGCCAGGGACATCTGTGATCAGGTTTTTGGGTCCGGGGGTCATTTCAGTCTCTGCGGTTGAGCGGGAGAGCGCGCTGATGCGCGCTGCCTCCGGCGGAGGTATTTTTGAACAGAAGAAGAGCGGATCAGATGCACCGTCCTCCGTCGACCTCAAGCGCGGTGCCGGTGATCATGCTGGCCTCGTCCGAACATAGGAAACAGGCGGCGTTGGCCATATCCTGAGGGGTTGAAAAGCGGCCCAGCGGGATTGTCGACAGGAATTTGGCGCGGATTTCGGGCGTGTCTTCGCCCATGAAGGATTTCAGCAATGGGGTTTCACCCGCCACTGGGCAAATCGCGTTCACACGCACACCCGTTGGCGCCAGCTCGACCGCCATTGTCTTGGTTGCGGTAATCATCCAACCCTTGGATGCATTGTACCAGTTCAGCTTGGGGCGCGGCGACAGGCCTGCGGTTGAAGCAACGTTCAATATTGCGCCTGTTTCGCGGGCCTTCATATGCGGTACCAACGCGCGGGCGGTCAGGTAGACGGATTTCATATTCACATTGAATACGCGGTCGAAATCGTCCTCGCTGACATCCTCAAGCGGTGTGGGCAGGTGGGTGACACCCGCGTTGTTCACCAGAATATCCAATTGCCCGAACAAAGCGAGCGCCGTGTCCGCCATCTTATTGACCGAGGCACCGTCGCCGACATCGACCTGCTGCGCCACCGCGTTGGAACCAAGCTGCGCCACCAAGTCGTTTGCTGCGTCGCCATTGATGTCCGCGATCATGACACGTGCGCCTTCGGCCAGAAACTTCTGAACGATCCCAGCGCCGAACCCGGATGCACCACCTGTGACGATTGCGGTTTTTCCCTCCAGCCTCATGGCGTTGTCCTCCTACCCCTTTTGGCGGTCAGACTATCAACGCCCCGACAAGATGCCAGATCATTCTTCGGGCACCTTACCCCGCAACGCTTTGACGTCGCCGCGCGCTTTCTTCGCAGCAAGTCGACGTTTGACCGAGCCATAGGTGGGTTTCGTAGCGATGCGCCTTTTGGGTTTGACCAACGCGCGGGTGATCAGTTCAGCCAACCTTGTACGCGCAATTTCCCGGTTGCGGGCTTGCGATCGGGTTTCTTCGCATTGAATGATGATCGCGCCATCCTTGGTCCAGCGACGACCAGCCAGCCGTTTCAACCGGTTCTTCACCGGGTCGGGCAAAGAGGGAGAGCGCGCAGCCTCGAACCGCAGCTCAACCGCGGTCGAGACCTTGTTCACGTTCTGCCCACCGGGGCCGGAGGACCGCACAAAGCTTTCGGTCATTTCCCAATCCTGCAGGGCGATATCGTCGGTGATCCGCAACATGGGCGCGACCTTAACTTGCGTGGCCAGAAACAGAAAGGGCCGCCCCGGTGGGACGGCCCTTCGAAAGTTCAGGAGGTCGGGTCGGTTAGATCAATCGACCAGCCGGAGCGAGCGCTCCGCCAAGGGCTGCCCTAGCAGGCTTTCCCCCCGGTTGTTCCGACACCTCTCTCCAATCTCTTTCTTGACACTGGATCACCTCCTTTTCTATCTGTTGCGGTTAACTTTGAGCCTGACACAAGATGAGCCATTCTCAAAGCACTTTTTTACGCAGGCTGCGCAGTCAGTCGCGCGACGATCACCCGGAACGGGATCAAAGCGATCAGAGCCAGCGACAGTTTCACCAGCCAATCGGCAAACGCCAGCGTCACCCAGAGCGGCGCCATCGGGCCCGACAGCATGAAGGGCACGGGCTCCCATGCCCAGTTGATGGCGGCGTCAGCATTGGCGCCGAAGAAAGTAACCGAGGCCGAGAAGGCGATGGTGAAGAACAGCGCGGTGTCCAGCGCCGATCCGACCAGAGTCGACACCAGCGGCGCGCGCCACCAGCGGCCACCACGCATCGCGTTGAATACGGTGACGTCGGTCAGCTGCGCGAGCAGGAAGGCTGTACCGGACGCAACCGCAATCCGCAGCGGAACGGCGGCATAGGTGAACCCGTCACCCTGAAGCATGATCTGGCTGCCGATCAGCGAGCAGATGATACCGGTGACAAACCCGGCGAACACGACCTTGCGGGCCGGACCGACGCCATAGACGCGGTTCATGATGTCGGTGACCAGAAAGGCCAGCGGATAGGTGAAAGCACCCCAGGTCAGCAGCCCATCAAGGATCAGGAACTGGACCAGGAAGTTTGAGGCCACGACAATGGCAGCCATGGCAATAATGCCGGGTATGTAAGCGCGTTGCATGTTTTGATGCCCGTTTTGACAAGGTAGCGGCGACTTGGCCAAGGGCTCGTCCCAAGGCAAGCCGTGCGTTTAGACCCTCATCTGTCTCGTGTCAATCAGGCAGCAGGTATTCGACCAATTCGGTCCGCTGCAGGGCCAGAAAGTTGTCATCCGAGATCATCGTGGCCCGCAACCGCCCCTGATCATCGCGCCAGACCGACAATCCTTCGAGATTGTCATGCAGACCGGTCCCGGTTTCGAACAGGGTTTCCTCGGCACTTGGCATGTCATTCGTCAATTCCCAACGTCGCAAACGCGAACGAAACCCAAAGGCCGAGAGCTTGCGCTCCAGCACGTAAAACCGCCCATCAGGGCCGAAATCTGCGGCAACCGGCTTGAACCCGCTGCGCTGAGGCAGGACCAAAGGGGTCGACCAGACAGTACCGTTCCAGCGATAGACGGGGATGTCCCCACGGGCGGTGCGGTTTTTTTCCGGCATGGTATAAAGCCGCCCGCGCGGGTCGATGGCCAGAGCTTCAAAGGAACCGTTGTCGGCGAGATCCCGAAATGCATCCGGGCGCGGCAACACGCGTGCCTTTGTACCCGGAGCACGGTAATAAGCGACCCTGTGCACCCCTTCGAACGAGACATAGAAACCACCGTCTTCAGCCGCTGCGATCCCTTCGGAATCGCCGACACCCCCTGACATGATACGCCCTTTGCTGGACAGAACCGGCCATTGCCCCAGAACGCGAATGCCGGTGATCTCGCCCCCGCTCCGCTCAATACGCGCGGTTACAAGCCGCGACCGGTCGCTGAGCGCGATCATCTGGCGCCCATTGTCCGAAATATGAAGCGCCGAGAACCCGCCAAACCAACCGGCCTGATGACGCCATGCGAAACTGGTTTGGTGCGTGGCTGTTTTTACGTCCACTCCCAGGGCCGTCGAGGCCAGAAACAGCGCTGCAGTCAGTTGGATTGCAAAACGGCGGCGCATTGTTTTGGCAAATCTGCCAGAACATATTCCCGGCGTTTCTTGGGCGGCGGCGCGTTTGGATCGGGCGGCGGTGGGTTCAGGATGTTGCGCACCCATTGCTGGGCTTCGGCGCAGCCATCGCCTTTGGGTGGCGCATCCTGATTGACGCACCCCTTTGACCCTCTCGGGCATTTCAGGCGCACATGGAAGTGATAGTGATGCCCCCACCACGGCCTGATCTTGCGCAGGTAAGCACGATTACCTTTTTCATCGTTGCACATTTGAACCTTGGCGCCGGGGAACACAAAGATTCGCGCGACGCGCTTGTCTTTTGCGGCTTCGCGCAGAACCGCGTGGTGCTGTTTGGTCCAGTTGCTGTTGACGTAAGCCCCATTGGAACGACGCAGCGAGATGGACGAGATATTCTCGCGCGCCTTGCGCGACAGGCGCATGTTGTCGCCCGGCAGCATCCAGATATCGATATCCAACCCCAACTGGTGCGAACGGTGGCCCGAAGTCATCGGCCCGCCCCGTGGCTGGCTGATATCGCCGATATAGAGACCATTCCACCCCGGTTGCTTTGCCGCAAACCGGCTGAGGTCCTGCACGTAATCGATCGCTTGGGGATGCCCCCAGTTGCGATTGCGCGACAGTCGCATGGCTTGCCATGTGGGCCCGGTCTCGGGCAATTGCACAGACCCGGCTGCACATCCGCGCGAATAACTGCCGAAAGCAGCCGCTTTTTGTTGCGAGCTTATCTTCTGTGCCCCGAACAACTGCTTTGCCAAGGGTTGCGCTGCGGCCGTGTTCGCCAGCGCCGTGATTGCCAGTAGTGCCAAAAAACGTAGTAAAATCATCTGCTCTGATCCCCTTCAGGTCTGACCCAGCGCATCAGGAATAGCCCCAGAATAAACAACAGAATGATTGGTGACACCCCCAGACGCGCACTGCCGGTTGCGGTTGTTGCAATCCCGATCAACAACGGTGCCGCAAAAGCCGTCGCGCGCCCCGATAGGCCATAGAGACCAAAGCTTTCGACCGGAGTTTCGGGGTCGGTGTGGCGTACCATCATCGAACGGCTGGCCGATTGCAGAATACCGCCCATGCCGCCGATAAGCACACCGCAGCCAAAGAAAACCAGGTCTGGCAGGTTGGACCCTTCGGGCAGGCTGATGCCGTAGATCTGCGTCCGGTCCATCATCACCACTGTGATGCAAACAAAGATCAACACCCAGATCGCCACCAAAATCACCGGTTTCGGGCCATATTTCTTATCCGCCTTCCCCCCGATCCACGCAAAAACGGCCGAGGCAAGAACGCTGACGATACCAAAGACGCCGATCTTGATCAGGTCCCATTCCAGCACCAGCCGTGCGTAGACGCCACCAAAACTGTACAGCCCGTTCAGCGCGTCACGATAGAACATGGACGAGCCGAGGTAAGTGGCCAGACTGACGCGATAGCGCAGGTTAGACACTGATTTCGCCAGCAGCCGGAGCGCCTCGCCCACACTTCCCTTTTTGTCCGTCGCCGCATCGTCGCGGACCCACAGGAAATACGGCACCATGAACAAAACGAACCACGCCGCCGTAAAGGGGCCGACAAAACGCGTGCCTTCCCGCGTCGCCGCATCCAAACCAAAGGCGGGCTCCATCCCGATCAACGTCTTGCCGTTGGGTTGTTCAACAAACAGCGCCAGCATGATCGCCAGCGATATCAGCCCGCCAAAATAGCCAAAGGCAAAGCCCGAGCCCGAGATCTCGCCCACTTCGCTATCATCGCCCAGATCGGGCAGCTGCGAGTTGATGAAGATCAGCGCATATTCCGCACCTACGAAGCCGAAACCAAAAGCCGACAACATCAGCCACATGTTCGAACCATCGGGCATCGTGTACCAAAGCGCCGCAGACCCAACCGCATACATGACCGAAAAGGCAAATATCCACGGGATGCGCCGCCCCGACACATCCGCCATCGCCCCCAGAAGTGGCGCACCAAAGGCGATGATCAGCCCGGTTATCGTCAGACAGTTCGCCCAGACAGTCTGAGCGCGCGCCGCAGCCGCCTGCGCATCCAGCCCTTCATTGGTGAAATACCCGGCGGCGACCCCGGCGAAGTACGGACCAAAAACAAAGGTGACGAGAAGGGTGTGATAGGGCTGACTGGCCCAGTCAAAGAACCACCAGCCCCAGATGCGCTTGCGCTTGGAAATCTCTGCCATCTCTGCCCCTGTTTATCGTTGCATTCATAAAACGGGGCTTTGGTTCAATCCGCAAGCGCTGAGTGTCAGACACTTGCTCTTTGTCGCCATGGTGCTTAGGTCTCGGCCAACAAGATAACGGAGACCCCATGCTGTCGCTGATCCAAATTCTACTGCTGATCCTGGACATTGTCTGGTTCATCATCCTGGCCCATGTGATTATGAGCTGGCTGATCAACTTTCAGGTCCTAAACCTGCACCAACAGCTGGTCGCGCAAATCTGGTACGGGCTGAACCGGATATTAGAGCCTATTTATGGCCCGATCCGCCGCTTCCTTCCCAATATGGGCGGGCTTGATCTGACGCCTCTTGTGGTTCTGATCGCGGTCTATGCGCTGCGGATCATCCTGATCAACAATGCGGTCTATTTCTACTGACCTCTTGTTCACCGAATCTTAGTATGTGATTGTCCTGTCTTAAGAGCAGATAAACCTTAAAACAGGGCCACCCCGCACATGTTCGACTCCGCACCCTTGTTGCGAGACGTCTTTGGATTCGACGCCTTCCGCCCCGGGCAGGAAGAGATCGTCGATGCCGTGACCGCAGGTGAAAACGTGCTGGCGATCATGCCGACAGGCGGTGGAAAGTCGTTATGTTTTCAACTGCCTGCCCTGTTGCGGGACGGCGTGACCGTAGTGATTTCCCCCCTGATCGCTTTGATGCGCGATCAGGTGCGCGGGCTGCAGGAAGCCGGTGTTGAGGCCGGTGCGCTTACTTCGGGCAATACACCTGAAGAAACCGATGCGGTGTGGGAGGCGCTGGAGGCTGGACGGCTCAAGTTGCTTTACATGGCCCCCGAACGTCTGGCCGCCGGGTCGGCCCTGGGCATGCTGCGGCGGATCAATGTCAGCCTGATCGCTGTGGACGAGGCCCATTGCGTCAGCCAATGGGGCCATGATTTCCGCCCAGACTACCTGCGGATCGGAGAGCTGCGGCGCGCCCTGAACGTACCGCTGGCGGCTTTCACAGCGACTGCGGATGCGGAAACGCAGGATGAGATTGTCGAGAAACTGTTCGACGGTACTGCGCCGCGTAAGTTTCTGCGCGGCTTTGACCGGCCCAATATCCATCTGGCCTTTGCCGCCAAGGATGGGCCCCGCAAACAAATCCTCGACTTCGCCGCCGCCCGCAAAGGGCAATCCGGCATCGTTTATTGCGGGACGCGTAACAAAACCGAAGTGCTGGCCCAGGCCCTGCGCGCCGAAGGTCACAGCGCCTGCCATTATCACGGTGGAATGGACCCCGAGGATCGCCGTATCGTCGAAACCCGTTTCGCGCGTGAGGACGGCCTGATCGTCGTCGCCACCGTGGCGTTCGGCATGGGGATCGACAAGCCCGACATTCGCTGGGTTGCCCACGCGGACCTGCCCAAATCGATCGAGGCCTATTATCAGGAGATCGGGCGCGCCGGGCGTGATGGTGGCCCGGCTGAGACGCTAACCCTGTTCGGCCCTGACGACATCCGCCTGCGGCGGTCACAAATCGATGAAGGTCTTGCGCCTCCCGAGCGTCGTATGGCCGATCACGCGCGTCTGAACGCCTTGCTGGGATTGGCCGAAGCGCTGGAATGCCGCCGTCAAACCCTCTTGGGCTATTTTGGCGAGCAGGCCGCGCCCTGTGGCAAATGCGACCTGTGCGATACGCCACCCGAAGTGTTTGACGGGACAACCCCTGTCCGCATGGCCCTGTCCGCGATCCTGCGCACCGAGGAATGGTTCGGCAGTGGTCATCTGATCGACATTCTTCTGGCCAATGAAACCGACAAAATCCGCGCGCGTCGCCACGATGTGCTATCCACCTGGGGCATCGGCAAGGACTGGTCCCGCCCGCAATGGCAAGCCATCTTCCGCCAGATGATGGGTCACGATCTGGTGCGCCCCGACCCTGAACGCCACGGCGCATTGCGCATGACCGAAGCGGCCAAGCCCATTCTGAAAGGCGAAGCGCAGATCAGCCTGCGCAAAGATACGATCCGCAAGGCCACGCGCCGCCCGGCCGTCAAAGCCATGGTCGCTGAAGAGGACGCGCCATTGCTCTCGGCCCTCAAGGCAAAACGCCGCGCGCTGGCAGAATCCGCGCGGGTGCCTGCCTATGTCATCTTCCCTGACCGCACCCTGATCGAAATGGCTGAAACTCGCCCGATGACTTTGGACGACATGGCTCGGATTGGCGGGGTCGGCGCGAAAAAGCTGGAGCGCTACGGCGATATCTTCCTCGAAGTGATCGCCGGTTCGGTCGAGACGGTTCATCCGGCACGCCGCAAACTGGCCGGTCGGGATCAGGGTGAAACCTATGACCGTTTGCTGGAAGTACAATCTCAGTTGTCGCGCGGACCCGAGGGGATAGATAAACCCCTGACCTGCTCGGCCTCGCAACTGGCGAAGGTGGCCCAGTTGCGGCCGGGCGATGCACGCGGGATTGAGCAGGTGTTGGGCGAGCGTCGTCACGAAAGGTTTGGCACCGCCTTTCTGGACGTGCTGCGGGATGTGGGCTAGTTCGTTTCGCGTTTGAAAGGCGTCAAAAGTCACTGCCTCTCTCTGCGGTCGAACGCGCCTTTCGACAAAAACGCTTTTTATGAAACACAAAACGACCTAGATACGCCTGAACAGGCAAGGAAAGAGGGCGGATATGCTGGTAGTGATTTCCCCGGCCAAACGGCTGGACTGGGCTGAGCGCAATGTTGAGGCTACGCAACCCGATTTTCAGGACGACGCGATCCGACTGTCCAAAACCGCCCGTAACCTGACCTTGGGCGATCTGAAAAAACTGATGGATCTGAGTGACGATCTGGCGCGTCTGAATCGCGACCGCTATCGCGCCTTTTCAGACACCCCTGGTGCCGAGGCGACGCGCCCGGCGGCGCTGGCGTTTGCGGGCGACACCTATCAGGGACTGGAAGCAGCCTCATTGGACGCGGAAGAACTGGCCTGGGCGCAGGAACATCTGCGTATTCTGTCGGGACTTTATGGCGTGTTGCGCCCCCTGGATGCGATTCAGGCCTATCGGTTGGAAATGGGCAGCAAGCTGAAAACCCGTCGGGGTAAAAACCTGTACGAATATTGGCGCGATCAACTCAGTAAGGCGCTGAACGCTCAAGGTGAGGTAATTGGATCGGGCGTTCTGGTGAACTGCGCCAGTCAGGAATACTTCGGTGCCGTAGACGCGAAAGCCCTGAAGCTGCGCGTCATCACACCGGTGTTCATGGAAGACAAGAATGGCACCCCGAAGATCGTCAGCTTTTTTGCCAAAAAGGCACGCGGTGCTATGGCGCGCTATATCATTCAACGCCGCCTGACTGACCCCCAGGCATTGCTGGAGTTCGATACGGGTGGGTATGAATATCGTGCCGACCTGTCGGAAGAGGGTAAACCGGCCTTTGTCAGACCTTATGCGGCCTGAGCTCCTGGCAACTTGGTCGACGGGACTTTCAACTACGGTTTGAGATTTCGAGTCAGAGCGAGGGGCCAGCCCCTCGCGCTCCCCGGGATATTTTCAGCCAGATGAAGTGGTATCCTGCACAGGATGATTATTGGCGACACTGCTTACCCCATCGGGTTGATGTTCCAGGATCATCTGATGAATGAGGTTTTTGTGCAGCGGTTTCGTCAGGTAATGATCCAACCCGGCTGACAGGATGCCCAGATCGTCGCCTGCCATGGCATGGGCGGTCAGGGCGACAATCGGCACATGACGGCCTGTTTCGATCTCAAGCCTGCGAATTTCGGCAGTGGCCTGTTTGCCGTCCATTTTCGGCATGGAAATATCCATGAAGATCAAATCCGGATCGAACTCCTGAAAGATCGCAACGGCTTCGACCCCATTGGTCGCGAAGCGCAGGTCGATATCCAGGTCCTTGACCATTTTTTTCAGGATCAACTGGTTGGTACGATTGTCCTCTGCCGCAAGAACCTTCATGCGCCTTGTTTCCAAAGCCGCGATTTCGTCAATATTAGAGTCTGAATTATGCGGTAATGACCGACCCTCGGACGGTGTTGGGCATTTGAGAGCCATCAGTCTGCAATACAATTCCGCCCTGGGAATTGGTTTCTGCAAGACGCCATCAATCAGGTCGCGCGCGGGGTGAGTGTGGATCAGCGCAGGGTTCGCGGACATCACGATGACCGGAACGTCCCCCCAACCGCGATCCTTGAGTGAAGTCGCCAGGTCCAATCCGTCCATGTCTGGAAGATCATGATCGCATAGTACAAGTTCAATCGATTCCTTCATTTCTGCCAACGCTTCAGCCCCAGAGGCGCAAACCGTAACGTCTGCGCCCAGCCGACCGAGCTGTTTCGCCAGAATGGCCCGGTTTACGGCCATATCTTCGACCACCATGACGTGCTTCACGCAATCTGCCAGTTTCGGAGGTTCGGGCTGTGGGCCTTCTGCCGTGGGCAGCGACACACGAAAGCCAAAACAGGACCCCTGCCCCTGCTCGCTTTCCACCCAGACCGAGCCACCCATCATGGTGATCAGGCGCTGCGTAATGGCAAGACCAAGGCCGGTACCCTCAAACTGGCGATTGCGTTCGTCTTCGACCTGATTGAACTCTCCGAAAATGTGACTGATTTTCTCGGCGTCGATACCGATACCGGTATCCTCGATGGCTATATGGACATCGCAGGTCTGAGTTTGGGAATGTGGAACGCCAGTCACCCGGACCAGCACATGACCATCCGCAGTGAATTTGACCGCGTTGCCAACCAGATTGGTCAGAACCTGCCGTATTCGGCCAGGATCACCCACAAAAAGCGTAGGCAGGAAGAGGTCATAATCCACCAGCAAGGTAAGCCCTTTGTCGCGCACGCTGGGTTGCAGCAACATCGCGACCTCAAGGATACAGCGCTCCAGATCGAATGGCTCGGGGTGCAGAACCAGCTTGTCAGCCTCGATCTTGGAGTAATCGAGCACGTCGTTTATGATGACCAGCAACGCCTCGCCCGAATTGCGGATCGTGTTGACGTAAAGCCGCTGCTCTTCGTCCAGCGGAGATTCGTCCAGCAATTCGGTCATTCCCACGATACCGTTCATCGGCGTGCGGATTTCATGGCTCATATTGGCCAGAAAGGCTGATTTGGCCCGGTTAGCCGCTTCTGCCCGTTCACGCGCAACTTTCAGTTCGGTTTCATGCCGGACCGATGCGGTGATATTCAGGGCAAGGCTGACCACATCACCGCCGTTGCCCCGTTGATCAATCAGGCGGATGTAATGACCATTCCACAGTTGCACAACGATCGGAGGTGGATTGGCGCGATCCCAACGCGTCTGCATACTGGCCTGCCAGTCCTCGACGGCTTCGTCACCGATATCCACAATGCCTTCCGAAGTCAGCAACTGCAGAATACGCTGATAGGAAATCCCCGGCGCAACTTCATCCAAACCCTCAAAAACGCTCAGATATGCGGCGTTTGCGCTGATCAGTCGGCTGTCGCCGTCAAAAAAGGCAAATCCGTCCTGAATGGTCTGAATCGAATGCCAAAGGCGGCGTTCAGCGACCTCGATCTTGGCATGAGCAACGGTCAGATCGGACTTGACCTTTTCGTTTTCGCCGCGAACGGTTTCAACCTCGGCCTGCGTTTCGCCGATACGTTTGGTCAGGGCCATGGCGTGCTGGCCCAGTTTGCGATTGGCCGCCGAAAGTTCGGCCTGTTTCAGGGCCAGCATACGTTCGGCCGCCAGACGTGCGCGCCGTTCCTGTGCCAGTTTGTTTGCAAGACTCATGGTGATCGATTCCGGGACGTTCAAATCCCAGCATCGCGACAGAGAGTGAAAAACTGTTTAAGCCGTTGCGCTTGAGGCGCGCACCATGCAAGGCTGTGTTCAAAGAGGAGGGCATCATGCGCCACTTTGTTTTTATTTCAATAACTTACATCTTTTCATTTTTGATCCTACCCGCTGCCGTTCTGGCGCAGGATGCGGTGCCTGAATTCCGCTATATCACTTCGCGGGACACGGATTTCTACGGCTCGGATCTGGATGCTCTGTTCGATACCGATCTGAAATCCTGCATTCAGGCCTGTTCCGCCAATGACCAATGTACGGCGTTCACATACAACACCCGGTCTGATGCGTGCTTTCCCAAAAGCGGTGTAAATCGGCAGGAGGCGTATCAAGGCGCCATTTCTGCACAAAAGGTTCCAACCGCAGAACAGACCCTAACGCTGGGACAATCGCGCGCTGAGGTCTTGAATGTCATAGGCTCTGCCGATCTGGATCGCGCTGCAAAACAAGCCCGCGATTTGGGGTTTCTGCATTCGGCAGCGGGATACGATGTGCAGGCTGTTCTGGACGCGGCGCGCAGCGCTGGCAGTGTCACACAAGCGATGCAATGGACCGGCGTTGCCGTGTCCCTCAGCGATGCTTCGGATCTTTGGGTGGAATACGCGCGCCTGCTGCTGGCTATAAACCCCTCGAACCGAGGCGAGCGGCGAAATCTGCGCAAGCGCGCGCTGAATGCCGCTATCAATGGCTACCTGCGCGCCGAGGCCCCCGGCTCCGAGATCGCCGCCCTGATGACACTTGCAGACGCTCTGGAACAGGTTGAGCGCGGGCGCGATATGATCACCGTTCTTCGCCTGGCCGAACAGGTGCAACCGCGCGAAGACGTGCTGGCCGCACTGGACGATGCCATCGGGAAATACGGTTTTCGCGTTGTCGATAGTTCGGTCGAGAGCGATGCCGCTGCGCCGCGGATTTGTGTCGAGTTCTCTGAGCCGCTGGTCAAGGCCGGGGTCGATTACGATCCCTATGTTCAGCGCCGCGAGGACGGGTTGGTTGTGCAAATTGACGGCAAGCAGCTTTGCGTCGATGGGGTGGCCCACGGGCAGCGCTATCGCCTGACGCTGCGCCAGGGTTTGCCTGCCGCCTCGGGTGAAACACTGAACCGCAATATCGAACTCACCCATTATGTGCGCGACCGGTCGCCTTCGGTTCGCTTTCCCGGGCGCAGTTATGTGCTTCCGAAATCCGCTGACGCCGCTTTGCCGGTAGAGACGGTCAATGTCACCGAACTGGATCTGACCCTGCGTCGGGTCAGTGACCGGAATCTGTTGCGAGCGGTGCAACAGGACTTTTTTGGCCGTCCGCTCAGCGATTGGCAGGAAAGAGAATTCTCGAATGAGATTGCCGAAGATATCTGGACCGGCACTGCCGAGGTTTCCAACCAGTTGAACCAGACCATGACGGCCCGTTTGCCCATGGCAGAGGCCATCGCTGATCAACCCGCAGGTATCTATACGCTGACCGCTCGCGTTCCCGGGGCTGACCCCTATGACGATCCGGGCGCAACGCAGTGGTTTGTGCTGTCTGATCTGGGAATCAGCACCGTGCTTGGCACGGATGGTCTGCACCTGACCGTGCGTGGGCTAAGCGATACGGCACCGCGTGCGGGTGTGAGGGTCTCGTTGGTCACGAATGCAAACGCGGTCATTGCAACTGCGGAAACCGACGAAACCGGCTATGTCAGCTTCGATCCCGGCCTGACGCGCGGCAAAGGGGCCAGTGCGCCTGCGCTGGTGACAGTTTCGGACGGGAACAACGATTTCAGCTTTTTGTCCCTGACCGACCCCGCCTTTGACCTGTCGGATCGCGGCGTCGAAGGGCGCGCGCCGGCGGGGCCGATTGATGTGTTTCTGACCACAGATCGGGGTGCTTACCGGGCCGGGGAAGTCATCCACGTCACCGCCCTGTCTCGCGACAGTGAGGCTCAAGCCATCGAAGGGCTGCCGCTGACCGCAATCCTGTATCGTCCGGACGGTGTGGAATATCGACGTTCTGTTTCGGATGGTGGCGTTGCCGGGGGTCATGTGTTTGCCCTGCCTGTTGCCGCAGATGTTCCGCGTGGAACATGGAAGATTGAGATCAAATCCGATCCCAAAGGTGATGCGCTGGCGCGTAAGACGGTATTGGTCGAGGATTTCCTGCCGGAACGTATCGATTTCGACCTGTCCCTGCCCAGCGCGCCTTTGCGACCCGGTGACAGTCCGCCGCTTTCCATAAATGCACGCTACCTGTTTGGTGCGCCGGGGTCTGACCTGAGCATTGACGGTCAGATCGTTGCCCGCCCTGTCGACACGGTTCCTGGCTACGAAGGGTATCGTTTTGGTCGTTACGATGCAGAGACCTCAATCAAGAGCACGTATTTCGGTGACATGCGCACGGACGCAGCAGGTCAAGCCACCATCTCTGTCGAAATCCCTGTATTAGAGACTGAAGGTAAGCCGTTCGAGGCCGAGATCATCGCGCGTCTGGCCGATGGCTCGGGCCGTCCGGTGGAACGCCGCCTGACGGCTCCGGTTCTGCCGCCACAACCTGTGATCGGTGTCAAACCCCTGTTCGACGAGGTTGTTCCCGAAGGCACCGAGGCCGCGTTCCAGATCGTCGGCCTTGCCCCTGATCTGACCCCCAACCCGATGCGCCTGCGCTGGACGCTGAACAAGGTTGAAACGCGGTATCAATGGTATCAGCTCTATGGGGATTGGAATTGGGAACCAACAACCCGCCGCAACCGCATCGCGACCGGAGAAGTCGACGCCACCACGAACCCTCTGACGCTGACGCAGCCTGTGGATTGGGGCCGTTATGAACTGGTGGTGCAGCGTATCGACGGTCCATATGCCGAAACCGCTGTCGAGTTCCATGCGGGTTGGTATCAGGCCGCCGATGCCTCGACCACGCCTGACCGGCTCGAAATGTCGCTGGACCGTGACAGCTATCGCGCGGGGGAAACGGCGCGGTTGCGGATCGTGCCGCGCATGGCCGGTGTCGCCCAGATCGAAGTTCTTTCGAACCGGTTGATCCATCGCCAGACGGTTGAAGTGCCACAGGGTGAGACAGTGATACCCCTTGAGGTTACGCGTGATTGGGGTGCAGGTGCCTATGTCACCGCAACCGTGATCCGCCCGATGGATGTCGCGGCCGGTCAAAACCCGGCGCGTGCCATGGGCGTGTCCTACGCCGCCATCGATCCGGCGGATCGCAAACTGTCCGTGACCATCGATGTGCCCGAGGTGACGTCGCCACGTCAGACAGAAAAAGCCCGCATTAGGGTCGAAAATATTTCGAACAGTGATCCTGTATGGCTGACCGTGGCGGCTGTGGATGCCGGCATTCTGAATCTGACGAGTTTCGAAAGCCCGGACCCTCAGGGATATTATTTTGGGCAGCGACGTTTGGGCGTTGATCTGCGCGACGTCTATGGGCGTTTGATCGACGGCATGAACGGGGCCATGGGCACAGTTCGATCCGGCGGTGACGCGGATAACGGGATGCGCCGCCAGTCTCCACCGCCGACACAAGACCTGATGGCAGTGTTCAGTGGCCCGATTGAAGTCGGCATAGATGGAGAGGTCGAGATCGATGTTCCCCTACCCGCCTTTAACGGAACTGTCCGATTGATGGCCGTAGCGTGGTCGCCCAAAGCCGTTGGGCAGGCCGAGGCCGAGATGATCGTCCGCGACCCGGTGGTTATCACCGCCAGCCTACCGCGATTCCTTGCCCCCGGCGATCAAAGCAGGATGCGGCTTGAGATCGTCCATGCCGACGGCACGCCCGGAGAAATGGCGCTTGGCCTGACAGCATCCAGCGGGTTGGAGTTGGGCACAGCTCCGACCAACTTTGTCCTTGAAGACGGCGGCAAGGCGGTCTTTGACGTCCCGATCACGGCCAATGTTGTTGGCGACCCCGAGATCAGTGTCTCGATCACCACACCAGATGGGCGCGACCTGTCGCAAACCTTGCGGATGCCGGTTCGGGCCAACGATCCGGTGATTGCCCAGACACGGCGTTTTGCCTTGGGTGCAGGCGACAGCTTCCTGTTTTCGCAGGACGTGTTTGACGGGTTTCAGCCCGGCTCGGCCAAGGCGATTCTGTCTGCCGGAGCATTGGCAAAGTTCGACACGCCCGGTCTGTTGGATCAGTTGAACCGATACCCCTATGGCTGCACTGAACAGATCACCAGCAAAGCGTTGCCGTTGCTTTACCTGTCATCCGTCGCGCAAGCCTCGGGGCTGGGCGACGGTCCTTTGGTGGATCTGCGCATTACGGAAGCGATCCGCAGCATCCTGACCCGTCAGGCCGCAAATGGGGCCTTTGGCCTATGGCGCGCCGGCAGCGGGGATTTCTGGCTGGATGCCTATGTGACCGATTTTCTGTCCCGCGCCCGTGCACAAGGGCATCCCGTACCGGACCGGGCCTTCGCTCAGGCCATGGATAACCTTCGAAACAGGGTCAATTACGCGCCGGATTTCGATGCAGGCGGTCAGGATATTGCCTATGCGCTGATGGTTCTGGCGCGGGAAGGCGCAGCCTCGATGGGCGATCTGCGCTACTACGCCGATGTCAAAGGGGACGCGTTCGACACCCCTCTGGCGGCGGCGCAGCTGGGCGCGGCATTGGCGTCTTACGGAGATCAGACGCGGGCAGACGCGATGTTCAACCGCGCCGCTCGGATGCTGGACCGGCAACAGGACGAACAACAGACCTATTGGCGCGCGGATTACGGCACCCGCCTGCGGGATGCGGCGGGTCTGTTGACCCTCGCCGTGGACGCGGGCAGCGATGCAGTCGACCGCGACGCTTTGATCCAACGGGTGAGCGCTGGCCGCACACCGCTGTCCACTCAGGAAGCCACGTGGTCCCTGCTGGCGGCCCACGCGCTGGTTTCTGACCCGTCTGGATCGGGTTTGACGGTCAACGGAGCGCCGGTTTCTGGTCCGTTCGTGCAGGTTCTCCAATCCGGACAGTCGGATGAGGTCAACATCATCGCCAGCAACGGTCAGGCAACAGATATCACCCTGACGGTCACCGGAATCCCGGAAATTCCGCCCGAGGCGGGTGGCCTCGGCTATGCGATTGAGCGGCGATATTACACAATGGACGGCGATCTGATCAACGAAAGCAGATTCGCCGTCGGCGAACGGTTCGTCACGGTTCTGATGGTAACGCCGTTCGAAAGCGGTGGAGCACGGTTGATGGTGGACGATCCGCTGGCCGCCGGCATCGAGATCGACAACCCGAACCTGCTGCGTTCGGGCGATGTGCGGTCGCTGGACTGGCTGAAGCTTTCCGACGCCACGCATACCGAGTTTCGATCAGACCGGTTCCTTGCCGCTGTCGATCTGTCCGGGCGTGAAACCGTGACGCTGGCCTATGTCGCGCGTGCCGTCACACCGGGTGTATTCCATCACCCGGCGGCCTCGGTCGAGGATATGTACCGCCCGCAGAACCGTGCGCGCACGGCGACCGGTCGGGTTGAAGTTCAGTGATCGCCCTTGCGCCATATCGCTGTGTAGGTGGTGGCCATGTCTAGGCCGTCTCGACTGCTGTTTGCGCTGGCGGGTGCCCTCTACCTGACGGCGCTGGCGCGGGATGGCGTTGTCCGTTGGGTTGACGCCACTGTGCTCCCACCGGTTCTGGCCGAAACATCGGTTGAGATGCGAGACCGGAACGGAGACCTCCTGCGTGCGTTTCCGGTCGAGGATGGCATCTGGAGGATGCAGCCCGGCGCGGTCGATCCAGATTTTACCGCCATGCTGATCCGGTACGAGGACAAACGGTTCTGGACGCACACCGGAGTGGACCCGATTGCGATGCTGCGAGCCGTTGGACAAAGCCTGTGGAACGGGCGTACCGTGTCTGGTGGGTCCACCCTGACCATGCAGGTTGCTCGGCTGATAGAAGATGGCTCAACCGGGCGCTGGAGCGGTAAAATTCGCCAGGTTAGGGTCGCATTGGCGTTGGAACGGCAGCTGAGCAAACAGCAAATCCTGACCCTTTACCTGACCCACGCGCCTTACGGAGGCAATCTGGAAGGGATCCGTGCCGGAACACGTGCATGGTTCGGAAAAGACGCAAACCGGCTGACCGCCTCACAAGCGGCCCTGTTGGTCGCATTGCCGCAATCTCCCGAAGCCCGGCGTCCAGATCGTAGACCAGAGGCGGCCCGAGAAGCCCGTGACCGGGTTCTGCACAGGCTAGAGCGGTATGGCGTCCTGACTGCGGCAGAATCCCGCGCGGCCATGACGGAAAGCATTCCTGCCCGAATGAGACCCTTCCCACGCCTTGCCGCGCATTTGACGGATCGTGTGATACGTCAAACCTCGGCTACCCGTGCGGTTGATCTGACTTTGGACACAGGGCTGCAAGCCCGGTTAGAGGGCTTAGTGGCCCAATCCGCCGCTCGTGTCGGGCCACGTGTATCCGGGGCGCTGATCGTGGCCGATCATCGCAACGGTGAGATACTGGCCTCGGTCGGATCCGCTGGGTATCAAGATGCACGGCAGGGTTTTGTGGATATGACTCAGGCCTTGCGGTCGCCTGGATCGACGCTGAAACCTCTGATCTATGGGCTGGCCTTCGATCAAGGGCTGGCGCACCCCGAGACCCTGATCAGCGACAGCCCGGTGATGTTCGGTCGTTACGCCCCACGCAATTTCGATGGCGCTTTTCGTGGTGATGTAAGGATTCGGGACGCTCTGCAATTGTCGCTGAACATCCCCGTTGTTCGTCTGACTAATGCACTGGGGCCTGCCCGCGTTATGACGGCAATGCGGGCCGCCGGATCGGAACCGCGCCTCAACGGTGGTACGCCCGGATTGGCGATCTCATTGGGCGGTGTAGGCCTGAGCCTGCGCGATCTGGTACAGATCTACGCCACTTTGGCCGCCGGTGGGCAAGGCCCGACCCTGCATCATGACACCTTGGCGGATACACGGCAGACCCAGCGTGTTCTGTCAGAGACGTCTGCCTGGCAGGTAGCGGACATTCTGGCCGGGCTTTCACCGCCTTCAGGTGGCGCAACCGGGGCGCTTGCTTACAAAACCGGCACATCTTATGGCCACCGCGATGCATGGGCCATCGGCTTTGACGGGCAGCATGTCATCGGGGTTTGGCTGGGCCGCGCAGACGGAACGCCCGTACCCGGCGCGTTCGGGGGCGACCTCGCAGCGCCGCTTCTGGCCGAAGCCTTCAGCCTTCTAAAACCGGAACTTGCACCCTTGCGTCCACCGCCGCCGTCGACCCTTCTGGTGGGTGCCGCTCAATTGCCCCAACCCTTGCAGCGTTTCCGCCCCCGCACGGCTGTATTCGACAATGACCCGTCCGCACCAGACTTGCTGTTTCCGCCCGATAATTCCGTGTTAGAGACGTTTGGGGCACCTCTGACAGTCAAACTGCGCGGGGGTGTCGGGCCGTTTTCAGTGCTGGCGGATGGTGTACCCGTACTGACCGGACAGCGACACCGAGAGTTCGAAATCCCCAATCCCGGGACGGGTTTCACTTCGCTTGTAGTTGTGGATGCGCAAGGTCAATCCGACCACGCATCCATCCGGATCGACTAACGTCGCCCCTCGCGCAGCCAACCGCCCAGAAGGAACCCACCGGCCAACATCAAAACCAGCCAAGGCGGAAGCAGACCCGCTTGCGTAACGTCTCGTGTCTCATAGGCATTTCGCGGCGTCAGACCGATCCAGCCCCGGCCTGCTGCCGGACGCCCGGTGCGCACGTTGCGGATCGACGGTAAACCGTCCTCCAAGCGGATTACACCACCCCGCATACCTGCCAGAACCGGTTCAAGAACATCGCCGGTTGCGATGGTGCGTTCAAACTCCTTCGGTGCGGCGGGGCCAAGGCCAATCACGGCCATGTGGTCGCCTTCCTGCAAACGGTAAAGACCGATCTCCGGCCCGTAATATTGCGCTTCGAACCGACCCGGAGAGACCTCTTCCAAGGTGATCTCCAATGTCTCGCCATTCGGACGCGTCACCGTCACCGGCCCGACGTCATCTTCCAGCGTCTGACGAATGATGCGCATGGATTGTCCGTTGGCCTCGGCCCACAGCGCCTCTTCCTCAAGTTCGGGTTCTTTCATCATCCAATGGGCCAGCCTCCGCAGCAGCTCCAACTGTGGGCCACCACCTTCAAAGCCGCGGCTCCACAACCAGGCATGGTCCGAGGCCAGCATCGCAACGCGCCCCTCGCCAACGCGATCCAGAACCAACAGAGGCCGGTCATCGATACCCGTCATCAGAACCTCGCCCGAGCGGTGATTCACGTCGATCTGACGCAACCAAGCCCCCCAATCCTCGGAATCGCCAAGGTTGGTTGTGACGGGGTGCCGCTCTCCCAAATCGCTGACCATCGGCACGTATCGCTCTTCGAACACCCGTGCCGAGGGCTGCGCCGGCAGAATCGGCGCCAGCGGAGATCGGAAGATGCTGTCAGCACTGGCGAAATCAGGACCCGCCGCTATCAGAACCGCACCGCCGTCATTGATATAATTGGTAACGTTATCCAGATAGATCGCAGGCAGAATGCCGCGCCGCTTATAGCGGTCGAAGATGATCAGATCGAAATCATTGATCTTTTCCAGAAACAGTTCTCGCGTCGGGAAAGCGATCAGCGACAGTTCATCGACGGGAACACCATCCTGTTTCTCGGGCGGACGCAGGATCGTGAAATGCACCAGATCGACCGAGCTGTCGGATTTCAACAGATTGCGCCACGTGCGCCCGCCCGGATGCGGTTCACCCGATACCAGCAACACGCGCAGGCGATCCCGAACGCCGTTCATCTGGATCAGGGCCGTGTTGTTCCGATCGGTCAACTCGCCCTCGGCCTGAGGCACAGAAAACTGGATCACGTTGCGCCCGCCATGAGGCAGAGTGATGGGCAGCTCAACATCCCGACCAATTGGAATACTCAGCTGTTGGGGCTCGCCACCATCCACAGAAATCTCCAGCGGTGCCGTCGCTGCGCCCGCAGGGGCCGCACCGCTGTCTTCGACACGCAGGGTCAGGGTGACAGGCTCACCAATAATTGCAAAGGCAGGCGCGTTTCGAACGATAAGCCTGCGGTCCCAGTCGCTTTCGCGCCCGGTTTGCAGCAGATGCATCGGTGCGGGCAGATCCGGGACCTGATCAACATCGTGCACAAGCCCGTCCGATACCACCAGGATACCGGCGATCCGCGCGCGGGGTTCTTCGGCCAGCGCCTCATTCAGGGCCGCCATGACCTGCGTGCCCTCATCCCCGTCACCGTCGCCAACCCGGATGCGACGCAGTTCGGTATTATCACGCGCTTCAATCTCGGCAGCCAGATCCTCAGCCGCTTGGGCGGTTTGCTCGGCACGGTCCGAGAGCGTCTGGCTGGCGCTTTCATCCTCGATCATCAGAACGATATCTGTCAGTGGCGCACGGTCTTCGATCTGATAGACCGGGCCAGACAATGCCGTGATGATCACCAGGGCCGCCAATCCCCGCAGGGCCCAGCCCGACAGGCCGCGCCATAAGGCCAGCGCGATTCCGACCACTGCAATTACGCCCACGGCGGCCAGAAGGGGCCATGGGATCAGCGGGTCGAATATAACGGTTCCGGTCATTGTCCCAACCTGTCCAGAAGGGCGGGCACGTGGACCTGATCGGATTTGTAGTTCCCTGTCAGCACATGCATCACCAGATTTACGCCAAAACGATTGGCCAACTCGCGTTGCCGTTCCCCGGCATAACCGCGCCCGACAGGCAGCAAGGCCTGCCCGTTGCGATCCACGGCCCAGGCCCCGGCCCAGTCATTTCCACCAATGACCACAGGTGTCACATTGTCATTGAGGTTGCGGAAAGGCATCCCCTCGATCTGTTCTGCATCCAACGGAGCGGCCTCAACCCAAACCTCGGTGCCTGAATAACGCCCTGGGAAATCCTGCAGCAGATAGAAAGTTCTGGTCAGGACGTGATCACGCGGAATCGGCTCTAATGCGGGAATGTTCAGCGGTGCGGCCAGTTGTTGCAGCTTGCGACCATTCGGGCTGGAGGCACCGAATCCGGCGATATCTGCGTCGCGCGTGTCAAATAAGATCATCCCGCCCGAGCGCAAATAGGCATTCAGCTTGACATAAGCCTCAGCCGACGGTTGCGGCTGGTTTGGTGCAATGGGCCAGTAGAGCAGCGGGAAGAACGCCAGCTCATCGCGCTCCACATCAACTCCGATGGGTTCGGCCGGTTCAACAGAAGTGCGATAGAACAGGGTTTGTGCCAGTCCCCGCAACCCGGCCTGCGCAATATCGTCCACCTGCGCATCGCCGGTTAGCACATGCGCCAGTACAAGTTCCTGTGTTGCCGCCAAGGCGAACTCGGTATCTTCAGGTGTCTGCGCCTGAACCTCGGGCACCGACAGAAAAGCCGCCAGAGCGGCAGCCGCAGTGCGTGCCAGACCCAACCTGCCTGACAAAGCCAAAGACGCGACAACGTCGATCGTAAGCAAGATCAAAGCGAGGCTGAGGAGCAAACCACCCAGCGGGGTTTCGGTGCTAACCTCCTGCCCTTTGATCGGCACATCGGCGGGCCAGACCACCGGACGCAGTTCGGTATCCTCGGGCACAACATTCAGCGCCAGCTTCTGCTTGCCGCTTTCATAAAGACCCGGGCGCAGCTCTGGCCCGATCTGGCCCGAAATCAACTGCACCCCGTCTACACCAGCCAAAGTGCCAGCATCCGACAGGGTACCGAATCCGTCCATGATCTGCACAGGTTCCCAAGTGGTGCCCTGCAACTGTGCTTCCTGCCGGGATTTCGCGGCAGAGGCCACCGCGAGGCGATCCAGCATCTCAACGAACAAACCCGACAGCGGCAGGCTGGACCATTCCGCATCCGCAGTCACGTGGAACAGTACCACCTGCCCCAATCCCAGCGCCTTTCGCGTCACCAACGGTGTGCCGTCAGACAGCGAGGCAATCACTCGATCCGCAAGGTTAGGGTCTGGTTGGGCCATGACTTGTGTCGACACAACCACATCGTCCGGGATGTCCAAACCGTAGAACGGTGAGTTCTCGGGGAACGGGGCCAGCGTCTTAGCCTCGCCCCAGCTCATCGCACCTCCAACAGATCGCCCGCCACTGCGCAGCCGCGCGGGCAACAGGGTGTCTTCGGTATCTCGCCCCAGATCGCTCGCCGCCATGCGCGGACCGGCAAACCGCAGCAGCAGCCCGCCCTGTTCGACCCATTCGACCAGGGCATTCTCTTCCGTGCCCGACATCTGCGCCACATCCGACAGGACGATCACATCCGGATTGGCAGGCAGAACCTCAAGCAGACCACCGTCCACAAAATCTGCCGTCGGGATCAGAACCTGCGTCAGGTAATGCAAGGGCGACAACAGCTCCAGCCCTTCACGGTTGAGGGTTCCGGCAATCAGCGCAACCTCGCGCCGGCGTAGGCTGTCATCGGTCAGGGTCACGGCCCCGGCGGACCTTTGGCCCTGAATTTCGAACCGCGTGATACGCGCCCGCAATTCCGACGGCAGCGCCAGATCAACCTGCCCCGTGGTTTCCCCGGCTTCGAGGGTCAGTTCTACCGAATGCAGCACCCGTGCTGTCCCTGCCGGGTCGCGCCCCTGCGCCAAAACTGTCACGCGCTCTTCCGGTCCGGGGCCTGCACGTTGCACGGTCAGTTGGATCAGCCCGTCCTGATAGGCCGCAGGCAGGATCGCAACGGGCCGAGACGCCGCCTGATAGACCGTCACATCGCCGCGCGCCTGCAAGTTAGACACCAAATCTGCGTGGTCTGCATAATCCAACCGGTCGCTAAACCAATGCGTGTCAAAGCCCCCGTCAACCGCATCCAGCGCCGCGATGGTTTGTGAGATTTGATCTTCGGTCGGCTGCCAGGGGTTCGGGCTTAACCCCGGTAAACGCCCCCGCCACGCTTCTGCGGCCTGAAAAACAGGCGTTTCCGGATCGGTCAGGCGCAGAATGGCAACGGTTCGGCCCGCGCGCCCGGCCTCGGACAGTTGAGTGTCAATCTGATCGAGCGTGCCCGACCAGCGCGTGGCACCGGCCCAACTGGCATCCAGAACCAACAGAAGCGGGCCGGTTCCGGTCTCATCACGTGACGGGTTCAGAACCGGACCAGCCAGCCCGATGATAATCGCCGCAGCTGCCAGCATTCGCAGCAGCAACAGCCACCACGGTGTGCGGTCCGAGACGCTTTCGTCGTCCTTCAATCCCAACAGAAGCGTGACCGCCGGGAACATCCGGCGGATCGGTGCGGGCGGCACCGCGCGCAAGATCAACCACAGGATCGGCAGGGTCAGAAGACCCAGCAAAACCCATGGCGCGGTAAAGCCGATGCCCGCCAGAACCGTCATCGCGTGCCCCCGTCCAAAGCCCGATAGAGCCACAATAGAGCCGCTTGTGCGCTGTCACTCGTATGATGCAGGCCCAGTTGCCAGCCGGTCGCACGGCAAAGCTGAGTCAGGGCATCCTTGCGCCGCGCCAGACGTTCCAGATAGCGATCCCGCAGCTCGGCGGCTTTGAGCGTTTCATGCCGGACGGACCCTCCGACGCTTTCGAAAATGGTGCGCCCGCGATAAGGAAATGTCTCTTCGCCCGGATCCAGAACCTGCAGAACCACACCACGCACGCCACGGTCAGCGGCTTTGGTCAGGGCAAGTTCAACTTCGTCCATTGGGCCGAGGAAATCCGAGATGAACACAGCCCGGGCATGAGGGATCATGGCGCGGTGTTCGGGCGGGGCATAATCCGCTTGATCATCTTCGGACCAGGCTTGCGCCAGCCGGATGATCTGCGCGTTGCCGCGCCGGGGCGGCAGGGTTGTTCCGGTCAGGCCCACGCGCTCACCGCCGCGCACCAGCAGGATCGACGCAGCCAACCCCAGAAGCCGGGCGCGATCTGCTTTTGTGGGCAGGGATTTGTCTGACGCAAATCGCATCGACGCCCCCTGATCGACCCAGAGAATCACAGATTGCGCGATCTGCCATTCGCGTTCGCGCACGAATTGCTGATCCCCCCGCGCCGACCGGCGATGGTCAATCATCCGGCGGCTGTCACCGATTTGCGCAGGACGGTATTGCCAGAAATCATCGCCCATCCCGGACCGCCTGCGTCCATGATCGCCCAATAACACAGTCCCGGCCAGATGCTCAGCACGCGCCAAGAGGGGCGGCAGCCGGGACGCCTCGGCCTCGGATCTTTCGCGAAGGGTCAGTGCCGCATTCACGCCGCGGCCTCGGTACGGACCATCCCGGTAGCAGTGGTTTCGATCAGTTCTGCAAGGCTGTCACCCCGTGCCCGCGCTGCAAAGTTCAGCGCCATCCGGTGGCTGAGCACCGGGCGCGCCATGTCCAGCACATCCTCGGCATTGGGCGCCAGACGCCCCTGCAACATCGCCCGCGCCCGTACGGTCATCATCAGCGCCTGCGCCGCGCGTGGACCGGGACCCCAGGCAACGGTTTCGGCAACCCGCTCGGACACGCCCGCCTCTTCCGGGCGGAAGGCACGGACCAGATCGAGGATCAACTCGACCACTGACTCGCCCACCGGCATCCGGCGCAACAGAACCTGCGCAGCCAGCAATTCCTCTTTGGTGAAAATCTGATGCGCGGCTTCTTCTTCGACACCTGTCGTCGCCAGCAGAATGTCGCGTTCGGTCTGGCGGTCCGGATAGTCCACGTCGATCTGCACAAGAAAACGGTCCAGCTGCGCCTCGGGCAGCGGATAGGTGCCTTCCTGTTCAATCGGGTTTTGGGTCGCCAGAACGTGAAACGGCTCATCCAGCGCACGGTCTTCGCCCGCCACGGTCACGGTGCGTTCCTGCATCGCCTGCAACAGCGCCGACTGGGTGCGCGGGCTGGCACGGTTGATCTCGTCCGCCATCAGCAGCTCGCAGAAAATCGGCCCTGGGATAAAGCGGAAATGGCGGCTGCCATCTTCGGCGGTGTCCAAAACCTCGGAGCCGAGAATATCGGCGGGCATCAGGTCGGGCGTGAACTGAATGCGGTTGCCGTGCAGGCCCATCACGGTCGAAAGCGTCTCGACCAGCCGGGTCTTGCCCAGGCCGGGCAGACCGATCAGCAAAGCGTGACCGCCACACAACAGCGCGGTCAGGGTCAGGTCCACGACCCGTTCCTGTCCGATAAAGCGGCGGGTGATCGAGGATTTCGCCTCTTGCAGCTTGTTTTCCAGCGCTTCGATCTCGGCTACGAGGTCGGCGGGTTCGGTCATGACTTTCCCTTCCGTGGACTGATATGATTGAAGTGTATCGCGCGAATAGAAAATGGCAAAAGCAATGAGCGGACAAAAACCTGTGACACCTTCGCCCGATGGCCTGGCTGCATCAGTCAAAGCAGCCAAAACCAGGGGCTTGCCCCCTGTTCACCTGTGGAATCCTCCGTTTTGCGGCGATCTGGACATCCGGATCGCAAAAGATGGCACATGGAGTTACTTAGGGTCACCCATCAACCGGTTCGAGCTTGTGAAGCTATTTTCTTCAATTCTTAAGAAAGAAGAAGGCAAATATTACCTGGTGACCCCGGTTGAGAAGGTGGGAATCATCGTCGACGACGCGCCCTTCGTGGCCGTCGATTTCGATGCGGCAGGCGAGGGCGAGGTGCAGGCCCTGACCTTTTCAACCCATGTCGGCGACACCGCGATTGCCGGGCCGGACCACCCGATCCGGATTGTCATCGCCCCCGAAACAGAAGAACCGTCGCCCTACATACTGGTTCGTGCAAACCTTGAGGCGCGCATCGATCGTAAGAGCTTTTACCGCCTTGTCGACATCGCTGTGCACAAGGACGGATGGTTCGGCGTCTGGTCCGGCGGACAGTTCTTTCCGCTGATCCGGTCGGACGACCTGCCGGATTAGGCCGGCTGGGCGAGCCTCCGGTCCTGTGCCAGAACAACCGCCATTGCGACGATCCCCGCGCCCAGCGCGCGGGTCCAGCTCCAGTCTTCGCCCAGCATCAGCATGATCAGCATCACGTAAAACGGCGCGATATTGATGTGGAAAGACGACAAGGCGACGCCAATCCGGCTGATTGAGGCAATGAACAGAACCTGGCTCAGACCCATCGAAAACAGGGCGTAGATCGCCAGCATCCCGGCCTGCTGCAGATCGAACGCGGTCGCGGGCATGACATCCATACCCATCTGCGTTGATCCGAGTATTAACAGGGTGGCCATGCCCAGCCCGCCGATAAATGTGATGGTGGTTCGTCCCGTGTGGCTGAGTTCGGGAAAATCCCGGGCGGTGGCCATGCTGGCCCAGCAGAACAAGGCCGTCGACACAACGGCGCAAAGCGCGCCCAGCCCCAACTGCGCCGGGGCGGCAGCACTGGTGGCGATCAGCCCGCCGATGATCGACACCAGCACACCCAGCGCGAAGTTCCATCGCAACTGGCGGGTACCAGCGGCAAGCTCCAGCAAGGTCGCCGTTATGGGGGCACAAGAGGCGATGATCGCCACTGTCACCGGATCGGTCAGCTTTTGCGCTACAATCAGCAGGAACATTCCCGTTCCCAGGCCCAACCCGCCAACCAGCATCGCGTGCCCCCAGCGGGCCGATAGCACCCGTCGCGGCCCGTCGATCAGCAGCCATATCGGAACCATGACCATTACCGCCAATGCCAGCCGCGCAGTCAGCAATGCGACAGGCGGCCATGTCTGCAACAGCACCTCGGCTGCAGGAAATCCCGCTGCCCAGACCATCATGGACGCGACCGCTAAACCGTTGCCCGACAGGGCGGAACTCTGCCCGGCAGGCACAGAAAATGCGTGCCCGCGTGCGGGATCAGGACTCAATGCCATCGTGTTCAGACCTTCTGTTGGCACGGCGGGAACTGAAATGATTCGCCGCGTTGATCCGAAGGTCTCTGATTCAAGTTGCGCGATCTGGTCGATTTTCGACAATCTGTCGTTTTCAGTCCCTTTCGCCGAATTCACCCTGCGGCTAAGGTCCGGCCAGCAATTGGTTCAGAGACCCCCATGCCGAAATTTGCCGCGAATATCTCGCTTCTGTTCACCGAACTCCCCTACCTCGACAGGTTTCAGGCAGCGGCGAATGCCGGTTTCGAAGCGGTCGAGATTCTGTTCCCCTATGAAATCGCCGCGAAAGAAACGCGCCGCGCCTTGCTGGCCAGCGGGCTGGATCTGGTACTGATCAACGCGCCCCCGCCCAACTACACCGGAGGCGAACCCGGCTATGCCGCCATCCCCGGAGGAGAAGCCCGGTTTCAGTCCGACATCCGCCGTGTCCTGCGTTATGCCGAGGTTCTGCGTCCCAAGCTGATCCATATCATGTCGGGCTATACCTCGGGGTCGGACGCGCGGAGCAGTTTCGTGCACAACCTGCAATGGGCCGCGGATTTCGCGCCGCAGCAGAACTTCACCATCGAACCGCTCAACCCGGTTTCTCAGCCTGGCTATTTCCTCAACGATTATGAATTGGCCACTGAGGTTCTGGACCTTGTGAACCGCCCGAACGTCGGCCTGCAATACGACAGTTTCCACGCCCACATGATCCACGGCGACGCGCTGGAGGTCTGGGAACAGTTTCACCCCAAGGTCGTGCACGCCCAGATCGGTGCCGCGCCCGACCGGTCCGAGCCGGGGCGCGGGCCAACCGATTTCTCGCGTCTGTTCGCGACGATGGACACCACAGGCTATTCCGGCTGGGTCAGCGCCGAATATACCCCGTCAACGCCCCGAACCACCGACAGTCTGGGCTGGATGCGGCTCTAGCTCTGGCATTTCAAAGGAAAATACAGCACATGAGGGGTATCGCGATAATCAGGATGCCCACCATGATCCCTGCCCGTTACGCCCGTGCCTTGTTCAGCCTGATCATGTCCGGCCTGATGTCCTGCATCGTAACCGGTATCGCAACGGTCAAGGCGATTGGCTTCGGCCCCGGCACGGCGGGCGACTGGATGGCGTCCTGGGCCTTTTGCTGGCCCATCGCCTTCACGGTTATCCTGGTGCTGGGCCCGTCCGTGCAACGTCTGGTCAATCGCCTGGTCAGTCCACAGGACTGACCCGCTGCGAAGAGGGCCCGCCGGGCCTGATGAGCAGCGATTTAGTGCGCCTCGGCCCAGTTGGCGCCCTGCCCGGCATCGACGCTCAGCTTCACATCCAGCTTCACCGCAGGGTCCGAAGCCCCCTCCATCACGTCGCGCGCCACGTCGACCACCTTATCCACCGCCTCCTCGGCCACTTCGAACAGCAACTCGTCATGGACCTGCAACAGCATCTTGGCAGGCAACCCGTTGATCGCATCCGGCATCCGAACCATCGCGCGCCGGATCACATCCGCCGCCGTACCCTGAATAGGAGCATTGATCGCCGCCCGGCGTGAGAAGCCGGCATGAGGCCCCTTTGCATTGATCTCGGGTGTGTGGATTTTTCGCCCGAACAGAGTTTGGACGTAACCATGCTCTTTCGCGAAGGCGACGGTGTCGTCCATATAGGCTCTGATACCCGGGAAACGTTCGAAATAGCGGTCAATGAACCCCTGTGCCTCGGCGCGCGGAATGCGCAGGTTGCGCGCCAGACCAAAGCCCGAGATGCCATAGATCACACCAAAGTTGATCGCCTTGGCCTGACGGCGGATATCCGGCGTCATTTCGTCCAGCGGTACATCAAACATCTCGGACGCGGTCATGGCGTGAATGTCCAGCCCATCGGCGAACGCCTGTTTCAAGGCGGGGATATCGGCAATATGCGCCAGAATCCGCAACTCGATCTGGCTGTAGTCGAGGCTGACCATCACATTGCCCGGCTCGGCGATGAAGGCCTCGCGAATGCGCCGCCCCTCTTCGGTGCGCACCGGAATGTTCTGCAGGTTCGGATCGGTTGAGGCCAGACGCCCCGTATTGGCTCCGGTGATCGAATAAGACGTGTGCACCCGGCCCGTATCGGGGTTGATATGGGTCTGCAACGCGTCCGTATAGGTCGATTTCAGCTTGGACAGCTGCCGCCAGTCCAACACCCGGCGGGGCAGTTCATGCTCTGTCGCAAGGTCTTCCAAAATATCGGCCCCGGTCGAATACTTCCCGGTCTTACCCTTCTTGCCGCCTTCCAGCCCCATCTTGTCGAACAGGATTTCTCCAAGCTGCGCAGGGGAACCAACGTTGAAGTTTTCACCGGCCAATTCGTGGATTTCAGCCTCTAACCCGGCCATTTTCTGTGCGAAGGCGTTGGACATCCGGCTCAGTACATCGCGGTCGACCTTGATGCCATGCATCTCCATTTCTTTGAGAACCGGCACAAGCGGGCGTTCCAGCGTTTCATAGACAGACGTCACCTGCACCTGATGCAGTTGCGGCTTGAACAGTTTCCACAGACGCAGGGTGATATCGGCGTCTTCGGCGGCGTAAGCCGTGGCTTCGTCAATGGCCACCTTGTCAAAGGTGATCGCCGACTTGCCCGAACCCAGCAGCGGTTTGATCGGGATCGGGGTATGACTCAGATACCGTTCGGACAGCGTATCCATACCATGCCCATGCTCACCCCCATGCATCGCGTAAGACATCAGCATGGTGTCGTCGATCGGCGCAACATTCACGCCATAGCGCGCAAATATCTTGGCGTCATATTTCATGTTCTGCCCGATCTTCAGGATCGACGGATCCTCGAACATCGGCTTCATCAGGTTTAGAGCCTCTTCCAGCGGCATCTGCCCTTCGGCCAGCGCGTCCGAGCCAAACAGATCGTCGCTTGCGCCATCGCGGTGAGTCAGCGGGATATAGCAGGCTTCACCCGGCTCGACGCACAGGGAAATGCCCACCAGATCGGCGATCATCTCGTTCAGGCCGGTGGTTTCGGTGTCCACTGCGACCCAGCCACGCTCATACGCCTGATCGATCCATTTCTGCAACGCACCCGCGTCCCGGACACATTCGTACTTCGACGCGTTGAACGGGATCGCTTCCGCCTCTTTCTCTTCAACGACCGGAGCAGGCGCGTCAGCGATCACCGGGGCTTCGGCCCCCAGTTTATCCGCGATCCGCTTGGTCAGGGTGCGGAATTCCATATCCGCCAGAAAACCCAGCAGGGTTTCGGGATCAGGGTCTTTCACCTCAAGATCGTCGAGGGAGAAATCCAGTGGTGTATTCTCGTCAAGCTGCACCAGCTTCTTCGACAACTCGATCTGGTCGCGTTTCTCGATCAGGGTCTGGCGGCGCTTGGGCTGTTTGATCTCTTCGGCTCGATCAAGCAACGCCTCCAGATCACCATATTCGTTGATCAACAGCGCCGCCGTCTTGACGCCGATCCCCGGAGCCCCCGGCACGTTGTCGACCGAATCCCCGGCCAGCGCCTGCACATCGACCACACGCTCGGGGCCAACACCGAACTTCTCGAACACCCCATCCCGGTCGATGCGCTTGTTCTTCATCGCATCCAGCATTTCCACGCCGCCGCCGACCAACTGCATCAGGTCTTTATCGGAGCTGACAATGGTCACACGACCGCCAGCCTCTCGCGCCTGAACGGCCAGCGTGGCGATGATGTCATCCGCCTCGTACCCTTCCAGCTCTTTACAGGCGATGTTGAACGCCTTTGTCGCTTCGCGCGTCAACGGCATTTGCGGGCGCAGATCCTCGGGCATCGCCTCGCGGTTGGCTTTGTACAGGTCATAAAGATCGTTGCGGAACGTGTGCGAGCCCTTGTCGAAGATCACCGCCACATGGGTCGGTGCATCCGGCCCGGCATTCCCTTCGACATATTTCTGCAGCATGTTGCAAAAGCCCGAAACCGCGCCAATCGGCAGACCATCGGATTTCCGCGTCAACGGAGGCAGCGCGTGATAAGCCCGAAAAATAAAGGCCGATCCGTCGATCAGATGCAGGTGACACCCTTTTCCGAAATTCGTGGTCATTGCGCGCCCTTTCCCGGTCTGTTCCGAAAACACTAATGCCACGGGCAGAGCTGCAGAACCACCCGCTCCAGGGCTACAAACTTCATCTTTTCAAAAATACTCAAACCCCAAAGGATGGTACTCGCAATCAGGCCTCGGCTTCGCGCCCCGCAAGCACATACTTGCAGTCGCAATAGGGGCATTCGACCCAGCCGGTATCCTCGGGGATCTGCAACCATACGCGCGGATGGCCCAAAGCACCTTCGCCCCCGTCACAGGCGATACGGGCGGTTTCGACGGTTCTGGTTTCCGGCGCTTCGATGGTCACGGCTGGCGATCCTTCTTCGGTTGTCGGCCTCGCGGGCATGCATTAGGTGCGTTTATGAGCGATGAGCAAACCGGGGGCAAGAGCCACATGAGCGATGCGGCAATCAGGATCGAAGGGCTGCGCAAGACCTATCGTGGCGGCAAGGGCCAGCCCGAGAAACACGCCCTGAAGGGCATTGACCTGACTGTCCCGCGCGGGTCGGTCTTTGGGCTGCTGGGTCCGAACGGGGCCGGAAAATCGACCCTGATCAACATCCTTGCCGGGTTGGTGGTGAAAACCTCGGGCCGCGTGTCGATTTGGGGCTACGATCAGGATCAGCACCTGCGCCAGTCCCGCGCCGCCATCGGCGTGATGCCGCAGGAGTTGAACCTCGATCCGTTCTTCACTCCGCGCGGCGCGCTGGAGGTGCAGGCGGGCCTTTATGGCGTGCCCAAAGCGCAGCGTCGCAGCGACGACATCCTGGAACTGGTCGGTCTCAGCGACAAGGCCGAAGCCTATGCCCGCACCCTGTCCGGCGGCATGCGGCGGCGGTTGCTGCTGGCCAAGGCGCTGGTGCACCATCCCAAGATTCTGGTGTTGGACGAGCCCACTGCAGGTGTGGATATCGAACTGCGCCAGATGCTCTGGACCAATGTGCGCAAGCTGAACGAACAGGGTATGACGATCATCCTGACGACCCACTACCTGGAAGAAGCGCAGGAGATGTGCGACGAGATCGCCATTATCAACCATGGTGAAAAGATCGCACAGGACAGCACCGCCAATCTGTTGGGCCGCATGGACAGCCGCACCATGGTGATCGTGCCCGACGGCCCGATCGTCGGTTTGCCTGAGACCGAGGGTGTCGAGACCGCCCTGCGCGACGATGGCAGCCTCGTGCTGCAATACCGCAGCACCCAAACCAGCGCCGAGCAGGTTCTGGAATCGGTGCGCACCGCCAATATCCGCATCCGCGACGTGCGCACCGAGGAAGCCGATCTTGAGGATGTGTTCCTGGCCCTCACCTCCTCCCGCGCGGACGACGCTCCGGCGGACGATCAGGATCAGCCGCGCCGGGGAATGCACCGGGTCAAGCTTTAGACCCGGTCGATCCGCGCCTGATAGCAGTTGTTCCGCGCAGACCGGACGTGGATATAGGCCACATCCGGGCGAGCAAAGATTTCGCCGACCTTTGCGCCGATCTGATCCGTGGGTGTGATCGCTCCGGTGCCGTAGACGATCCGGTCATCCATGCCATACCCCTTGATCAGATAGTCGGGCGAACTGGTCAGCACTTCGGGCATCTCGTCGCCCTCGTATCGGTCACAGGGCGCAGCACACAGAAAGATAGGACCTGTTTCGGCATAAGGATGTGGCTCTAAAAAGGGTCTGTGCGCCAATATCAGCATCTCTTCGCCTTCGGGGATGCTGCGCAGGCAATGGCGGCAGGGATTGCCTGCGCCCTTTGAAACGGCACGCTCTGGTACGGCACCGTAAGCGTCTGGTTGACCGGCCTGAAGGGCACGGACGTCTTCGGTGGACAATGCGGTTATCTTGAACATGTCAGGTCTCCTTTTTCTCCGACCATGCCCAGCTGACCGAACCCAATCGACCCGTTTCCTGCGCAAAGGACTCGAAAAAGAACAAAACGTGAATATAATATGGAATCGCCATGTATGCCGAACTGTCGATCACGTCGAACTTCACTTTCCTCACCGGGGCCTCTCACCCCGAGGAGTATATGGAGCGTGCAGTCACCCTGGGCCTGCCCGCCATTGCCATCGCCGATGACAATTCGGTCGCCGGGATCGTTCGCGCCCACACCCAAGCGCGCGAGATCGCCCGCAAGGTGCGTGAGCGGTTGGAGTGGGAGGCGCAGAACACCTCCATCGGCCCACCCTACCCCGATCACATCCCCAAACCGCCCTCGTACCCGATCCACGCGGTACCCCGCCTGATCCCGGCGGCGCGGCTGATCTTCACCGACGCGCCCACCGTCACCGCCCTGCCCCTGAACCGGCAGGGCTGGGGTAACCTGTGCCGCATCCTGTCAGCGGGCCGCCTGCGTACCGAGAAAGGTAACTGTATCCTGCACCTGTCGGACCTACTTGAATTCTCCGACGGTCTCCATCTGCTGCTCTGGCCACAGGCGGCCCAATCTCCGGGCGGCGCGAGCGCATGGCGGACACAGGCTCAACAGCTGGCGCGCCGCTTTGCCGGGCGGATGCATCTGCTGATGCATCCCCGGTATGATGGCGCGGATAGCGCATACTTCGACGAATTAGAGACTAAATCAAAGCAACTCGGCCTCCCCACCCTCGCCAGCGCTACGCCGATGATGCATCACGGGGGCCGCCGCAAATTGGCGGACGTGCTAACCGCCATCCGCCTGCGCCGCAAAGTCGATGAGCTGGGCCGCAATGCGCTGGCCAACGGCGAACGGCGCCTGCGGTCCGAGGCCGAAATGCTGCGCATCTTCAAAGGCCATGAAGGGGCCGTTGCCCGTGCCCATGAGCTCAGCGAACAACTCACCTTCTCGCTCGATGAACTGCGCTATGAATACCCTAGCGAGGGCAGCGAGCAGGAAACCCCGACCGAACGCCTGCACCGTCTGGCGCATGAGGGGCTGAAATGGCGCTATCCGGCGGGCGCGTCGGAAAAGGCCAAGAAGATGCTGGCGCATGAGCTTACCCTGATCGGCACGCTGAAATACGAACCCTATTTCCTGACCGTCCGCGACATCGTCAAATTCGCCAGATCCCGCGGCATCCTCTGCCAGGGACGCGGTTCGGCGGCCAATTCGGTGGTCTGTTTCTGCCTCGGCATCACCGAGGTCAGCCCCGAGATGGGCACCATGGTCTTCGAACGCTTCGTCTCGGCAGCCCGTGACGAACCACCCGATATCGACGTCGATTTCGAACATGAACGGCGCGAAGAGGTGATCCAGCACATCTATGACCGCTATGGCCGCGAACGGGCGGGCCTCTGCGCCACGGTCGTGCATTATCGCGGCAAACGCGCCATCCGTGAGGTCGGCCGCGCCATGGGCCTGACCGAGGACACGATCTCGGCCTTATCATCCCAGCTCTGGGGTTTTTTCTCAGCCAAAGGGCTGGAAGCGCAGCGGATGCGCGAGATTGGCCTCGACCCCGAAGATCGTCGCCTGAAACAGACTCTAACCTTGGTGTATGAGATCGACGGCTTCCCCCGTCACCTCTCGCAACATGTCGGCGGTTTCATCATCACCGAGGGGCGGCTGGACGAACTGGTTCCAATCGAAAACGCCACGATGGAGGACCGCACGGTCATTTGCTGGGACAAGGATGACATCGACTCGCTTGGCATTCTCAAGGTCGATGTCCTCAGCCTTGGCATGCTGACCTGCATCCGCAAGGCGTTCGACCTGATTGGACAACACCACCAGACCAGCTACACCCTCGCCACCCTGCCGCCCGAGGATCCGACGGTCTATGACATGCTGTGTAAAGCAGACTCTATTGGGGTGTTTCAGGTGGAATCACGTGCACAGATGAACTTTCTGCCGCGGATGCGGCCGCGCAATTTCTATGACCTGGTGATCGAGGTCGCCATCATCCGCCCCGGCCCGATTCAGGGCGATATGGTCCACCCTTACATCCGCCGCCGGAATGGTGAGGAGGAGGTCAGCTTTCCCTCGGACGAACTGGGCGAGGTTCTGGGCAAAACGCTGGGTGTGCCGCTGTTTCAGGAACAGGCCATGCAGATCGCCATTGTCGGCGCAGGGTTTACTCCGGAACAGGCGGACCGGCTGCGGCGGTCTCTGGCAACCTTCAAGAAACATGGCAATGTCAGCGAATTCCGCGCGCTGTTCCTGCGCGGCATGAAGCGCAACGGATATGAAGATGACTTTGCCGAGCGTTGCTTTTCTCAGATCGAAGGCTTCGGCTCCTATGGCTTCCCGGAAAGCCACGCGGCCAGCTTTGCGCTGCTGGTCTATGCCTCGGCCTGGATCAAATGCCACCACCCCGGCATCTTCGCCTGCGCGCTGCTGAATTCTCAGCCGATGGGGTTCTATGCGCCCGCCCAGATCGTGCGCGACGCGCGCGAGCATGGGGTGCAGGTGCGCCCGGTCTGCATCAATGCCAGCTTCTGGGACAATGTGATGGAGCCGGATGGCCAGGGCGGGCTGGCCCTGCGGCTGGGCTTCCGTCAGATCAAGGGGCTCAGCGAGGAAGACGCCAGTTGGCTCACCGCTGCGCGGGGCAATGGCTACCATCAAGTTGACGATGTCTGGCGCCGCGCGGGGCTTGGCCCTTCGGTGATCGAACGGCTGGCCGAGGCCGATGCCTTCGCCGCCTGCGACCTGACCCGGCGCGAGGCGTTGTGGCAGGCCAAGGCGATTGCCACTGCCAAGCCGCTGCCTCTGTTTTCGCAGGATTTGGAAGGCGAGGCGCTGGAGGAACCCGAAGCCTATCTGCCGCAAATGACGCTGGGCGAGCAGGTGGTCGAGGATTACGTCGCCACCCGCCTCAGCCTGCGGGCGCATCCGGTGGCCTTGCTGCGGCACCTGCTGACGCCCGAGCAGCGCGACAAAACCACGCCTGTTGCCTGACGGCTGGACGGGATATTGGCCCAAAACAGAGTCGAATTCGGTGCCTTCATGACCAGACCCACCCTGCCGCCGCGCTTTCCGGCAACGCCCGAGCAGATCAACGCGCAGGTCCGCGCCTTTTACGCCCGCGTACGCGAAGACGCGGTGCTGGGTCCGGTCTTTGCCAACCATGTCGCCGACTGGCCCGCACATGAGGACAAGATCGCCGCATTCTGGCGGAACGCAATCCTGTTCGAGCGCAGCTATGACGGTAATCCGCAACGGGTCCATATCGAAAGACCTGACATAAAGCCTGAATTCTTCGCCCATTGGCTGGACCTGTTCGAAGAGGTCGCTACCCAAACCCTGCCCCCGGAAACCGCCACCCCGTGGGTCGCGCTGGCGCGCCGCATTGGCGTGGGGATGAAAGCCGGTGTGCAATCGGCGCGCCAACCCAAGGACGCCCCACCGATCCTGCGTTGATCCCGGGTCATAGCGGCATTGCGATGTTAGCGATAAAATAGGGGCTATGCGGCCGGTCAAAATGGGATTACTCAGGGGCAAGACAGCCCCTTTGCGCTGCGACGGCACAGTGCCACCACACCAAAATCACCCGAGGCCATATCGATGAGCACTCAAAACACCACCCTTCGTGGACTTGGTTTCGCGTTTCTGGGATTCGCGGTCTTTGCCAGCCATGACGCGCTGATCAAGGTGCTGGGTGGCACCTATTCTGTGATGCAGATCATCTTTTTCGCCACGTTGTTTTCTTTTGTGCCGATGGCGGTCACGATCCTGACCGACCGGACCACCGGGAACTTCCTGCCACACCACCCTTGGCTGGTGCTGCTGCGCTCGGCCTTGATGGTGACGGCCATGGTCTGCGCCTTCTACGCTTTCTCGGTGCTGCCGCTGACCGAGGTCTATTCACTGCTGTTTTCTTTCCCCCTGATCGTTACCGTCCTGTCGATCCCCATTCTGGGAGAAGTCGTGCGCGCTCAACGCTGGGCCGCCGTTGGCGTCGGCTTGATCGGAGTGCTGATCGTCCTGCGCCCCGGCGCGACAGACATCACACTTGGCCACCTCGCGGCATTAACGGCAGCATTTTGCAGCGCCTTTGCATCCGTGCTGGTGCGCAAGATCGGGAATGAGGAACGTTCGGCCGTGCTGATCCTCTATCCGATGCTGCTGGCGATATTGGTCATGAGCCTTGCCCAACCCGCCGTCTACCTGCCGCCCTCACTGCTGCATCTGGCAATGATGGCGCTGGTCGGCGTGTTCTCGGTCATTGCCCAACATCTGATCATTCTGGCCTACCGCGCCGCGCCCGCGGGGGTCGTGGCCCCCAGCCAGTACAGCCAGATCATCTGGGCGACTTTGTTTGGTATGATCTTCTTTGGCGAACGGCCAGACGGTTGGGTCGCGGTCGGCGCCAGCATCATCATCGCTTCGGGTGTGTTCGTGGTCTGGCGTGAAAGCCGGGCGAACACGTCGTCGGTCAACACCCCGGTTCTGCGGGTACGCTCACCACGATCGGATACGGGGGCAACCCGCCCCGGAGAATGAAAAACGGCGCACCAATCAGTGCGCCGTTCTTAAATTTGCCTGGGCTAGAGCCTTAGTAGACTACGACAGACCGGATACTTTCGCCTTTGTGCATCAGGTCGAAGCCGTGGTTGATGTCGTCCAGACCCATGGTGTGGGTGATCATCGGGTCGATCTCGATCTTGCCTTCCATGTACCAGTCGACGATCTTGGGCACATCGGTCCGGCCCCGCGCACCACCGAAGGCGGTGCCGCGCCACGAACGGCCGGTGACCAGTTGGAACGGACGGGTCGAGATTTCAGCTCCAGCAGGTGCCACGCCGATGATGATCGATTCACCCCAGCCTTTATGCGCCGATTCCAGCGCCGCGCGCATCACGCCGACATTGCCGGTGGCATCAAAGGTATAGTCGCCGCCGCCTTTGGTCAGATCGACCAGATAGGGTACCAGGTCGCCTTCGACTTCGGACGGGTTGACGAAATCGGTCATGCCGAACTTGGTGGCCATTTCAACCTTGGCAGGGTTCAGGTCAACGCCGACGATCTGATCGGCCCCGGCCAGACGCAGGCCCTGGATCACGTTCAGACCGATACCGCCCAGACCAAAGACGATGGCACGGCTGCCGATTTCCACCTTGGCGGTGTTGATTACCGCGCCAATACCGGTGGTTACACCGCAACCGATGTAGCAGATCTTGTCGAACGGCGCGTCTTCACGCACTTTGGCCAGCGCAATCTCGGGCAGAACCGTGTGGTTCGAGAAGGTCGAGCAGCCCATGTAGTGCAGGATCGGGTCACCATCCAACGTCGAGAAGCGCGATGTGCCATCGGGCATCAGACCCTGGCCTTGAGTGGAACGGATCGCCTGACACAGGTTGGTTTTGGGGTGCAGACAGTACTCACATTCGCGGCATTCCGGAGTGTAAAGCGGGATCACGTGATCGCCCGGCTTCAGACTGGTCACGCCCGGCCCGACCTCAACCACCACACCAGCACCTTCGTGGCCCAGAATGGCAGGGAACAGGCCTTCGGGATCGGCACCCGACAGGGTAAATTCATCAGTGTGGCAGATGCCGGTGGCCTTGATTTCGACCAGAACCTCGCCCGCTTTTGGGCCTTCGAGGTTCACTTCCATTACTTCCAAAGGTTTGCCCGCCTGAACGGCGACGGCGGCACGGGTACGCATGGTGCACTTCTCCCTGTCTTATTTGACCCGACCCTGCGTCAAATACAGGGTGTTTTCAACCACGCTTTCATGGCAGGATGGCTAAATAATTGATATTGCAGAAACGACATCGACATTGTGAAGAGCGCCAATGCACCGATTTTTACCGATCCTGATCCTTGTGGTTGCCTGTACCGAAACCACTGTGCCCGAGGACGCCGCGCTTGTGGCCGAAGACGCGCCCGTCGATCTGGCGTTTTGTAAAGGCGAGCCCTTTGCGGATTCCGTTGGCCAGCCGGTATCAACCATTCAGGCGAACCTGCCCGAGCGGTCGCGCGTCTTGGGCCCCGACGACATTGCCACACAGGATTACCGCATTGATCGGTTGAATGTTTATGTGAACGGTGCCGGCGTCATTCAGCGCCTGACCTGCGGGTAAGGGCGGACTCGACTCAGGACATGATTCTCATTTAAGAACAAAATGAGAACATCTTGATGTCTGCCAATGCCCAAACGCCGAATACTTTCCCTGTGGTTCCCCCGTCTGGGGGCTGAACGGCTGGTCCGCGCTGCGCGGGGGCTGCAGGATGGGCCTTTGGCCGTGGTGGCCGAGCAGGCGAACATGCAGGTCGTCACCTCTCTGAACACTGAGGCTCAGGCCGCCGGTCTGCGCGTCGGTCAGCCGGTGCGCGACGCCCATGCCATGTGCGCCAGCCTGATCACCCGCCCCCGCAACGCCCCGGCCGAGGCTGCGTTCCTGACCGCGTTGCGCCGCTGGGCAGGCAAGTTCAGCCCATGGGTGGCCGAAGAGGCTCCGGACGGGCTGATCGTTGACCTGTCGGGCTGCGCGCATCTGTTTGGTGGCGAAGAAGCGTTGCTGAACGTGCTGGAAACCGACTGTGCCGATATGGGGCTGAGTGTGCAGATGGGCATCGCCGACACGCTGGGCGCGGCCTGGGCTTTGGCGCGCTATGCCGGGCAAGAGGCTACTTCGGATCGCAACGGCGACGCCATCAGCCAAGAGGCGCGCGCCACCCGTGCCCGCGCCACCAAGCGGCGGCACTGGACCAAGGGCGGGGCCGCGCCGCAGGTGATGGCTCTGGGCGGTGGCGCGCGCATTGCGGCACCGGGGCAGTCTTATGGCGCGCTCAGCCCCCTGCCCATCGCCGCGCTGCGGCTGGAAGATCAGGTCGTGGCGCAGCTGAACCGTCTGGGCCTGCGCCGGATCGGCGATCTGCTGGGCCAGCCGCGCGCAAGTTTGGCGCGGCGTTTCGGGCGCGGGCTGGTCCTGCGGCTGGATCAGGCCATGGGCAGCGCGCCCGAGCCGGTCTCGCCCGCCCGTCCACCACATCATTTTGCGGTGAAGATGACCCTGCCCAATCCGATCGGTCTGGTCGAGGATGTGATGGCCGCTGTTGATCGGGTGCTGCCGACGCTCTGCACCAAGCTGGAAGGGAAAGGGCGCGGGGTCCGCACCCTGCGTCTGGAAGCCCATCGCGCCGATCAGGCGGCCGAGATCATCGAGGTCGGTCTTGCTCGTCCGACCTATGACAAACACCGCATTCGCCCTTTGTTAGAGATGAAAATCGATAAGATCGATGCAGGATATGGCATCGACATGCTGCGGCTTGAGGCGGTGCAGACCGAACCCATCCACGCCCGCACCATGACCGGCCACGCCGAGGCGCGCCGCGCCGTGCAGGACAGGCTGAAGGGCAATAGGGCGGTAGACGATCTGATCGGCAAACTGGGCGCGCGGATCGGGCTGGAGGCAATCACGCGGCGACATCCGGCAGCGTCGCATATTCCCGAGAAAACGGCGCAGACATTGGCGGCGGCATGGTCGGAGCCTGCGCGCGACTGGCCTGCCCCGCCGCGCCCCCGCCCGTTGCAGATGTGGCAACCCGAACCGGTGATGGCCCCGGAAACCCCCGACATGCCCAGCGCCTTTCGCTGGCGCGGGCGCAATTGGCAACTGGCGCAGGCCACCGGCCCGGAGCGGATCGCGCCGGAATGGTGGCTGGACGACCCCAACTGGCGCAGCGGCGTGCGCGATTACTGGGTGGTGGTGACCGAACAAGGGGAACGGCTGTGGCTGTTCTACGGTCATGGCGGCACCATGTCGGCAGGCTGGTTCTGTCATGGACAGTTTTGTTAGAGTCTATTTTCCGCGATACACCAGCCAATCCGGAAGATAGTCGATCAGCCGGATCACCCAGGAAAACGGTGCGGGGAAATCCGTACGGAACCGACGGCGTGACATCGCCTTGACCACGCGATCCGCTGCATCTTCGGGGCTCATCAGCATTGGCATTTTGAAGCTGTTCTTCTCGGTCAATCGGGTCTTGATGAAGCCCGGATTGACGATCCGCACCGTAACGCCGGTGCCCGCCAGATCATGCCGCATCGTCTCGGCCAGCGAAATCAACGCGGCCTTGCTGGCTCCGTACCCTATGGCCGCTGGTAACCCGTGATACCCGGCGAGCGACCCGATCAACGTTACATCTCCCTGACCCGCCTGAACGAAACCCGGAACGGTTTCACCCAGTACCCGCAACGCGCCCAGATAATTCACATCACTCATGCAGATCGACGCTTCGGTATCCCACTCAGCCGCGCGCATGGGATCATAAGCGCCCGCGTTATACACCAGCCCGTCTATCGATCCCGCCTCGGCCACGGCGTTGCGAACAGAGTCTAAATTGGTCACATCACATGGAATCGCCCGGGCATTCGGAAGGTTCGAACAGACCTCGGACAAGCGTTCAGCATTGCGCGCGGACAGGATCAGACGAGCCCCCTTACGGCTGAGAACTTCGGCCAAAGCGCGGCCCAAACCTTCGCTTGCGCCGATGATCCAGATGGTCTTTCCGTCAAAGCTGCTCATATGTGGGTCGTTTCTCTTGTTTCTCACAATAATACGGCCCCGCATCCGCGTCGGATCAAATCGGTACGGCAATTCACGAAATCCGTAACCCGAAGTCACAAGATAGTGCATCTGTTAAAAATATCTAATCCGATTGATCCACCTGTGCCTACCCTGCGTATCCCTTTGTAAAATGTCACATAACGAGGCTGGAATGTTCGACGAAACCCGGGGTGTACGGAAAAAAATCGCGATTGTAGGTGCAGGCATTTCGGGTCTTTCCGCCGCTTACTATCTTTCTGAAAACAACGACGTGACGGTATACGAAGCGGAGCCACGACTTGGTGGTCACGCCCGCACGGTGATGGCTGGAAAGAACGGCGATCAGCCGGTCGATACCGGTTTCATTGTATTCAATTATGCGACCTACCCCTATCTAACAAAGCTGTTCGATGAACTGAATGTACCCGTCATCAAAAGCGAGATGAGCTTTGGCGCGACCATCGACAATGGCCGTATCGAGTACGGGCTGAACAACCTGCGCACGCTGACCGCACAGAAACGCAATCTGGCGCGCCCCGCGTATTACAAGATGATTGCCGACATCCTGCGCTTTGGCAAAGAAGCGCCCGAAGCGGCCAAGGACGACGACACAACGATTGGTGAGCTGGTAGACCAGCTACGTCTGGGTCACTGGTTCCGGCACAACTATCTGATGCCGATGTGCGGCGCGATCTGGTCCACTCCGGTCGAGTTTGTAGATCAGTTTCCGGCTCGGTCTCTGGTGCAGTTTTTCCGCAACCATGCCCTGTTGGCCAGTGGCCGCGCAAATCAGCATCAGTGGTATACGGTCAAAGGCGGCAGCATCGAGTATGTCCGCCGGATCGACGCCGCCCTGCGCGCACGCGGTGCTGAAATCCGATTGGCCAGCCCCGTACAGAACGTAGCCCGGGACGAGATGGGCGTGACCATTCACAGCGAAGGTATGGTAGATCAATTTGACGAAATCATTTTGGCCACCCACTCGGATCAATCCCTAGCCATTCTGGGTGAAGGTGCAACCTCTGCGGAAACCGCCGCACTGGGGGCAATCCGTTATCAGCCGAACACGGCCATTCTGCACTGTGACCCACGCCAGATGCCAAAGCGGCGCGCGTGCTGGTCCAGTTGGACGTATCGCTCGCAAGCCGGAGATGTGGGGGTGACCTATTGGATGAACAGGCTTCAGAACATTCCGGACAACGACCCATTGTTTGTGACGCTGAACGCCTCCTCAGAAATTCCCGCGGACAAAATCTATGATCAGGTCGAGTTTGCCCATCCGGTCTTCGACAAAGCTGCCCTGAAAGCACAAGGACAAATCCGTGAGATGCAAGGACAGAACCGAACCTGGTTTGCCGGTGCGTATAACCGGCACGGTTTTCACGAAGACGGGATAGCCAGCGCGATGCATGTCGTCGCGCAGATCAATGGTGCCCCTCAAACCATCGGAGCTGACAATGGCATTCTTGGAAAAGACCCGGCCATCCCGGTTGCGGCCGAGTAACAAGATCTGGCGCGCGGCGTTGATGACACTGTCTTTGCTGGCCCCCACGGGGCTGGCGGCTTCGCCGGTGACCGAAGAGCTGAACGACGCGCAGCTGCGCGGAGCGGCAACTTTCCGGTATCTGGGCCTGCCGATCTATGACGCCAAACTCTATACGCCCAAAGGCGCGCCATTCAACTGGAACGAAGATATCGGCCTGCAACTGACCTACCGCAAAAACATCAAGAAGAAGGCGCTAGTGAACTCGACCCTTGATGAGATGGATCGCATCGGGCGCCCAGCGCCCGTTCGCAACCAGTTGGACGTATGCTTCAAAGCCGTCACCAAAGGCGACAGTTATCTGGCGGTTTCTGACGGCCCCGACAAGGTCAGTTTCTGGCTGAACGGGCGAAAGACCTGCACCATGTCCTATCCGGGCATCAAACGCAGTTTCATGTCCGTATTTCTGGGGGACAATACGCGGTCCGCGTCTTTTACTCAAAAACTACAGGGTCGGTGATGCTCTATCCCCGGGTCAGCCTCTATGCGCTGATGCTCGCTGCGGCGGGTATTCCGCTGTATATCCACTTGCCGCGCTTTGCGGCGGTGAATCTGGGCATCGGCCTTGGGGTTATTGGTACTGTGCTGCTGGTGATCCGGCTGGTGGATCTTGTGCAGGATCCGCTGATCGGCTGGGCGATTGACAAATGGCCCAGCGGCCAGCTTGCTTTTGCAGCCATGGCCGCACTGGGTCTTGTCATTGGGTTTCCTGTGCTCTTCAGCTTACCGCAGGGCGCCAGTATTCCGACGCTGGCCGGTGTTTTGATCCTGTTGTTCTCGGCCTACAGCCTCGGGACCATCCTTTTGTATGGCCGCAGCGCAACTTTGGCGAAACGCACCGACCCGAATGAGCTGATGACACTGGCCGCCTATCGTGAGGGTGGGCAACTGACCGGAGTCGTTATCGCGGCCAGCGCCCCGGCCCTTTTGGTGGCCTTCGGAGCGCAGGCCCAAGGCTATCCCGCGTTTGGGGTTTTCTTGGGGCTACTATCCGTTCTGACCCTGGTGCTGACCGTCCCGATCTGGCGACGCACACCGATTACTGGCACGGGTTTGTCTTTTTCCGGCCTCGGCCAGTCCGGAGGCTTGCGCCTTCTGGCTTTGGCCTTGGTCAACAGCCTGCCTGTGGCCATCACCTCAACCCTGTTTCTGTTCTTTGTGGAAGACCGACTGCAATTGCCGGGCAAAGCGGGTCCTTTGTTGATCCTTTTCTTCCTGAGCGCAGGTACAAGCGTGCCGCTCTGGGCAAAGCTCAGCAACAGGATTGGCCCGAAACAGACTCTGATGATTGCCATGCCCCTCTCGATCGCGGGCTTCATCGGCGCTGCCACATTGAGTGCAGGAAACCTTGCCGGGTTTGCTGTCATCTGCTTCGCTTCGGGCGCGGCTTTGGGCGCTGATATGGTCGTGTTGCCGGCCATGTTTTCCGTCGTCCTGACCCGGGCCGGGCTGAACGCGTCTGCTGCGTTTGGAATCTGGTCCTTCGCAGGCAAGTTGGGCCTCGCCCTGGCTGCCTTTTTCACTCTTCCGCTGTTGGAACGCAGCGGTTTCACCCCTGGTCAAACCAATTCCGCACAAGCGCTGGATACACTCAATCTGGCCTATGCGGTGCTGCCCTGCATCCTGAAGCTCGGCGCATTTGGAATGGTCTTGACCCTGCCCACCGAGGTCACAAGCAAATGAACGCCATCGCCATCATCCTGCTGGTCTTTCTGATCGCAGTTTTCATCCGCGCCCGATTGCTGAGCTTTCGCGCGCAATCTCCGTCCGATTACACCGGAACCGGACCTGCCTTTTCGCTGAAAGAGCACTTGAATGGGGAAATCATGTCCGAGGGCCTGATCTATGGCCCCAATGGCAAGATGTCGAACAGCTTTGTTGCGCGCATGGTCGGCGAATGGAACGGCAACTCTGGCACGCTGTCCGAAGACTTCACCTATTCCAACGGCAAACAGATGAGGCGCAAGTGGTATCTGACGCTGGGAACCGGCAATACGTTCACGGCAACTGCGGATGATATCGTCGGTGAGGGTCAGGGGATCATGTCAGGATCAACCGTCAAACTGACCTATCGGATCATCCTGCCTGAAGACGCCGGGGGGCACACTTTGGATGTCACCGACTGGATGTATCTCACCGAACATGGCGTGATCATGAACCGGTCCGAGATGCGCAAATTCGGCATCAAGGTCGCTGAACTTGTCGCCACGATGCGCCCAAACCCGAGGACAAGGCCCATTCACGTAAACGGCGCAAACGGGTACGACGCCACATCGGAAGGGAAACCGTTGCAATGATTTCCGTTCGGTCCCTGATCACCTTCTTTGCCATCGCAAGCCTCGCGCTACTGGCGGCGTGTTCCAGCAAACCAAAGGTGCCCAAGACTTTCCTGTCCGACCGTCAGTTGAACCTTGAAGAATTTTTCGAAGGTAAAACAGTAGCCTACGGTCAGTTTCAGGATGTACTGGGAAACATCCCCCGCAGATTCACGGTCGATATCGATGGGACATGGGACGGAGAAACTCTGACACTTGTCGAGGACTTCCTCTATGATGATGGTGCGACCGAGCAACGCATCTGGACATTGACCAAGACCGGTGAAGACACATGGACCGGCACCGCCCCGGGCGTTCTGGGCACCGCCAGCGGGATCGAACGCGGCGATACGTTCAACTGGAAATACAGGATCGACCTGCCGATCAAGGAAGGCACGATGCGCGTCAAGTTTGACGACTGGATGTGGCTGCTGGATGACGACCGATTGCTGAACCGCGCCTATGTCTCACGCTATGGTGTACGACTTGGTGAAGTGATCCTGTTTTTCGAAAAGAAATAGACCCTAGAGGTCCAACTTCTAAGCGCCCGTCAGAAGAAGATAAACTCATCCACAGGTATCGGTGCTGATCCCTTGGCCTCGCCCGACTTGCGCGCGCTCGCGCCATCCAAAGCTGACGTCTCGGGCTGATCGCCGCCCTCCGCTTTCAGGCGCGCGCGCTCAATCTGGCCCCACAGAAAAAACAGACCATCCCGCTTCCCCATGAGGCGTGAAGGCACCCTTGTTCGCAAAACACGTGTTTTTGCCTGTGGCATCTGCTCTGTTACTGCCCCCGGTGTTTTACACCCTTTCCGAAAACCTATCGGTTTTGCCTGAAAAAGACAATTTTTTATGGGCAAAGTCAGATTTTCAACCACTCGTTGACAAGAGGCGCTCGCAACTCTCGCAAGGAACTGGCTACACGATATCGGCCACCTGTGATTTAGAGTGGATCGTTTAAAAACGGCGCGCCCTCACTTCAGCAATATTCAAGTGGAATTGATCCCCTTGCACAGACAATTCACTTGACCGGACCACCAGATAAGATTTCTATCATAGCGGGAATATTGCTTCTCCTAATCACCTTTTGGTATGTGGGCCCTATGAAGATTTTGGTTGTTGATGACGAACCTATTTTTTGCGAACTGATTGCCGCCGAACTTGCTGCGTGCGGATTTGGTGAGGTTCAGGCAGTAAACTCAGGAGCAGCCGCAATTGCGCTGGTCAGAGATAGTTCGGACCAATTCGACTGCATCCTGTTGGATATTGATATGCCGGGAATGAATGGCATTGAGCTGTGTCGCCTGCTGCGCACCGAGCCCAGCACAACTGACCTGCCGATTGTTATGGTCACTGCGCGGTCCGAAGTAGAAAGCGTGGACAAAGCCTTTGCTGCTGGTGCGACCGATTATCTGACCAAGCCGCTCGACCGGCGAGAGTTGCAAGGACGTATGACCATGGCATCGGGCATGGCGCGAGAACGCGCCGCCCGCAAAGCCGTATTGGCGCAAAACAAACCGACTGAGACGCTGAGCTTCGAAGAGCCGTTCAGGCTGCAGACAGATCAGTCCTGCATGGATTACCTGGCTTTGCAGAACTACGTTCTGAAGCTTGGCAACATGACGTTGTTCAGCCACGTCGCCATCGCGTTTCAGGTCATGAATGCGCGGCAACTGTTTCAGACCCTCGACAACTCGGAATTTCAGGACACAATGTCTGACGTCGCCGAAGTGATCGCAGAGGCTTTGGTGACCAATGATGCAATTGTTTCCTACGTTGGTTCAGGTTTTTTTGTCGCTTTGGTCAAACGTATTCCTGAAATCTCTGCTGAGAACATCGCCGATCAGATCGAAATGAAGCTGCAAACCATGAATGACTGGTACTCCAAACTGGACCAGATGCCCGTTCTGATGAAGATTGGGTCCCCCAGCACCAGAGGCATTGTTAACCTGTCGTCGGCGACTGAAATACTCGACACCGCATTGCAGAATGTAAATGAATCCACAGCCGTGCTGGGCGGGTATTCTGACGAAAACTCAATAGTAAATTTGAGGCGCAGTTGAGCTTGGTGACATGTGATGGGCGTTAGTTCTGAAAATACATCAGGTGCCGGACAAATGAACGAGGTCCTCAGGCAATTGCGCGCCAAATTTATCTCATCGTTCCAGGAGCGGCTGATAACACTCTCAAACGCGACTGAAGACCTGAAGGCAGATTCTGAAAACCCCGGCGCATTGGCGCAGATCCGGCGGGAATGCCACAAGATTGCAGGTCTGGCCGGCTCCATCGGGCTCACCGCAATCGGTGATCTGGCCGAGGACATAGACATCAAGCTCAAGCAGAAGCAGGTGGCCTGGGCTGGAGTCGAGCCAAAAGTTCAAGAGCTGATGGCTTGCATGAGAGACATTGAAAATTAGGCAAAGCGCCTTTGAAACACACCGTTTCGGGCGTGTCGCACACGTGAAAGATTGAAGATTGCTAGTAAGTGTTGGGAAGCCGGTTTGAGCAGACGACAAGAAACGCTGAGACAACGAAGGCGAAGGCACAAGCGCACCGTATCGCTGATTTACGCTGCGATCATCCTGCTTGGCTGTCTGAGCGTCATGCTTATGGACCGTGCGATTGTCGGGCAAAAACTGGAAGCAGAGCGCGCCGCCGTTCAGAGATCGCTCAATTTGACCACGTTTCGATTGGAACGGCTTATTGAAAGCTACAGCCACATGGCACGCAGCCTTGCCGTGGCGCAGCTGTCCGAGACTCAGGCGGGATTTCAGACATTGGCCCAGATGCTTCGGGGCAACAATCCAGGCATCATCAACATAGCGCGCTCGCAGAACTTCATCATCACGGACGTTCATCCTGTCGAGCCTAACCGCCAGCTTCTTGGATACGATTACCGGGACAACCCCCAGCATATGGCTTCTGTGCAGCGCGCGCTGGACAGTCAGGAGACCGTGATCGTCGGCCCGATGACACTGCTTCAGGGCGGGCGGGGCCTTTTGTTGCGCAATGCCCAACCCGGGGCGGACAATGTGGTCGGTAACATTGTGCTCGATTTCAACCGGCTTCTGACCGAGGCCGGTATGGAGGCCGAACCAGGCGTGTTTGCCTCATCGGCGCGGATCAAGGACCAAGACTTGGGTCCGCAAGTTGTGTTCGGGGCGGAGACCGTTTGGTTGGACGCACCGGTTTTGGCTGAATTCGAGCTGGGTGATGTCAGGCTGGAACTGGCCAAAACGCCGGCGGCTGGTTGGCATCCTGATACGGCACACCGTCCGGTTCTGATGCTCACAACTGCCGTGCTGGTCATGATTGCCCTGTATGGCGTCAACTATGCGCGGCGGCTGATCATGGAACGGGCCGAAGCCAGACGACAGCTGATGGATGCCATCGAGTCGATCCATGACGGGTTCGTCATTTTTGACCGGCAGGATCAATTGGTGCTGTGCAACCAGAAATACCGTGATTTTTTCAAAGCCTCCAGCAACCTTATTGTGCCCGGAACGACCTTCGAAACCATCCTCCGCGATGAGGTCAGGCAGGGCCAGTACCCCGATGCAATAGGGCGTGAGGAGGAATGGATAGCAAAACGTCTTGAGCTTCATGCCAATCCCAATGCCCAATCCGAAATCGAACTGGCGGATGGAAGCTGGCTCAAGGTTTCGGAATCTCAAACCAGCAACGGCAGTACGGTTGGAATTCGAACCGACGTCACGGAACTGAAGAAGGCGCTGCAAACGGCCGAAGAGGCGGTGGGTACAAAAACCGAGTTCATCAACAACATGAACCACGAGTTGCGGGCCCCTCTGACCGTCATTTTGGGATATATCGCCTTTCTTCGTAAGGTTGAATTGTTCCCACAATACCAGGCTTTGCGCGCAGCGATCGGTACGGATACCAAGCTGGAACGGTTGCTGAACGAATTCACGAACGTGGTCGTCCATCAGGCGACAAAGTCGGAAGCGTCCGGCAAACATCTGCTTGCTCTGATCAACTCAGTGCTGGATTGGGCCAAGCTCGGCTCGGGCAATGTTGAATTGAATATGGAAACCGTGCAACTCGACACAATCCTGACCGAACTGGGAGAAGAGCTTGGCCCCGCAGCTGAGGAAAAAGGGCTCAGACTGGAGGTTCAGGCAGAGCCGACCTCGATTGAGGGAGACCCGCTGCGCCTGAGGCAGATTTTCGTAAACCTGATCAACAACAGCATTAAATTCACCGACAAAGGTTTTGTCAGGGTGTCTGTCATTCAGAATGAAAACTCGGTGCAGGTCTCGGTCGAAGACAGCGGGCGCGGTATTCCGGACGATCAGCTGAACCTGATCTTTGATCGGTTCATCCAGGTCAGCGCAAATCAGAAAGGACAGATAGGAACGGGACTTGGCCTCGCGATTACAAAAAATCTCGTCCAGCTCCATGGCGGACAGATTTCGGTTTCCAGCTCTTACGGGAAAGGCACAGTTTTCCGGGTAACCTTTGCGAAGGATGCGCCTGCTTCCGGAGATACGGAATGTGAACGCTCCGAGACACCTCAAACTGCCCACGTTGGCACCCAACCTGATTGAGTGAAAGGCGATTGCAATGGCTCTCTTGAAAAAAGTGGTGCATGTAGACGACGACGAAGACATTCTGACGATCACCCGAATGTCGCTGGAACTTGTCGGTGAGTTTGAAGTCACCCAATTCAGTTCTGCCAAAGAAGCGCTGAACAATCTGGCAGGTCTTCAACCTGATCTGTTCCTGCTGGATGTAATGATGCCTGACATGGACGGGCCTGAACTTCTGGTTGAGCTGCGCAAGCGCCCCGAGTTTCGGAATACGCCGGTTGTTTTCATGACGGCAAAAGCAGAAGCCGCCCTTCAGGATTCACCACTCAGCGAAAGTGCTGCGGCTTATGTGACCAAGCCTTTCGACCCTTTTGCCCTACCCGAACAACTGAAATCATTGATTGAGAATGAGGTTTGACATTCACGTGCCTGGTAAAGGTGCCAAAGTTTCTCACATTTAAATTGCCGACCATAGCACAGAGCTCTGTTTTTTGTTGTTTCCAAGCAGGGTTTCTCTACCATAAAGAGTATTCCAAAGAAGGTTAGCACCTAGAAAGAGCAGTCAATTGAAGGTGAAGGGGGTTTGGACTTGAGCAGTCCGCCTGAATTTCCAACGGGTGGAGCAACAGGTTTTGAAATGTCGCCTATTATGCGGCAAATGAAAGACTACTGCCAGGTCGGACTGGATCTGACCGCGCAGCGTTTGCTCATATTTGCAGCTGCACTTGCACTTGCGGCCTATTATTATGACGGCAAATTTGCCGGAATCCTTTTGGTGCTGCTTGTCGCATCAGAGCTTTATGATCATTGGCTTTTTAGAAAAGTAACCGCCTGCGAAGACACAAATCACGACGCAGCCAGGCGCTTCCTGCCCTTGTTGTTTCTGAGCACATTTTTCAGCACATCTCTGATCATCGCCTATTCTGTTGGCATTGCCTTGATCCAAGGGCCGACAACCCATTTCATGGCTTCATTCTTTCTTTTTGCGGCAGCCCTTTTCGCCGCAATGCACAGCCATTACGTCCTGCCCGTTCTGGTAATGCGCCTTTTGTGTTTCGGAGCCGCATTCCTGTTCATACCAATCAGGGATATCGTGATCACCGATGCGCCCATTGAATCCGAGCTCTGGGCACATCTGTTCACAAGCCTCTTCGTGCTGACCTTTATTGTCGACAGCTCACTAGGCTATTTCAGAATCTATCGAGAGCGCGTCGCTCAGTACGACTTGCTTCAGGAAGAACATGAGAAATCGAAAATCGCGTATAAGGCGAAATCGGAATTCATCTCAACAATGAGCCATGAACTCAGGACACCACTGACGTCTTTGCGGGGATCGGTCGACCTCGCCCAGTCAGGTAAGTTGGGTGAGTTACCGGATAAGGTATCAGACGTTCTGAAAGTCGCTCAGCGAAACTGCACAAGGCTTCTGAAACTTGTTGATGAGATTCTGGATCTTCAAAGTGTTGAATCCGGTCGCATGAAATTCACACATGAGCTTCTGGATATACGTCAGGTCGTTTCTGATGCTGTCACGGACATTGGCATTTTCGCGTCTGACCATGCGGTGTCCATCAGGCTTGATTTGCCCGATCAAGAGATTGTTGTGCGTGGCGACAAACTAAGGCTTCAACAAGTTTGTGCTAACATACTCTCCAACGCCATAAAGTTCTCTTCGGCCAACAGCGAAGTTCTGATTTCAATGGTTGTTGAAGATTCACAGATAAAGATTCTGTTCCGGGACGAAGGGATCGGACTTTCCGAAGATGACCATGAAAAGGTGTTTGACCGTTTCACACAGATCGATTCCTCAGACACCCGGAAAATCGGAGGCACCGGCTTGGGTATGAACATTTCCCGTCAAATCATGAAAGCGCATGGCGGCCGCATCAGTTACCGAAAAAACGACGGTCCAGGAACCACGTTTTTCATCGAACTGGAGCGCACCGTTCTAAGTGCTTGAAGTGACTTTGTCTGGGGCAAAAGCCTCGAACCTTGATCCACGCGAATAAATCGGCACACATGGATGCTATGTGTTCTTTGTACACCGCTTAATTTATTGATATAAAACAATATTATCACATAGCGCACAGACGCTAGGCTCAGGACCCATTGATTTAAGCTGTGCTGACATTCAGAGAAGCGGCAGCATTATGCATTTTGGGCTCACTGCTGCTATTCTTTGCGGTGAGCACAGGCTGGAGATAAGAACCCAGAGCCGCCGTTGCGGTTCAAACTGGCTGCTAAGGTGGCTCTCAGTTGGTCACAGCCCACACCGGACATTGGCGTTTTCGACCAGTTGCCGCACAATAACACCAGATCAAACGCAACGATGCATAATAATGCTAGACATAGTGTATGGAACGAGACCGTAGCAATGACTCCACCCGGCCAAACTTCGTTGCGCGCAGCGTCGCCAGAATCGCTCTTTCGGTTCGGGTCAAGCTGCTTGTCGCGTTTTTGGGCATTACCTGTCTGCTCGTCGGATTGGCGCTTTTTGGCCTCTATTCTCTGCATCACGCCAACATCAGAACCGAAGCCATGATCCGCGATCAGGAGCGTATTGCTTTTTTGACCGACACCTACGCAACCATTTCCAACTTGCAGGCTTACCTTTTGGCAACATTTTTGCCGCCAAAGACCATAAACGCGGATGGCGATGGAGGTCTTTTCGTGACCGCTGCTGCCAGCGCCTACAACATCGCATCGGCGCTGGAACGCGATCTGGGCGTCGGTGCCCGCCGTTTTGGACAACCAGGCATGCCTGACCAAGGTTTCATTGCACAGCTGCGCACAGACCTGGCGCCAATCATACCCGTCACACTGGAAATGAGACGTTTGGACCGCGAAGGTGAGTTGCGGACCGCCGCTGTGTACGGCATCGAAAACGGCTTTGAGCGTCTTCAGGCGATGCAGCGTGATGTTTACACCGCCGCGCAACGTATCGAGAACGAGATGCGGAACCGGGCACGTACGACGACACAGGCCTATCTGACCTCGCGTCAAAACATCGTGGCAGCGGCACTCATTGCAGTTGGGGTCGCGCTTTTACTTGGATATTCGATTTCTTCCTCTCTTCTATGGCCAATTCAACGCATTCGCATGGCCCTTGGGAAACTGTCCAAAGGGGGGTTTGATGAAAGGGTTAATGTGCCAAATCGCGATGAGCTTGGCGAACTGGCGCACCATATTAATCAGACAAGTGAAAAACTCGGAAATCTCTACGAGCAGGTCGAGGCACAAAAAGCGCAACTGACCGAATGGAACGCTGTACTGGAAACGCGTGTAGCTGAACAGGTCGAAGAGATCGAGCGCACCAACCGTCTGAAGCGTTTCCTGCCTGCTCAGGTTGCGACAATGATTGTTGGCGCTTCGGATGAAGAAGACGTGCTTCGAACACGCCGAGCGGAGATTACGGTTCTTTTCGCCGATCTGCGCGGGTTTACGGCATTCGCGACTGCCGCAACTCCCGATCAGGTAATCAAGATGCTCAACACATTTCATGGCACCTGCGGGCCACTTGTCGAGGAACATGGAGGAACAGTGGAACGTTTTCTGGGCGATGGGTTGATGGTTCTGTTTGGAGCTCCGGTTCCTATGGATAATGCGGCGCAAAGCGCTGTAGACTTGGCTCAGGACATGCAACGAAAAGTACGGGGCGCTTTGACCCCGTTCAAAGCCGGGGCAGACGATCGAAATCTTGGCCTCGGGATTGGGATCGCAACTGGCGCTGCCACGATGGGCCAGATTGGGTTTGAAAGCCGCCTGGACTACTCTGCCATCGGTCCGGCACCCAATCTCGCCTCAAGACTTTGTGAAATCGCCAAAGATGGCCAGACTCTTATCTCTCACGCCACTGCATGGCAGGTGGACAGCGATATGGTCCCGGCGGGTCCATTTGATCTTAAGGGGATTGGCTCAAGTATAGCGACGTTCGAACTAATAAATCGATAAAGAACGAGCTAGATAGGGCGTTTCCAAGAATCTCTTGGAATTCTTTTATCAGAGAACCGGAAGGTCTTTACAATGTCCGCTTTTAAGCAACTGCTGCCGTCTTCGGTGCTCGGTGCTGCAAGCGCGGCGAACGTCCGCTTGGTGGCCATATGACCTGCCCCGGATGTTGTGCCTCTACATCCCAAAGTTCGCGTCCGGATCTGGCCACTGCCATTAACCGTGCCGCAGTCAGCTAATAACCGCGCCACACTATAGTAATCCAACAGGCACACTTCAGTCTTTGTCACAGTGCTTCCGTATTGCTTCCGGCCAGCCGAACGCCATGAAGTGCGTACTATGCGCATCCGTGTAAATACATGGTTTTCTTCGAAAAAAGTGGTGAGCCGTGCAGGATTCGAACCTGCGACCCACTGATTAAAAGTCAGTTGCTCTACCAACTGAGCTAACGGCCCACTCTTTTGCTGGATCCTGATGATCCGTGGCGCTCTTTACGGCAATTCCCTGACAAGGTTCAAGCCCCTAATTTGCGCCTCGTTTCGCCGTTACATCAAGTGTTTCCGGCGACCCGATAGGCGGCCTAATTAGGCAGGTGACGCATGAGGGTCAACCCCTTTTTTCAGGAATCTTCGCGACAGGGTGGATTCATGTTCTGACCAGCGTTATATGCCCGCCATGCAACAGAGACTCGATACCGGATTGCCCTTTTTGAAGATGCATGGACTGGGAAATGACTTTGTCATCGTTGATGCACGTGCGCACGATGCTCCGATCACCCCGGCGCTTGCGAAGGGAATCGGGCATCGACACTTTGGCGTGGGATTCGATCAGCTGGCCGTTATCGAAAACGGAGAGGCTGATGCGCATCTGGTGTTCTACAACTCTGATGGATCGACTTCAGCCGCCTGTGGCAATGCCACCCGCTGCATTGCGCGGCTGCTAATGGACGAGACGGACAGTTCCGCGCTGACACTCACCACTGAACGTGGGACTCTTTACGCGCGGGATGCGGGTGACGGGCTCACCTCGGTTAACATGGGTCCTCCACAGTTGAAGTGGCACGAAGTCCCACTGGCCGAAGAGATGGAGACGCTGGAACTGCCAATTGAAGGCACCCCAACGGCAACAGGAATGGGGAACCCGCATTGCACCTTCTTTGTTGAAAATGCCGAGGCGATCCCGTTGGCAGAGTTTGGTGCACGCTATGAATACCACCCGCTCTACCCGGAACGGACAAATGTTCAGGTGGCGCAGATCATTGGCACGGATCACATCTGTATGCGCGTATGGGAACGCGGCGTGGGCATCACTCTGGCCTCTGGGTCTTCGTCCTGTGCGACAGCCGTCGCCGCCGCGCGGCGCGGGCTGACCGGGCGCAAAGTACAGATTGATCTCGATGGTGGCACGCTTTGGATCAACTGGCGCGACGATGGCGTGTGGATGACCGGCCCGACATGTCATGTCTTCTCAGGCACGCTGACGCCTGAATTCCTGAGGACGCTGGGATGAACCCGCCCAAGTTCACCACATTGGGCTGTCGCCTGAACGCCTATGAAACCGAGGCGATGAAAGAGTTGTCACAACAGGCAGGCCTGTCAGACGCTGTCGTGGTGAACACATGCGCGGTGACTGCCGAGGCGGTACGCAAGGCCCGACAAGAGATTCGCAAGTTGCGACGCGAGAACCCAAATGCTCGTTTGATCGTGACAGGCTGCGCCGCCCAGACCGAGCCCGAGACCTTTGCCCAAATGGATGAGGTCGATGCGGTCATCGGCAACTCTGAAAAGATGCAGCCCGAGACCTGGAAAGGCATGGCAGCCGATTTCATCGGCGAGACCGAGGCCGTTCAGGTCGATGACATCATGTCCGTTACCGAGACGGCCGGACACCTGATTGACGGTTTCGGCACCCGCTCGCGCGCCTATGTGCAGGTCCAGAACGGTTGCGACCACCGCTGCACCTTCTGCATCATCCCCTATGGCCGGGGCAACTCGCGCAGTGTGCCTGCGGGTGTTGTGGTGGACCAGATCAAAAGGCTCGTGGACAAGGGCTATAACGAAGTTGTTCTGACTGGGGTCGATCTGACTTCCTGGGGGGCCGACTTGCCGGCTCAGCCCAAGTTGGGCGATTTGGTGATGCGTATCCTCAAGCTGGCGCCTGACCTACCGCGCCTGCGGATCAGCTCGATTGACTCGATTGAGGTCGATGAGAACCTGATGCAGGCCATCGCGACCGAGCCGCGTCTGATGCCGCACCTGCACTTATCACTCCAGCATGGCGACGATCTGATCCTGAAGCGTATGAAACGCCGACACCTGCGAGACGACGCCATACGATTTACCGAAGAGGCGCGGAAGCTGCGCCCCGATATGACATTCGGTGCGGACATCATCGCGGGCTTCCCGACCGAGACCGAGGCCCATTTCGAAAACTCGCTCAAGCTGGTCTCCGACTGCAATCTGACCTGGCTTCATGTCTTCCCTTATTCCAAACGAGAAGGCACACCGGCCGCCCGCATTCCGCAGCAAGTGAATGGAACGGTCATCAAAGATCGCGCCGCCCGTTTACGTGCAGCCGGCGACACTCAGGTCACAAAACACCTGTCGACACAGATCGGCAAAACCCATCATATTCTGATGGAAAACCCGCAGATGGGCCGAACCGAACAATTCACCGAGGTGTCCTTCAAAACACCCCAACCCGAAGGTCAAATCGTGACCGCTGCGATCACCGGGCAGACGGATACCCAACTCACCGCCTGATCCGCTCTTCATCTGGCTAAAAATATCCCGGGGTTGAATTGGCTGAAGGCCAAGAAGGGGCTGGCCCCTTCAGCCCGGCTTCAAAAAGAAACCCCCGCAACCTTATGGCGCGGGGGGTTCGATTTCTCGATGCCGATAACGGATCAATCCTCGTTACGAAGTTTGCCCTTATGCGGTGCCCAGAGGCGCTTGTTGACCAGGTAGAGCAGCACAGACAGCACGGTCAGGAAGATCACGCCGACAAAGCCCGCGTTCTTCCGGTCCATCATCTTGGGCTCGGCCGCCCACATCAGAAAGGCCGAAACGTCCTCTGACATGTGCTCAACAGTGTTCGAGTGTCCGTCAGCGAATTCGACCTGCTCATCCGCCAGCGGCGGGGCCATCGAAATCCAGCCACCGGGGAAGGCTTTGTTTTCGTACAGGATGGTGCCTGCTTCTTCCTTTTCCTCACCGGTATAGCCGTCCAGCAGCGAGGCGATGTATTCGGCACCGCCCATGCCTTTGACCAACTGATTGATGCCCAGACCGTACGGCCCGTGGAAGCCCGCACGCGCCTTGGCCATCAGGCTCAGGTCAGGTGCGCCAACAGCGTCGTTGGCCGGGAAGTGATCGGTCGGGATCGCAGGGCGGAAATCGTCCAGCTCGGGATCGAACACTTCAAAATTGTCCGCCGCATAGGTGATGACCTGCTCTTCCGAGTAACCCAGCGCTTCCAGATCACGCAGGGGTACATATCTCAGGCCGTGGCAGGCTGCGCAGACCTCGGTATAGATCTGCAGGCCGCGTTGCAGCTGGTGTTGGTCCCAGGTGCCAAACGGTCCTTCGAACGAAAAGGCGAAATCTTCGATATGCTGTTCGCCACCGCCTGCCGCAAAAGATGCAGCAGGGGTCAGGGCCAGGGCAAACGCAGCGCCGATTGCAAGTTTCTTGAACATGATTCCGGTCCCTCTTCTTACTCGGCCGGCGTGGCGTCGGCGTCAGCCTTGCCATAATGCGCGTTGAAGTCTTCTTCGATGGTTTCCGGCGGGGTCAGCGGTTTTTCGATGACACCCAGGATCGGCAGGATCACGAAGAAATATGCGAACCAGTAGGCGGACGCGATCAGCGAGAAGGTCGCATAAGGCTCTTCCGCAGGCATCGCACCCAGCCACATCAGGGCAAAGAAGTCGATGATCAGCAGGTAGAACCACCATTTGAACATCGGGCGATACTTGCCCGAACGCACGGTCGATGTGTCCAGCCAGGGCGCCAGCGCCATGGCCAGGATCGCGCCGAACATCGCCAGAACACCAAAGAACTTGGCGTCGATGATGCCGCCGGTGATGAAGCTGGCGAACTGAACAACCCAGACCTCACCGGTGAAGGCGCGCAGGATCGCGTAGAACGGCAGGAAGTACCATTCAGGAACGATGTGTGCAGGCGTAACCAGCGGGTTGGCTTCGATGTAGTTATCCGGGTGACCAAGATAGTTCGGCATGAAGCCGACAACCGCCCAGAACACGACCAGAATCACGGCCAGTGCGAAAAGGTCCTTGATCACGAAATACGGCCAGAACGGCAGCGTGTCTTTCTTCGCCTCGTCCTTCGACCCGCGACGCACTTCAACACCTGTCGGGTTGTTGTTGCCGGTGGTGTGGAAGGCCCAGATATGCACGATCACCAGTGCCGCAATGATGAATGGCAGCAGATAATGCAGCGAGAAGAAGCGGTTCAGCGTGGCGTTATCCACCGCAGGTCCGCCCAGCAGCCAGGTCTGCAGCGCATCACCCACAAACGGGATCGCACCAAACAGGCCGGTGATCACGGTCGCGCCCCAGAAGGACATCTGACCCCAGGGCAGAACATAGCCCATGAATGCGGTGCCCATCATCATCAGGTAGATCAGCATTCCGATGATCCACGTGATCTCACGCGGGGCTTTGTACGAACCGTAGAACAGGCCGCGGAACATGTGGATGTAAACCGCAACAAAGAACAGCGACGCGCCGTTCATATGCAGATAGCGGATAAAGTAACCGCCGTTCACGTTGCGCATGATGTGCTCGACGCTGGCAAAGGCCAGATCGACATGCGGGGTATAGTGCATCACCAGTATGATACCGGTGACGATTTGCAGCGCCAGGCAGAACGCCAGAACGATGCCCCAGATCCACCACCAGTTCAGGTTCTTGGGGGTGGGAATCATCAGGGTATCGTACAGCAGGCCGACAATCGGCAGACGGCTGTTCAGCCACTTTTCGCCGTTTGTCTTCGGCTCGTAATGATCGTGGGGAATTCCGGACATAAGTTTGGGTCTCCCTTAGCCGAGTTTGATAGTGCTGTTGTCTACCCATTCTGCGGGCGGGACAGGCAGGTTCTCAGGCGCGGGGCCTTTACGAATACGACCGGCAAGATCGTAGTGCGAGCCGTGGCAGGGGCAGAACCAGCCGCCAAAGTCGCCAGCGTCACCCAGAGGCACACAGCCAAGGTGGGTACAAACGCCCATCTGAACGATCCAGGCACCCGGTGCCTCACCTTCCGGTGACGGCATCACGCGGTTTGCGTCGGTCGCGGGCGCGTCGGCGCTCAGGTTAAAGTTGCGAGCCAGCGGATCGGGCAGCGCATCAACACCTTCGGCGTCCTGCTCCTGGGCTTCCTGAATCTCGGCCCCGGTGCGGTGACGGACGAAAACGGGCTTGCCCAGCCATTTTACCGTCAGCTGCGTACCTGGCTCGACACCGCTCACATCCACACGGATCGAGGACAGCGCCTGAACGTCTGCCGATGGATTCATTTGGTTGATCAGGGGCCATACGGCTGCACCTGTTGCAACGACACCTGCGCCGCCAGCGACGTAGTACAGGAAATCTCTGCGGGTGCCTTCGTGGTCTTCTGCGTGGGACACGAGGTTATCTCCGATTGTCTGGCGCCCGCGGACGGGCAAATAGCTCGCGCACCGCACGAATGCGGTGTCTTAAACGCGCTTACTATCGGGGAGAATAGTGTTCGTCCAGCGTTCATAAACGCGCAATACGCCGCATGTGCGCTTCCTGCACCTGCCGAGGGGCCTTTTTTGGTGATTCCAGTCTACAGATTTTCCGGTGACATCGAAGCAAGCGGCATTGATTCGAACACCGAACTTTTCTGCACGAGGCTCAACCCGCCGGATTCGAGTCAGCAATTTGGCATCTGATTTGCGCGTTGATCCAACATAATCTGCACAACAAAACAGCGATTGTTTTCACCTAAATCATATTCGCCAAATAGATGATTTAAATCGTAAATTGCACGCCAATACACCATTGCACTTTTCACGCGAATACCTGACAGCGCAGGAAACGCGCGAACTCCTGCAAGGAGACCCCCTATGTCAAAAATCACCCCGGCCACTGCGCTGTTCACCTTGGCCCTGTCAACGCAAACCCTTGCCGCAGGCGATCCTGCCAAGGGTGAAGCAATGTATAACCGCTGTTCCTCGTGCCATGCGATCATCAGAGACGGTGAGGTTCTGGTCAAAGGCGGAATCACCGGCCCGAATCTCTATGGCGTCGTTGGGCGTGTCGCCGGATCGGAAAACGATTATCGCTATGGCAGTGAACGCCTGCCTCTCGGCATGTTCACAGATGACATGATCCGCGCCGGCGAAGTGGGGCTGGTCTGGACCGAAGAAAACATCGCCGCCTATTCCAAGGACCCGATCAAATTCATCAAAGAGTATCTGGATGACGACACCGCCCGCCCGAACATGAGCGTCAAGCTCAAGAAAGGCGCAGAAGACATCGCCGCCTATCTGGCGACCTTCGGTCCCGAATAATCCTGTTTACCGGTGCTGGTTACGCTTTGTGCATCAAGGCGGCCAGCAGTCCGGCTTCATTTCCTAAGCCATTGGAAACTTGATCTGCAGCAGCGCGTCGAACGTCTTCGGACTTGTTCTGCCCCAGTTTCCATGTGCCTTGAATATCGTCCACATAAATGCGGCACGGCACGATCATCCGCATCATCTTGCTCAGGGCTTCATCGGACATTTTGTCAGTGACCCAAGGGGGTTTGGGCAACAAACGTTGCTCGTAGAAGGCCGATTGACGTTGGAGTAAGTCCAGCAACTCGTCCTGAGGGCGCAGTTCCAACTGTCCGATCAGATGTACAGCAACGTAATTCCAGGTCGGCACCTGATCTTCAACGCCATACCAATCTGGTGAGACATATGCGTCCGGCCCCTGTACCGCGATCTTTGCCTGCTGTGGTTCGCGAAGCACCCGCGCTATGGGGTTCGAGCGCACCAGATGCAGTTCAGCCATGGATCCGTCTTCAGACACTAGAAACGGCACATGGCTCAGTAACGGGGCACCGTCAGCAGAAACCGCCAAGACCCCGAAAGCCCGATCGCGGGCGAATTCAACATGGCGCGCGCGGTCCTCGGCACGAAAAGCGGGATTCGGGTGCATGGCGATCCTCCTTTCGAATCTCTTGCAGTGGGAACCGGTTCTTGGCAAGGTCCGCCTCGTTCTCAGGGCGGGGTGGAATTCCCCACCGGCGGTATGCGGGCTATGACCCGTAAGCCCGCGAGCGGCCCCAAGCCTATTGGGGTGACAAGCAGATCTGGTGAGAGGCCAGGGCCGACGGTTACAGTCCGGATGAAAGAGAACGTGCAGCGCGTCGGTGATACGGCGTGCCTGCCCGTGATCGCCTTGGGTGACGTGTCATGCCGTGCTGGCAGCGAAAAGTGGAAATCGGTTTTCGCAACCGCCAGCAGGCCACCAAACTGAAAGGAGATCACGATGACACACACCCGCTATGCTTTTATCAAGGCCAACTGGCATTCCGATATCGTTGACCGCGCGTTGGATGGGTTCTTGGAGCTCATCCCCACCGAGCAAGTCGATGTCTTCAACGTCCCCGGCGCGTTCGAAATGCCCCTGCTGGCCCGCGATCTGGCCCAAACCAGCAAATACGCCGCCGTCGCCTGTGCCGCTTTTGTCGTCGATGGCGGCATTTACCGGCACGACTTTGTCGCCCAAGCCGTTGTCGATGGCCTGATGCGCGCCGGAATGGACACAGGCGTACCGGTCCTGTCCGTCTCGCTGACGCCGCATCAATATCAGGAGACCGACCACCACAACGCCATCTATCGCGATCACTTCGTTCAAAAAGGCCGCGAAGCGGCTCAAGCCGCGCTGATGATCACGGACACCCGCGCGAAAGTCGCGCAGGCTGCCTGAACTTCATCTTTTCAAAAATACTCAAATGCGCCGCCCACCGGGCGGCGTTCGCGCCATCAACATCCAAATCCGCTTGAGGCCGGGGGCCTTGCCCGCTAATCACAACCGGCAAAGGAGCATACCCCATGTCGATGAACAGCTTTGGACACCTTTTCCGCGTCACCACCTGGGGTGAAAGCCACGGTCCCGCCTTGGGTGCTACGGTCGATGGCTGCCCGCCGGGTGTTGCAATCGACGAGGCGATGATCCAGCACTGGCTGGACAAACGCAAACCGGGGCAGAACAAGTTCACCACCCAGCGTCGAGAGCCGGATCAGGTGAAAATACTCTCGGGCGTGTTCGAGGGCCAGACCACCGGCACCCCGGTCCAGCTGATGATCGAAAACACCGATCAGCGCTCGAAAGACTATGGCGATATCATGGACAAGTTCCGCCCAGGCCATGCTGACATCACCTATTGGCAGAAATACGGCATCCGCGACTATCGCGGCGGCGGGCGCAGCTCGGCCCGAGAAACCGCGTCGCGCGTCGCCGCAGGTGGGCTGGCACGCGAGGCGATCAAGCAGATCGCGCCCAATGTGCAGATCACCGGTTACATGACCCAGATCGGACCGCACAAGATTAACCGTGACAATTTCGACTGGTCTCAGATCGAACAGAACCCGTTCTGGACGCCAGATACACAGGCGGCCGGGGACTGGGCCGATTATCTTGACGACCTTCGCAAGTCCGGCAACTCAGTCGGTGCGGTTGTAGAAGTTGTGGCGCGCGGTGTTCCTGCTGGGATCGGTGCGCCCGTTTATGCCAAGTTAGACACTGATCTCGCCGCCGCGATGATGTCGATCAATGCCGTCAAAGGCGTCGAGATCGGTGAAGGCATGGCCGCCGCTGAACTGACTGGCGAGGCCAACGCCGATGAAATCTTCATGGGTCAAGACGGCCCGCAATACAGCTCGAACCACGCCGGTGGCATTTTGGGTGGTATCTCAACCGGGCAGGACATCGTGGTGCGGTTTGCCGTGAAGCCGACCTCATCCATCCTGACCACGCGCAAGACCATCACGAAATCCGGTGAAGAAACCGAGATCATCACCAAAGGCCGTCACGACCCCTGTGTCGGTATTCGCGCGGTTCCGGTGGGTGAGGCGATGATGGCCTGCGTAATCCTTGATCACCTGCTGCTGCATCGCGGCCAGATCGGAGAGAACCGTGGACGGATCGGCTGATCTGCGCACGCGCCTGCGTGCAGTGGTCGCGCACCGCATGGAGACGGACCCCGCCCATGATCTGGCCCATCTGGATCGTGTTTGGACCAACGCTCAGGCTATCGCAGATGACCAAACTGATATGCCTGTGCTGCTGGCCGCAAGCTATCTGCACGATCTGGTAAATCTGGCCAAGGACGATCCCGACCGTCATCTGGCCTCGCGCAGATCAGCGGCTGAATCAGAGCCTATTCTGGGTGATTTGGGATATGGCATTGCCCAAATCCGGGCCATCCAACACGCGATCGAAGCGCATAGCTTCTCGGCCAATATCACCCCGGAAACGGCCGAAGCACGCATCTTGCGCGATGCGGACCGGCTTGACGCTTTGGGTGCCATCGGCATTGCCCGCAACTTTTCCGTCTCCGGCGCTTTGGGGCGCACTCTGTATGATGCGGCAGATCCTTTTGCCCAAAATCGGCCTCTGGACGACCTTCATTTCTCGCTCGACCACTGGAAAGTGAAACTGCTGGGATTGCCAGGTGACATGCTGACCGAGACCGGCAGACAGATCGCAGAGCAACGAACGGCACGGATGATCCGCTTTCTGGAGGAATTCGCCGAAGAGATTGGCGGTTCCTTGCCTCAATCCTGGGTGAATGGCTGAACCCGCCCGTTGATCTTTCCCCGTCAAAGGCGCAGGTTCGCGCCAATGGCAAAACCCTTAACATCGCATCGACCCATATTGGCCGTCGCTCTGAAAACGAGCGCGGTGTTTCTGTTCACCGTCATGGCAGCAATCATAAAAGCGCAGTCTGATCACTTCCCGCCGGGCGAAATGGTGTTCTTCCGGTCCCTCTTTGCCATTCCCGTGATTATGATCTGGCTGATCGCGCGCGGAGAATTGGCGCGAGGGTTTGTCGTGCGCAAACCCATGGGCCATTTCTGGCGCGGCGTGTTGGGAACCACCGCGATGGGACTGACGTTCACTGGCCTTGGCTTGATCCCCCTGCCCGAGGCCACCGCGATTGGATACGCCACGCCAATTTTCACTCTGATCCTGGCAGCAATCATGCTGGGTGAGCGCATCCGAGCAATCCGAATCGCCGCCGTGGCCATCGGGCTGCTGGGTGTTCTGATCATGATTTGGCCTCGACTGGGTGGCGACAACATGGAGGCCGCCGCCACCATCGGCGCGTTGTGTATTTTGGGTGCGACCGTCGCCCGTGCCTTTGTGCAAATCCATATCCGGCAGTTGGTTCAGGTCGATCATCCCGCTGCCATCGTGTTCTATTTCTCGATGACCGCGACCATTCTGTCCGGGCTGACCATCTTTTGGGGCTGGGTCTTGCCCTCTTGGGAGCAGGCAGGGTTTTTGATTCTGGCTGGCCTGATCGGGGGCGTGGCCCAGATTTTGGTGACCTCATCTTATCGCTTTGGTCAGGCTTCGATGTTGGCGCCTTACGATTATACTTCCATGCTGTTTGCCATCGTCATCGGCTTTGTCTGGTTCAGCGAGTTGCCGACTTTGGTGATGCTGGCCGGCGCAGCACTGGTGATTGCGGGTAACATCGTGGTGATCTGGCGCGAGCATCAGTTGGGGTTGGAGCGTGGAAAGGCCCGCTCAGTCACTGATCCCAAAGCCTGACCTTTACCTTTGCCGAACTTCCCCTAGGGTGTGCCCGACAAAAGATGAGGGTTTCCCATGAGCGACGCGCAGGATCACAAGGAAAAGATGCAGAAGGTGCAGGCCAAGCACCGCAAGAAAGTGTCCGAGGCAGTTGATCCCGGACGCGGACTGGTTCTGATCAATACCGGCAAAGGCAAAGGCAAGTCTTCGGCCGCGTTTGGCGTGGTCATCCGCGCGCTGGGCTGGGGCCAGAAGGTCGCCGTGGTACAGTTCATCAAGGGCAAGTGGAAAACCGGCGAGCGCCGTTTCTTTGAAGAACGCGATCTGGTGACGTGGCACACGATGGGCGAAGGTTTCACTTGGGACACGCAGGATCGCGAGCGCGACATTGCCGCTGCCACTGCCGCTTTCGACAAGGCACGCGCCCTGATGGCAAGCGGTGAGTATGATTTAGTCGTGCTGGATGAGATCAACATCGCCCTGCGCTATGAATACCTGACGGTCGAACAGGTTATCGAGGGTCTGAACGGGCGCTCGGACAAAACCAGTGTTTTCCTGACAGGACGTGATGCACCACAGGTCCTGCGTGACTATGCCGATCTGGTCACTGAAATGACCGAAGAAAAACACCCGTTTCAGGCAGGAATCAAAGCACAGCGCGGTGTGGATTTCTGAATCAGCGCATGGTGTGAGACTGGCGGCATTTAGCCGCCAGATATGCTAATCGACTGCCGGATTGGCCAATTCTACTGTGTCGCAGGTTCCGGAAACCGCGCGCGGGTTCGGTTGGCGAAGGCCACAAGAGACAGCATCACAGGCACTTCGACCAGAACCCCCACAACGGTTGCCAATGCCGCGCCGGAATTTAGACCGAACAAGCTGATTGCAACGGCAACAGCCAGTTCGAAGAAGTTCGACGTACCGATCATGGCGCATGGTGCTGCGATCCGGTGGGGGACTTTCAGTGCAAAGGCAGCGCCATAAGCCACGGCAAAAATGCCATAGCTTTGGATGAGAATGGGAACAGCGATCAGCACGATGACCATCGGTTTGGCCAGAATGGTCTGACCCTGAAGGCCGAACAGAATAACCACGGTCGCGATCAGCCCCATCACAGACCACGGTTTCACCCGGGCTGAGAAGGCTTCGATCGCCTGTTTAGAGCCTAAACTCCGACGGGTGATCAACCCGGCAGTTAGCGGCAGTACGACATAAAGAACAGTGGCCAGAACCAAGGTTCGCCAGGGCACTTCAATATCGGTAACGCCCAGCAAAAAGGCCACGATCGGGGCAAAGGCCACAACCATGATCAGATCGTTGACCGAGACCTGAACCAGCGTATAGGTCGCGTCGCCTTTGGTGAGTTGCGACCACACAAAGACCATCGCAGTGCAGGGTGCAGCCCCCAACAGGATCAGACCGGCGGTATATTGGGCAGCGTCTTCGGGTGCGATCCAGGGTGCGAAGACATAGTCAAAGAACAGAACGGCGAGCAGCGCCATAGTGAAGGGCTTGATCAGCCAATTCACCACCAATGTCACGATCAGACCGCGTGGCTGACGGGCAACCCCAGCGACAGCGCCAAAATCGACGTTAACCATCATGGGATAGACCATCGCCCAGATCAGCACGGCGACAACCAGATTGACACTGGCGATTTCGGCCCCTGCAACCAGTTGCACCAGACCCGGCGTAGCCAGCCCAATCAGAGCGCCGCCAACCATGGCAAGCGCGATCCAGATTGTGAGATATCGTTCGAAAATGCTCATGAAAGCGCCTCGGAAGTTTGATCCGTGAGCTTGCCGGACGTCAGCGCGGCCAGGGCAACCATCACGGTTGCGGTGCCGAGGACCATTGGTAATCCTCCGATCTGATAGGTCAGACCCGACAAAACGGTACCGACCAGCCGACCTGTCGCATTCGCCATGTAGTAAAAGCCGACATCCATCGTCACACGCTCGGACTGGGTGAAGGCCAGGATCAAATAGGAATGCAACGAGGAATTGACCGCGAAGATCGCACCAAAAACCAACAGGCCGACCACGAGTGTCATGGTCAGCCAGGGCTCAGGTCCATTTGACAGCAAAACAACCAATGTTAGAGCCGCAGGAATGCTAAAAAGGAACGTCGCCCAGCTGCGCGCAGCGCGGATCAGATCGCCTTCAGTTCGATCCGACGCACGAAGTATCCTTGGCGCGTTGGCTTGCACGGCACCATAGAGAATGACCCACACCGCCATGAAGGCTCCAATCATGAAAAACGCTGCGCGATTGCCCTCTTCAGTGCCATCTGACAGCACAGCGTAGAAATAGATCGGGATGCCAACCACAAACCAGACATCCCGTGCGCCGAACAGAAAGACGCGTGCCGCCGACAGCCAGTTCACATTGGCGGATTTCGAGAAAACCTCGGAAAACTTTGCCCCCTTGCGCCCCTTCGGCAGACCCGCTGGCATGAACAGGATGACCGCGAACAGGATCAACGCCAGTACGGCTGCCATGACAAGGATTGCCGTCATGAAGCCCAGCGTCGCCAACATGGCCGCGCCCAGCAGAAACCCCAGACCTTTGACGGCATTCTTTGACCCGGTCAGCACCGCGACCCAACGAAACAACCCGCCGCCTTCAGTCGGGGCCAGCAGTTTGACTGACGATTTCGAAGACATCTTGGCCAGATCCTTGGCCACGCCGCTGGCGCCTTGCACCATCATCACGAAGGCGACCGAAGCCGCGACAGTCCAGTTCGGGTCAAGCTGCGTCATGGCAAGCAGTGCCACCACCTGCATCCCCAACCCGGCGTAAAGGGTAGAGGTCAACCCGAACCGGGCTGCAATCCAGCCTGCAGCCAGGTTGGTGACAATCCCGGCGATCTCATAAAGGACAAACAGATAAGCCAGCTGAACCGGCGAGAAGCCCATGGTGTGAAAGTGCAACAGCACCAACATCCTGAGCGCCCCGTCGGTCAGCATGAAGGCCCAATAGGCCGCCGTGACCGCGATATAGGCCGACAATCCTTCGGGCCGTTGGGTCACAACGATGACCCTACCATCAGCGCGACGTCCACCAGTCGATGCGCATAACCCATCTCGTTGTCGTACCACGCGTAGATTTTCACGTGCGTCCCATTCACCACCATGGTCGAGGGCGCATCGATGATCGAGGATCGCTCGTCATTGGTGTAGTCGGTCGACACCAGCGGGCGCGTCTCATACCCCAGAATACCCTTCAGCTCACCTTCGGCTGCGGCTTTGAAGAAGGCGTTAACCTCTTCCACCGTGGTTTCGCGCTCAACCTCGAACACGCAATCGGTCAGTGAAGCGTTCAACAGCGGCACCCGCACCGCATGGCCGTTCAGGCGACCTTTGAGCTCCGGATAGATCAAAGTGATCGCCGTTGCCGAACCCGTGGTGGTCGGAATCAGAGAGTTCAGCGCCGAACGCGCGCGCCGAAGATCCTTTGCGGGCCGATCGACGATGGTTTGCGTGTTGGTCACATCATGGATCGTGGTCATCGACCCGTGGCGGATGCCCAGATTCTCGTGAATGACTTTGACCACCGGTGCCAGGCAGTTTGTCGTGCAGGAGGCCGCCGTTACGATGCTATGAGCCGCAGGGTCATAGGTGCTGTCATTCACACCTACGACGATATTGGCCGTCGGGCCGTCTTTGACCGGGGCCGAGACAACGACCTTTTTCACTCCAGCATCGAAATACGGTGCCAGCTTGGCCTCAGTCTTGAACACGCCGGTGCAGTCGATCACCACGTCGACACCGTCGAGCGGCAGGGCGGTCAGGTCTTTGGTGCCAATAAAAGGCAGGCGGGTTCCGTTTACAGTGATGCCGTCGGCGTCATGGTTGAACTCTGCGTCCCAGCGCCCGTGCACAGTATCAAACTCCAGCAGATGCGCGTGCATCTCGGGATCACCGACAGCATCGTTGATCCAGGCGATTTTTGCGCCCCGTTCCAGCAAAGGCTTCAGGGCCAGTTTTCCCATCCGGCCAAGGCCGTTCAGTGCATAGGTCGTCATTTCGTGTCCTCAAGTGGCTTCCGCCCGATCTCATCGACGGCGGATTGCAGAGCGATCCGGTCAAGGCTTTCGACCGGCAAAGAAGCGAAGGCCTGAATCCGCCGCTTCAGCGCGCCATAGGCGTTTTGAAAGGCCAGGCTTTTCTCGGCATCGGTGCCACCTGCCCTGACCGGGTCAACCATGCCCCAGTGTCCACTGATCGGTTGGCCTTCCCACGCGGGGCATTCCTCGTTGGCGGCCTGGTTGCAGACCGTGAAAACAAAATCCAGATCAGGTGCATCCGGCCCCGAGAACTCTGAGATATTCTTGGACCGCAGGACCGAGGTGTCGTGCCCCTTGTCTTGCAAAACCTGTAAAGAAAACGGGTTCAGCGTGGAAAACGGCTGCGTTCCGGCGGAATAGACATTGAATCGATCACCACCGATGTCCCGGAGCAGGGATTCAGCAAAGATCGAACGGGCGGAATTGCCCACACAAATGAACAGCACGTTGAACTTCCGGTCAGTCATGATGTCGCTGTCCCTGGGTGTCGGCATGCAAAGATCAGGTCGGCCACGGCAGCAATCCACGATCAGGAAATCGAGCATTTGCTGCACGTTTTTCATATCAATTGAATAGAGCAGAGACGTCCCGGATCGTTCCTGTTTGACCAGACCCGACCGTTGCAGAGCATTCAGGTAGTTCGACATCGTGCTGGGTTTGATCCCCAGCTCTGTCGCCAGTTCGCCAGCGGGCACAGTGTCAGGAAACCGTCGCATCAACATGCGAAACACGGTGATACGTTGCGGATGGCCCAGGATTGCCAGTTGATCGGTTATCTCTTTTATCATATTTCATGAAATATGGAAATAAGTCAGGAGAGTCAATTTGACTTCGGGGCCGTTACAAAAAATTCACAGAGGTCAGGTCAAATTCGATGATGCAGTCGCATAGCAAACACGTCGTGGGCTGCGGCCACGGTGCCAGCGCGCCAACCCAGAAATGGCCGGTACTGCACTTGCAGGCACGAGACTGACAGTTTAAACGAGCGTTTGCAGCCGGTCAGAACCAATTCCTGGTGGCTTCGAGAAGGCGCGCAGTAACTAGTCGGGCCATAGTAGGGCCACCGAAAAAGAAGGATGCCGCTGTAGCTCAGCTGGTAGAGCACGTCATTCGTAATGATGGGGTCGGGGGTTCGAGTCCCTTCAGCGGCACCACCCTTCTCCGATAGCACTCCGATTTTAATACTGGAATCAACACTTTCGGCAAGTCCGCAAGGTGATGTTTGCACTTTCGATTTTCAGACATTCAGGGCTCGGCTGCGCTCAGGATTGGTAACTTGATAGCATGGTGTCGCGATGGAAAACCTGACCGCTTTGTGGAAACGGGATGTCGTCAACAGCGAGACGTGCAAGACATACATTTGGCATTGTGACCCTCCTTATGGCCACAAGTCGTTATTAACGCACCCCGCGAAACGACTCGACTTTTCATATCCTTATGAAAAATACAGCGGTCGCATCCTGAAGAATGAAAACTTGTCCAACATGTGCTGACTTATGGATATGTCCCGGCGGCACCACGTACCAACATCGCACGCGCCTGTGCACCCCAGGGCTGGCTGTCGCTTGCGGCGTAAGTCCAGAAACGTCCTCCGCCCGACGGCGGCGGCACCCATTCGTCCAGATGGATACCTCCACCGCCCATTTCGTGCCCAACACATCCAAAACCGGCGGCCAACCAATATTGGCCCAGTTTGGCCAGTTCGATACCGCGAACCTTTGCTCCTGACGGATCGATAAGGTAAACGTCCGCCCCTCGCCCGCCCTGGCCATAATCGTCGTGGCGAATGCTTCCGACACGGCGGTTTCCAAAGCCTTTGCGATCTTGTCCGCCGCTGTAAATGTTGATTGTGTAACCTGGCCCGTAAACAGCATCGACCGCTTGCGTTAACCGCGACTCCAGATTTGGCGTGCAAGGCTTGTTCCGGGTGGCGGCGGCGTTTGTATAAACCAGCCGCGTGCCAAGTGTCTCAGCTCCGGCGGGCTGTATCCCATAGGTTTGAACCGGAGCGATTCCCTCAGGCATGGCTTCGACGGACAGATCATCGTCGTCTTCCACAGGGAAACCGGCCATCGGCATGTTGCGGCCAATACCAACGAAGTGTTCGACCGGATCCAAAACGGACTCAAGTGCCGTGTCGTCCATGTCGTCGTTAATACCTATCGCCTCCGCTCCCGAAACCGCTCCGCCCGCGCCTCGGAATTTTTCTGCTTGGGAAGCGCCCTCTCGGCTATTGCGGTCGCTCTGAATTTCGCCGTGCCCGAAAACGTTGGTAAGTGGAATTCCATATGCAGATGCAAGTGCCGCCACCAGTTTGTCCTGAGATTCGATCTGTGCCGCAGTTGGATTATAGTTGGGCCCTGCTTTGACGCATGTGATCCCGATCGAACTGTTGTTGCTGGCAATACGGCCGAAATTCTTCCGTTTGCTGTGATTGGGAGGCTTCACATGATTGGTGCGCTTTCCCATCGGAGCACCTTGAAAGATCCCACCATTGGGATCGATGTAGAAATGGTAGCCAAAATGCCCACCGCGCGCTGAATCACCCTCGATCTGGTATTGAATGAGCCAATCGGTAGACAGGTTCGCCGCGTTGTGATGCAGAACGATAGAGTTAAAGGGACGTCGGTTGTTCGTCGCACTGCGACCGTAGGGCGAATTGGCGTCGCCGCGATAGGTGACAACCAAACCGCCCGAGCCACGGGCAACTCCGGAACTGTCGATCGTGATGGCCCCGCCGCTTCGCAAGCCTGGCGTTACTGGCGTTGAGCCGCCCAACCGGGAAATGGCGTCACGAATAACGCTCAGTAAGCCTTCGAATTCCCGAACGTTTGAGCCCGCCCCGCTGGCGACCGATTCCGTTGCCAAAGCTTGCTGCGGTTCGTCGCCGGAACCACCGACATCCTCAAATTGCACCAAGACGGGCCGCGGCATTGGCCGGTTGAAGTGGCCGTATTTGTTTGCGTATTTGCCAGCATGCAGAACAGCCTGGATGCGGTCCCGAGCGGATGCGCTAAGCGTGTATGTATCGTTCCCGAGCAGGTCTTCGAGATGCCGCGTTATCCGCGATATGCGGATCCCCTCATTTGCCGGCCAGTAGACGTCATTATCATCCAAGATGCGGTTTGGGTGCTTAAAAGACCCGTCCTTCATTTGAAACTCGCCGTCCTTGATCACGGCAACTCCGCTGTGATGAAGCGCGATAACTTCCCAGGCATCGGAGAACACTGGTGATCCGGATGAGCCGGGCTTGGTATCTGCGCTGTAATGCGCCGCGATGTCCGAGGGAGAGCCCGTAAACTGTGCATCAGGATCAAGTTCATTCGCAGGTAAATCCTGAAGCATGGCTTCCCGGAACACGGCTTGCTTCTGTTCGGCATTTGGATGCTGGATGACATTGATCGGCTTGCCAATTGTAATCTTGCCCTCGCCGCCATCAAGCGGAAGATATCCGAAGTCCTCGAGAGGCCGACCACTTTCCGAGCTGGTTTGCTCGACGGCCACAAGGGCGAAATCCAATCGGTTGTTGGCATAAAAGAGCAAGTCGGGACGCAATTCAAAACGCACAGGGCGCATTTCGCGATTTCGATAGTTGATTTCAAAGTCGAACTGGACTGCTGCATTGCTTGCTGCAGTCTCGCTGGACAGAACATGATGGTTGGTTATCAAGACGTCCCCTGCAACAAGAAAGCCTGTTCCAAAACCGATTTCTGAGTTCCGGCGAATGATCCGACCAACCGACTTTGACACGATGGCAGCGCGTTTGAGATAAAGCACTGACAGGAATTCTTCTGCCTCACCCATGACCCGTTCATTCAGCAATGCGCTGATCGCATCGGTTGGGTTGTCCTCGCCTGTCGCCACAATCTCTTGCAGCCGATCCGGCAATACGCGCTGTTTCGGAGTTTCCTCGACAATTGTCCGCAATTGCTGAAGTTTGCGTGCTGCGTATTTCTGCATGCGGTGGTCGGTCTCACGAGCATGTTGACCCGCGGTTTCATAAGCCGTCGTCTTGACTTCACCGCGCCAATTCTCGCTGGCCTGCAAAAGAACAGACAAAGGATAACCACCAACCTTCCGGGACATGTCCAGCCCTCCGTCAAAACCGTTTGAATCCAAATTCGCAGATGTCTCTCCCGACACCGCCGTATCCCTAGAATAGTCCCGAGATATTGGCGGCGGGGTTGGCAAGAACTCGGATAGGATGTCATGAACATCAGGGTTTTCGGGGCGCGGCAGCGCACGGTTGGCCTTTCGGATTTCTTCATCAGTTCGCTGTTCAATTGTCGCTTCAGACGTGAGCCCACTAATGGGCTCCCGATTGGAAACGGCCGATGTCACCCCGTCTTCGATCAACTCATGAACGGCTTTGGCGACATCCTTGCGCTGCAGCATTCCTGCATGCGTCGCTTCGACAAAATACTGCGGGACATTGTCTACCTGCGCCAAATCGACAGGCACCGTCCCGTCACCATGGCTGGAATACCTATACGTCAGTTCAGAGTCTGTCTTGGTTGCTGCCACGACCGTATTTTGGCCATATCCAATGATCTGGCGGAACCGACTGTCAGGTGCTGGCAAATCGCTCTTGGCAGTCAGGGCGTCTGAAAGTGTTTTGTTGTTTGGACGCGCTCCTCCGCTTGGCCAGTATGCCGGATCAAAATATGCCTCGGCGGGGCGCAGTGCCGGGTCTGGCATCATCTCGACCAAACCGGGGAAATGACGCAAGTATAGTTTGGCAATCTGGTTTGGAGTATGCTCTTCGTCCAGCCAGCCGATTTTGTTCAACATATCGCTCGCGACGCGAAACACCTGGACCGGAGAATACGATCCGTAGTTCGGAGTGCCGATCGTCACAACGCGCTTGATGATATTGCCGGTGTCCAGCGATGCAATCTGTCGAGCGACAAGCCCCCCCATTGAATGTGCGACAAGGACAGCCCCGTTTCCGCCGTTTCCCTTGACCTGCGACAGCAGTTCCTTGCCAAGATCCGGGATCGATTTTCGCCAATCGTAGGGCAGAAAACGTGCCTGATAACCGAGCGCGCGCAATCTGAGGCGGAGAATACCATAGGCTGACCAGAAGGTGCCGGAGGCGAATACCGGATGAGGCTCTGCGCCGAATTTGAGTTTCGCGACACCTCCGCGCCGAATGTCGACGGGATCAAACCATATCAGGTCACCGTCTCCATCATCCTGAGCCGAAAGCTTCGACCCCATGATGCCAGGAAGAATATAGGCTGCAGGTTTGTCGTCACCCCCAAAACCAAGAAATTCCTGCGTTGGATCTGGGCGGAAATCGCCTGTTGCAACGGCTTCCGCTCGCAGCGCATCATAGACGTCGTCGCCCAGAAATTCCCGCAATTCTTTTTCGTTTGTTCCTTCGATCAGGTGGCGTTCAATCTCATTATCCGTAATCCGCGTCATAACTAACCTCCTCAAAACCATGGTGAACGTCTCCGAACGGGCGCGCCTTACGCCTTCACGGAAAGGCAAAAAAGCGAACTCCGAACGCCCGCGCGGCCCTGCGCAACCGCTCGGTCAAAAGTCCAATGAAGCAATGAAATCGTCGGTCGCGCCTTGAAGCTTGGCTTCCAGCGCGGAGTTCATTGTTTCCAGCAAGTCGGGGTTGGCCGTCATGGTTCGGCTTGCGAGTTTGAATTGAACATCGATATCGTTTTTCTTGAAAAACAGAATTTGAAGCCTTTCCTGTCTGGCAAGGAACCGGGCTGCCGCGAACCGCATCACCACATTGCCGCTCTCCACTCCGGCGGTTGCGAAACGAAACTCGGAAACGTCAAACCGACGGCTTTCCCTTTCGAAAAGGGTAATCCATGGTTTGTCCTCTTCCATTGTGTGAAGCTGTTCGATGGCCGTAACGATCAGGGAAGCAGCAGTTGCCGCAGGGCCAAACGCGGCTGTCAGAAACGGAACGATGGCTTTGTGGACCGCCACGTTCGATACATTTCTTTCCGTGTATACATCGCCGCCGGCAGTGGTCACCCAATTCAGCCCTTCGAGAACCATTTCGTGACGTTTCACCCACAAATCAGGTGACGACACCACACTGTCGGCCTGGGCCACCTTTTGGGCCGCAGTCAGGCACAGGGCCACGCTTGATCTCAGTTCCGATGAAAGGTCAGCGTCAAACCCAATCATTGTCGAACCGCTGACAATTCCATCAGGCAAGTTGTTGATATCAACAGACGGTGCGGCAGCCGTGGATTCGATGGTTCTGATGGGTGCCGGAATTGGCAGGTTTTCAATAAATGACGGAAGTTCTTCCAATAGCATCATGTGCCCCCAAAAAAATTAGATAAATGCGTAAATAGAATATTCTCCAGCAATAGCAGAAATCGTCGATTCAAACAATTGAAGAGGATACAGCATGAATTTTCGCGAGAAATTAAACGCTTACTCCCGCACCACGTTCAAAAAGGCGTTGAAACATATTCGGCCATCGTAAATTGCCGCAGGTCTACCGGCATCATCCATTTGGGCTATGCAGAAAATTTTTTTTGCATCTATTATGGTGCAAACGATTTGTTGTTAAAGCGTATGAATGCACAAGATCTCGATTTCACTTTGAAAATTTACGATGCGGTTGCAAATCCGACATCATGGCAATCCATTCTCGATGAGATCGTGGAACGGACGGGAGCACATGGCAGTATCGTATTTGAATGGGACGAGACCGGATCAAGCCGAACACTGACCACGCCCCTGCATTCAAGCCGCTACCCGTCCAACCTATTGTCATTCTATTTGGACAAGTGCGCCCATCTGGAAGAGCGCGATCAGAATATTGTCCGCAAGCACACGAACAACCATGACGCAGTCGAGTTGTTGGACGATACATTGATTGCGGCGTCGGCAGATGAATTGCGTAGTACCGAACACGTGAAATTCCTTGAATCCATTGGCATTTTCCATCGGGCTGCCGGAGTAATGAACAAGGACAATCGCTGGATTTCGCTTTTCTCCTTGCAATTGGGCATCGGCCGCCCGCAGCTTTCCGATCAGGAACGTTCTTTTCTCGGCCCGCAATTGCCTCACCTCGCAAAGGCATTGGATTTGTCGATTCCACTGCGACAACTTCACCAGCGCTACAAAGCCGTGCTGTCAGCGATGGATCAATTAACGATCGGATTATGCGTTCTGGACCGGCGCGGCATGATCGTTGCGCGCAACGAAGAGTTCCAGCGGCAGCAGGAGACCCATCGCAGTTTCCGCGTAGCGGCGGACGGGCGCTTGTTGCTTGGCAGTGCGGATGGCAACAAACGCTTGTCGGACCTTATGGAGCACGCCAATCGTCATGGCCAGTTTGGCGCGAGGCCCCGCAAGGAAACTGTGCTGTGCGACCCTGCTGATGCTCTCTGCGTGGAAGTCTCGCCTTTGCAGAACGTCCGCGAGATGGGCGCCAATTCATTTGACGGTTTTCTGGTCTGTTCGACCGATACGAGCCTGCCGATGCAGTGCAACGCTCAACGTGTCGGTGTAGCTTTTGGGCTGACCGAAGCCGAAACAGCGCTTGTTGAGCCGATTGCCATGGGTCTCACGAACCCGGAAATCGCCGACCGGCGCGAGCGGGCGGTCGCAACCATCAATGCGCAAATCAAATCGATACTTTCAAAGTCTGGCTGTGCCAACCGCACCCAATTCGTGCGTGCGATGATGCGCTTCGGAACCCGTTTTCTGCGCAATGACGCGCCCAGGAAGGAGTAGATTTTATGGAAAACTTTGTTCAAATCATGATTTGGATTGTGATCCTCGGCCATGTCGTATTCGCTGGCATGCAGGCTTTCTTCTGGCCTTTTGTCGCCAGTCGGCTTCTGAAAATTGAAGATCCCAAGGCTGTGGAGAGTACCAAACCGGTGGGTACAAGCTTTGCTTCTTATAATTTGAGCATCGCGATAGGGCTGGGTATGAGTTTTCGGCTAGAGGAAAGCCCTCAGCAAGATGTTCAACTAACAGTGCTTGCACTCATCATGTTCACCGCTGTCATTGGATATTTGGGCACAAAAAGTATGGTCATCATGGTGGGTCGTCTTCTACCGGCAGCTGTTGCTTTGCTGTCGTTGATTTTTTTCACATAATTTTCAGATTGGTATTGAATAGGGGACTTGCGTCCACAGCGAATGGCAGCTTTTGCCGATCTACACCGCAGCACGTTGCGAGATGTTTGAAGGTCCATTGTGCCCCGAAGACGACGACCATTCATCTGATCAATCAGTCAGATGCTGCGCGCTCTTTATGGTCAGCTCTTGACCCCAACTCACCGATGCCACACCTGGCGCAAGACGCAGCAAACTGACTTTGCAAGGCCAGAGTTGCTTCGTGCTAGTGGGTATAGGCCGCGGATACGGTAAATCAGCACATCTTTTGTTGCATTTGCCAGGTTCGACCAATTCTTTGCCCGAAAAGTATCTGCCAAATCGATGGATCATAACTAAACGCATTGCAGACCAACCTGTAGAAGCGAAGCTGAAACAGGAGAAATCCCTATGACCAAGAAGATCACCATCATCGGTGCTACAGGACACCTGGGGCATCGCGTGACTGCGAAGCTTGTTGAAAAAGGCGCGAAAGTAACCGCTATCGTGCGAGATCCGATGAAGGTGAAATCTGTTTTCGCCCGACGTTGTCCAGCACGTTCAAGGCGACGTGTCGGATCGGGCCAGCCTGACGTCGGCTTTGCAGGGCACCGAGACGCTATACATTACATTGAACACCGAGACGCTGGACACCACCTTACCCTTCCACACCGAACGGGAAGGCGTGATCAATATCGTTGCGGCCGCGAAAGAGGCTGGCGTTCAGCACATCATGCAAATTGCCGGGGTCGACTACGCGTACCCTGAGTTTTCAACCAAGGGCATGGCCTATGGCACCAACGCGATCCGCAAGGGCGGGATCGATGCCATCAAGGCGTTCGGCATTCCATACACATTCTTCTATTGCTCGTTCTTCCTGGATTCGCTGCCTAAATTCCTGACGGAAAACCAACTGGCCGTTATCGGAAGTCACGTCATCCAATTTGGTTCACCAATTCCAGTGATCTGGCGGAACTGGTCTTCAATGCCATCGGCAATGACGCGGCCAAAAACAAAGAATTTGCCGTCCAGGGCCAGCAGGCCAAGACGTACACTGAGGCGGCGACCGGCTTCCACCAGCCCTCATCGCCACCGTGTACTGGGGTCGGTAAGCGTGTGTCGATTGCGGCATCTTCTGTCGCCCAGCGCTCACCGTGTTGTTTCAAAAATATGTAGTGTTCCGTGTCGTGCTGAGTTTCCTGGACAACCAAAGGGGATGCTAAAGCCAAAGATGCGCAACCTATGCGCGCCGCTCAACTCATCAAGCGGTCTACACAAGAAAAACCCCGCCGGAGCGGGGCTTTAAAGCGCTTAGGAGCGGACCAGCTTTTCGTAGTCTTCCGCAATTTCGCGGGTCAGGTCACCAACCTCGAAAGTGTAGTCGCCGATCTGTCCGACCGGCGTGACCTCGGCCGCGGTGCCGGTCAGCCAGCACTGTTCGAAATCAGCCATTTCCTCGGGCTTGATGCGGCGCTCGTGAACGGTGATGCCCTTGTCCTTCAGCATCTGGATGACTGTCTGGCGGGTGATGCCGTTCAGGAAACAGTCGGCCAGAGGAGTATGAACCTCGCCGTCTTTGACGAAAAAGACGTTCGCACCGGTGGCTTCAGCCACATAACCGCGCCAGTCCATGAACAAAGCATCCGAGCAACCTTTGGCTTCGGCTTTGTGCTTGGAGATGGTGCAGATCATGTAAAGGCCCGCCGCCTTGGCATGAACCGGGATGGTTTCGGGGCTGGGACGTTTCCATTCCGCGATGTCCAGCTTGGCACCCTGCATCTTGGCGTCGCCATAGTAAGCGCCCCAGGGCCAGACTGCGACAGCCATGCGTACCGGGTTCTTGGCCGATGCCACACCCATGTCTTCGCCCGAGCCGCGCCAGACCAGGGCACGTACATAGGCGTCCTGCAGACCGCTGGCTTTCAGCGCTTCTTCCTTGGCCGCCTCGATTTCATCCACCGAATAGGGCATCGGCATGTCCAAAGCCTCGGCCGAGGCGATCAGACGCTCGGAATGTTCGCGGCTTTTGAAGATCTTGCCGTTATAGGCACGCTCACCTTCGAAAACGGACGACGCGTAGTGCATTGCGTGGGTCAGGATGTGGACATTGGCCTCTCGCCAGGGCACCAGCTTACCATCCACCCAAATGGTGCCTTCACGATCATCATACCCCGCCATGCGAACCTCCTGAACCGGGTTGAATTTTCGATTGTTGCGCCACTTAGGTCCGATACGGACACAATATTGCGCAAAAACTGAAAGTCGATACCGCTCTGCCCTTGGAATGTCAATAACGCTGACATAAACTCGGCCCGAGTAACAAATGAGGCATGATATGTCCGAAACCCGCCCGGCCCCGCGTTATGGGGGCGAGAGCCTGTTGTTTTTGACCGATGAGCAATTGCGGCAGGGGATCGAGGCGATGTTCTTTGCCTATCGCGGCTTTACCGCAGACCCGGATCGCATTCTTACCGAAATGGCTTATGGCCGGGCCCATCACCGTGCGATTCATTTTATAAACCGTGCGCCGGGGACGACGGTCAACAACTTGTTAGCGATCCTTGGGGTAACAAAACAGTCTCTGAATCGGGTATTGCGGACCCTGATCGAGGATGGTCTGGTCCAAAGCCGGGTGGGCACAGTGGACAAACGCGAACGCCACCTATTTCTGACTGAGAAGGGGCAAGCGCTGGAAACCACGCTGTCAGATGCGCAGCGGGCCAGAATGCGCGCCGCCTACAAGGATGCCGGTCCCGAAGCCGTGGCCGGATTTCGCAAAGTGCTTGAAGCAATGATGGATGCTGATATGCGTCATGCCTACACGAAACTTCGGGATACAACCTCATGAGCGATATGGATGCCCATCTGCTGATTGTTGACGATGACGAGCGCATTCGCGACCTGCTCAAGAAATTCCTGATGCGTAACGGATTTCTGGTCACCGCCGCACGGGATGCCGCCCATGCGCGGCGGGTGTTGTCGGGGCTGGATTTCGACATGATCGTCATGGACGTGATGATGCCGGGCGAAGACGGTGTCAGCATGACCCGGGCATTGCGCGAAACGCATTCGACGCCGATCCTGCTGCTGACCGCCAAGGGTGAGACAGAACATCGGATCGCGGGCCTTGAGGCCGGAGCGGATGATTACCTGGCAAAACCGTTCGAACCAAAGGAACTGCTGCTGCGGATCAACGCGATCCTGCGCCGGATGCCTGAAACTCCGGCCGAGGAAACTGCGGCAAAAATCCTTAACCTTGGCCCGATCCGGTACGACATTGAGCGTGGCGAGATGTGGCAGGGCGAAGATCCGGTGCGTCTGACTGCGACCGAAAGCCAGTTGATGAAGATCTTTTCAGCCCAACCCGGCGAGCCGATCAGCCGTGCGAAGCTGGTCGAGGATCTGGGACGCGACAAAGGCCAGGCGCAGGAACGTGCCGTGGACGTTCAGATCACGCGCTTGCGACGAAAGATCGAGCAGGATCCGAAGCAGCCACGCTATTTGCAGACTGTGCGGGGCGCAGGGTATATGCTGGCGCCAGATTAACCGAGCCGCTGCGCGGCGTTTTTAGGCCTTCGGCGAGGATATTTTTAGCCAGATGAAGATGGGATCCCAATGACGACTGCACTTTTGACCCATGCCGATTGTCTGGGCCATGTAACACCCGACGGCCACCCCGAGCGGGTAGCGCGGCTGGAACATATCCTGCATGCGTTGGAGGGGTTGGACCTGAAACGGGTGACAGCTCCGCTGGCGGCGGATGATGATCTTCTGCGTGTGCATCCGGATAACTACATTCGGGATATTCGATCCACGCGCCCAGCTGACGGATTTGCACAAATCGACGGGGATACGTTCATGTCTCCGGGTTCGGTTGACGCGGCTTATCGCGCAGCGGGCGCAGCTGTGCGGGCAGTCGATCTGGTTTTGAGTGGCGAGGCGTCGAACGCCTTTTGTGCCATTCGTCCGCCGGGGCACCATGCCGAAACCGAGACGGCCATGGGGTTTTGCCTGTTCGGAAATGCCGCATTGGCGGCAAAACATGCGCTGGATCATCACGGGCTGAGTCGGGTGGCAGTGGTTGATTTCGACGTCCATCACGGCAACGGCACGCAAGACCTGCTGTGGGATGAAGCGCGGGCTTTGGTGATCACGAGCCAGCAGATGCCACTATGGCCTGGATCAGGCCGCCCGGATGAGACAGGTGTTCACGATACGGTGCTGAACATACCGCTGGCCCCTGGCAGCGGTGGGTCAGAAATGCGCTCTGCCTATGAACGCCAGGCCTTTCCGCGATTGCGGGCTTTCAGGCCGGAACTGATCATCGTTTCCGCCGGTTTCGACGCCCATCAGGACGACCCTCTGGCCAATCTGAACTGGTCCACGGGAGATTTCACCTGGATCACGGCCGAGCTGTGCAGGATTGCCGATGAGGTCTGTGAAGGACGTATCGTCTCGACTCTGGAAGGCGGGTATGATCTGAACGCACTGGCTGAGGCCACGCGCGCCCATGTGGAAGAATTGATGAAGGCAGCCCGATGACAGAGACCCCTGTAGACCAGATGACATTCGAACAGGCGATGAAAGAGCTTGAGTCCGTGGTCGGACAGCTTGAACGCGGCGACGTGGCGCTGGACCAGTCCATTGCATTGTACGAACGTGGTGCTGCGTTGAAAAAGCGCTGTGAGGACGAGCTGAAGCGGGCCGAGGAAAAAGTGGCCGCGATCACGCTGGACGCGAATGGTCAGCCGACCGGTACGACGCCCGTCGAAGGTATGTGAATGTTCCCCGAAAGACTTGCGCAGGATGCGGCCAGCATTCAAAGCCAGTTTGATCTGGTTCTGAGCGCATTTGAAGATGTGGATGTGACCCGCGCTATGGCTTACGCCACCCGGGGCGGCAAGCGTTTGCGTGGGTTTCTGGTGCTGGAAAGCGCCCGTCTGCACGATGTTGAAGAAAACCGTGCGATCTGGCCTGCGACCGCTATCGAGGCGCTGCACGCCTATTCATTGGTGCATGACGATCTGCCCTGCATGGATGATGATGATCTGCGGCGAGGACGGCCCACCGTTCATGTGAAATGGAACGAAGGAACGGCTGTATTGGCCGGAGATGCCCTGCAGACCCTTGCCTTTGAGCTTTGTACACGATCTGAAGTTGGGTCCGCAGATGTTCGCGCCGACCTTGCCTTGGCCCTGGCCAAGGCCAGTGGCGCGCAGGGCATGGTACTGGGGCAAGCGCTGGACATTGCCGCGGAAACAGCTGTCGAACCGCTGTCATTGGATGCAATCACGCAGTTGCAAGCGGGCAAGACAGGCGCTTTGATCGAATGGTCCGCTTGTGTTGGATCAATTCTGGCCCAGTCCGATCCGGAACCGTTGCGCCAATATGCCCGGGCACTGGGCCTTGCTTTTCAAATCGCTGATGACATCCTTGATGTTGAAGGTGATGCGGAAAAGGCGGGCAAGCGTTTGCAAAAGGATGCTGAGGCAGGCAAAGCCACATTCGTTTCGCTGCTGGGTCTGAACGCCGCCAAAGCCCGTGCAGGCGAGCTGGTGGATCAAGCCTGCACCGCTTTGGACGGGTATGGCCCGAAGGCTGAAACCTTGAAGGAAGCCGCCCGCTTCGTTATTGCCCGGGACAGCTAAGCCAGGAACGCGCCAAATGTCTGACCGCCCCAACACGCCCCTGCTGGATCTTGTGAACCGACCTGCGGATCTCAAGCAGTTCTCGGACGCACAGCTGCATCAGGTTGCACAGGAGTTGCGGGCCGAGACGATCTCGGCCGTGTCCGTCACGGGCGGGCATCTGGGCGCAGGGTTGGGTGTGGTCGAACTGACGACCGCATTGCACGCGGTCTTTGACACGCCGCGCGACAAGATCATCTGGGACGTCGGCCATCAATGCTATCCGCATAAGATACTGACCGAACGGCGAGACCGCATCCGGACTTTGCGCATGAAGGACGGCCTCAGCGGCTTCACCAAGCGCAGCGAAAGCCCGTATGATCCATTCGGCGCGGCCCATTCCAGCACATCGATCAGCGCAGCTTTGGGGTTCGCCGTGGCACGGGATCTGGGTGGCGTGACACCCGAAGGGTTAGGCGACGCAATTGCCGTGATCGGCGATGGTTCAATGTCCGCAGGGATGGCCTTTGAGGCGATGAACAATGCAGGCCACTTGAAGAAACGCCTGATCGTCGTTCTGAACGACAACGAGATGAGCATTGCGCCCCCTGTCGGTGCCTTGTCCAGCTACTTGTCACGCATTTACGCCGAAGAGCCGTTTCACGATCTGAAAGCTGCCGCAAAAGGCGCGGTCTCGCTGCTGCCGGAACCCTTCCGCGAAGGGGCTAAGCGCGCCAAGGATATGCTGAAGGGCATGGCCATGGGCGGGACCTTGTTCGAGGAGCTGGGTTTTTCCTATGTCGGCCCCATCGACGGGCATGATCTGGACCAGTTGTTGCCGGTCCTGCGCACCGTCAAAGCAAGGGCAACCGGGCCGATCCTGATTCATGTCTTGACGAAAAAAGGCAAAGGCTACGCCCCCGCCGAGCAAGCCCGCGACAAGGGGCACGCCACCGCCAAATTCGATGTGGTGACGGGGGAACAGAAAAAAGCCCCCTCGAACGCGCCTTCTTATACGTCAGTCTTTGGAAAAACGTTGGTCGATGAGGCCGCGCGTGACGACAAGATCGTGGCTGTGACTGCGGCAATGCCCGACGGTACCGGGCTGAACCTGTTCGCCGAACGCTACCCGTCACGCTGTTTTGACGTGGCGATTGCCGAACAACATGGCGTGACATTCTCGGCCGCGCTGGCCGCCGGAGGGATGAAGCCGTTCTGTGCGATGTATTCGACCTTCCTGCAGCGCGGGTATGACCAGGTGGTCCACGATGTGGCGATCCAGCGTTTGCCTGTCCGCTTTGCCATAGACCGCGCTGGTTTGGTGGGTGCCGACGGGGCCACCCATGCCGGATCGTTCGATATCGCCTATCTGTCCAACCTGCCCGGCATGGTCGTTATGGCTGCTGCGGATGAGGCTGAACTGATGCACATGGTGGCAACTGCTGTCGCGCATGACGACGGGCCAATTGCATTCCGCTACCCGCGCGGTGAAGGCGTCGGCGTCGACCTGCCGGAACGCGGCGAGGTTCTGGAGATCGGTAAAGGCCGCATGATCCAAAGCGGTGCTCGGGTTGCCTTGCTGTCCTTCGGCACCCGGCTGGCAGAGGTGCAAAAAGCCGCCGAAGCTTTGGCAGCCAGGGGGATCACCCCAACCATTGCCGATGCCCGCTTTGCCAAACCTCTGGACCGCGACCTCATTTTGGATCTGGCAACCAACCACGAGGCCCTGATCACCATCGAAGAAGGCGCAGTTGGTGGATTTGGCAGCCATGTTGCGCAGCTTCTGGCGGATGAAGGCGTATTTGATCAGGGGCTGAAATACCGCTCGATGGTCTTGCCCGATACCTTCATCGATCAGGCCAGCCCGGCTGACATGTATGCTGTGGCCGGCATGAACGCCGAGCAGATCGAAGCCAAGGTACTGGACGTGCTCGGGGTCGCTTCGATTGGGGAAAAGCGCGCCTAATTCCATTCCCCGGTTACGGCCCGGTTGAAGTGTCCTAGGCGCTCTCCATCTCCATGGTGCGGAAGTCGTTTTTCAGCCAATTGTGTCTGGCGCACATCGGTCTCGTGAAATGCTGCCGGATCAGTTTTCCCATAGCCTTCTGGATCAACACCGATGTTGTTGCGGGGTAAACTTCGGTCGTAAACAGCGACACTGTCCGAACGAAGTTCCTGCCCGGGAATGGCATTGCTTTGACGCTGTTGTGAAAGCGTTGCGTTCGATGGAAACACGCAGCCGTTGTGATGGCCCATCCGCTGCCCTGTGCGACCAGACCGATGATGGACTGATTGCACTCAAGTTCGAAGCGGTTGGGCAGGCTGTACTTGCTGCGGGCCAACTGAATTTCGATCTGTTTACCGATCACATAGTCACGCGAATACCTCAGCAACGGCAATTCCGCATCTGGGGTAAACAAATCTTCGGGCGACCCTTCGAACTTATTCGGCAGCACGACGATGAAAGGATCCCGCATCAAAGGGTATTCGATCAGCCCCTCGGTCCGACCCGGCGGCCTTGTGGCGACGCCGACGTCAATTTTATGTTCCTGAAGTTTGGCGAGGATTTCGTGGCTGGGGCGCGTGAAATGGCGAAAGTTGCAGCGCGGCAGGGCCTGAGCCAGAAAACGAACAAGGTCGGGCGCGATCTGATTGTCGAAGTCATCGATCAAAGCCAATCGCAGGTCCGTCGCATGTTGCCAGTTACCGGTACGGATTTCGGCCTCACCACGTTTCAGAACAGTCAGACCATCGCGAACATATCGGGCGAACACTTCACCTGCCGGGGTTAGCCCCATTGGACGGCGTCCATGGTCCACCAGTTCGATACCTAACGCGTTTTCAAGGCTGCGCAGATGGTTGGATACTGTGCTGATCGACAGACCTGTTTCGGATGCGACCTGCTGAATCGATCCGGATTTGGCGATCAGCTGGAAGACTTCCAGCCATCGAAGGCTCAGAGATTTGGACACGGCAACCGACCACTGTTTCGATTTGTTCGAAACTAGCGAAGCAAAGTTTTGCCCATGCGGCAATGATGAAGTTGGTCGAAACGGTCGAATCTATGCTTTCATACGTGCGAATTCCGGATCATATGGGCTTGGGTTGATAACCGTCGCGCCGAAACGTTGCCCGCACCTATCCAGCTCCATTTCGAGACCAACCTCCGCCAGAGCCGGTTCAACAAAGGCGTGCGCCAGACTCAGCCCTGTGCGATGCCCCCAGTCGCCCGAGGTAATCGTACCCACGACCCTGTCGCCCTGCATCAGAGACGCGCCAGGATGTGCCGGACCGTGAGTCGTATCAATACGCAACGGGACCAACTTACGGCGATGTCCTTCTGACTGTCGCCTTACCAGCGCCTCGCGCCCAATGAAGTCGCCCTTTTCCAAACGCACAAACCTGTCCAGCCCCGTTTCCCAAGGATCAAATTCGGTGATCAGATCGGCTTTCCAATGCAGAAAGCTTTTCTCCATGCGCATCGACTCAACCGCTCTGGCACCAAACAGCTTCAGCCCATGCGCTTCGCCAGCCTCGCGCAGCGCAAGATATGCTGCATAGAGAGAGGCGTTTGGAACATGGATTTCATAAGCCAACTCTCCTGAGAAACTCAGGTTCATTACTGTGGCAGGAGCGATGCCGACAAAGCATTCCCGTACGCTGAGCCAGGGAAACGCATCAGCCGACCAATCGCCTCTGGCACAAGCTGACAATACAGTGCGCGACTTGGGGCCAGCCAAGACCAGAATGGTTTGATCATTCGTCAGGCTGCGCATTTGAACGTCTTCATCATCGCGCAGATGCTGCCGCAACCAATCCATGTCGTGATACTCGCTCGCCGCGGCAGAGCCATACCAAACCCGTTCTGGCCCCCGGGCGCTGGCAGGCAGGTTGGCAACGGTCGCTTCCGCCTTGATCATCCCGTGATGGTTCAGCAGATAGCCCAACCCAACGCGCCCTTCGCGCCGGGCGACAATGCCGCAAAACATCCGATCCAGAAATGCGTGCCTGTCCGCGCCGGTGATTTCAATCCGATTGAACCCGTTTACTTCCGCCAACCCGACATCGGTGCGAACATTCTGGACTTCGGCGGCGATCAGATCGAAGGTTTCGTCAAAATCGAAACTGAGTGTGGGCGCGAAATCCGGGTTGGGTTTGATGTAATCCACCCTCTCCCACCCGTTAACCACCGTAAACTCCGCCCCTTCGGATGCGAGAACGGGGGTCAGAGGTGTCGTCTTGGCGGGTCGGCCAGCCGGGCGGTGTTCATGTGGAAAGTGGAACCTGAATTCGTTCTGATAATCCTCAATCGCCTTGAGCGCCGTGAGTTCTACATTGGCATGGCCTGTAAACCTCCGTGGGTCGAGGCACCAGGTGTCATAACACGCCTCGCCATGCACAATCTGCTGTGCCAGCAGCCACCCGTGCCCGCCGCCTTCGCCCAGACCGGCCCGCAGGCCAATGATGCAATACGCGTTGCGCTTGCCCGGGATCGGACCAACCAGAGGGGCACCATCGATCGTATAGGTAATAGGCCCGTTGACCACGGTGTGAATGCCAACCTCCATCAAGGCAGGCATCCGCGCAAAGGCGCCTTCGAGCACATCGGTTACACGGTCCAGATCATCCGGGCAAAGTGCGTTCACGAAGTTCGGGTCGATCCCGTCCATACCCCATGTCTTGCATTCCTGCTCGTAGAATCCGACCAAAAGACCGTTCTTTTCCTGTCGGCAATAATAGTCGCTGATCGGGCAGCGCAGCAGCGGCATCCGATGCCCGGCGTCCCGGATGGCCTCAATTTCTTCGGTCAGAAAATACTGATGTTCCATGGACGACACGGGATGATGAACCCCCATCATGGCGCCCACTTCGTTGACCCGGTAGCCACAGGCGTTAACGACGATGTCACAGTCGATGTCTCCGTGCTCGGTATGCACGGTCCAGGTGTCATCGCTGTGCTGCGTCAATGCAGTCACAGGCGTGTTTCGGTACACCTCGGCCCCGGCTTTACGTGCCCGACGCGCCAAGGCCTGGCACAATTGGGCCGGGTCGATATCACCGTCCATCGGGTCCCAAAGCCCACCGACCAGGTTGTCGGTTGAAATCAACGGGTGGCGGCGGGCGCATTCGTCTGCGTCAATCACTTCGAAATGCACATCCATGCCCCGCGCCATGGACGCAAAGTGGCGATATCCCTGCATTTGCGCATCTGTATTCGCCAGACGTATCCCGCCATCTCCGTGATGGTAGTTGATCGGGTAGTCCGGATCCTCGGCCAGTTCTTTGTACAGCCGGATCGAATGAGACTTCAGACCCACCATAGTCTGGTTCATCCCGAAATTTGTGACCTGCGCCGCCGAATGCCAGGTCGTGCCCGAGGTCAGTTCGTTCCGTTCAACCAAAACCACATCTGTCCACCCCTCTTGGGTCAGGTGGTACAGCGTCGAACATCCGGCGATTCCACCACCGATCACAACGACTTTGGTACGTGATTTCATTGGCTGTGCTCCCTCGGTTTCCGCACAAGTCTTGCTGAATAACGGGTTGGGCAGACAACCGGACAAACGTCGGTATTGGAAAATCGAAACAGGGATTTCGGATTCTGAAATCGGCAATTCTCCTTTGATGCCGGTGTGTTTTGCACCGTACGGTGCAACGAAGAAGCAAAGGGATTGAGACAGATGCCATCCGAGGGCTCGAAACGCAGCGGTCGAAAGGCGCGGCACGCGCAGCGTGCGGCCAAGCCCGTTTTCGATCCCTGCCCACCCGGTCAGACAGGTGGCGCATACAAGCCATTGACCCAATCGGAAATCGAGCAGATTTTCGAGACTGCCCTGCGGTTGCTGGAAGAGCTGGGCATGGGCAACGTACCAGACAGGCTTGCCGCCGATCTCAGAGCGGCGGGGGCGCAGGACCGGGAACAGGACCGGCTGGTTTTCCCACGTTCCATGGTCCAACAGGTCATCAATTCCGCGGCCAAGCGTTTCGTGTTGCACGGCCGTGATGAAAGCCGGTCCATCGAGGTGGGCGGGGATCGTGTGTACTTTGGCACCGGTGGCGCTGCTGTTCAGACACTCGATATGGACAGCGGGCTTTATCGCCCGTCCACATTGGTCGATCTGCACGACTTTACCCGGTTGCAGGACACGCTGGCCAATGTCAGCTGGTTCACCCGGTGCTGCGTGGCAACGGACGTCCCCGATGTGTTCGATCTGGACGTCAACACGGTTTACGCCCTGGTGCGTAACACAACCAAGCCAGTGGCCACCTCTTTCACCTTGGCAGAACATGTCGCCCCTATTGTCGAGATGCTGGACATCGTCGCCGGAGGGGTTGGTGAGTTTGCCAAACGCCCGTTTCTGAAAGCTCATATAAGCCCGGTCATTTCACCGATGCGATATGGTGAAGACGCCGTGGACGTCGTTTATGAATGCATCGCCTATAACATACCGATGTCCTGCATCACCGCTGCTCAAGCAGGGGCAACTGCCCCGGCGACGCTGGCCGGGTTTCTGGCGCAATCTCTGGCTGAGACGCTCGCCAGCCTAGTGATGGTCAACACGATCGAACCCGGTTTTCCAATGGTCTTTTCCAACTGGCCTTTCATAGTCGACCTCAGGACCGGTTCATTTGCCGGAGGCAGCGGAGAGACTGCGATCCTGAATGCAGCTTCGGCGCAGATCACGAACTGGCTGGGATTGCCATCGGGCGTGGCCGCTTCGATGGCAGATGCCAAGGCTATTGATGCCCAATACGGGGCGGAAAAAGGCACCACGTCGCTTGCAGCGGCCTTGGCGGGTGGCAATCTGATCTATGAAAGTTCGGGGATGACTGCGTCCTTGCTGGGCGCAAGTTTCGAGGCCTTTGTTCTGGACAACGAAATGCACTCTCACACCTATCGGGTTTTGCGCGGGATCGAGGTCACCGAAGCGAACCTCGGCTTCGACGCCATTTGCAAATCGGTTTTGGGTGACGGGCACTTTCTTGGCAGCGCACACACATATGAAGCGATGGAGCGAGATTACTTCTACCCGCAACTGGCCGACCGTCAGGAGCCACGCACTTGGCAAACCGAAGGCGCGATGGATGCGTGGTCGTCCGCCCGGCAGGTCGCTCAGGACGTCTTGCGAACGCATTACCCTGAATATCTCACGCCGGAGCAAGATGCCGCAATTCGCAGGCGTTTTCGCATACTGACCTGACTAAGGACAGGCGTCCCACGTCGGCAGATGAGCCGCTAGGATCACCGAAGGACCCAAAGAGGACAGACTAAATGACCGATTCATTTTTTCAGCCGGTATCAGCCATGGAGCTCGCTCGGTTTGCGGGCGTTCCCTCATTCATGCGCCTACCTATTATGGATCTGGATCACGAACGCATCTCAGAAGTCGAACTGGGCATTGTTGGCATTCCTTGGGACGGTGGCACCACCAATCGTCCAGGTGCACGGCATGGCCCGCGGCAATTGCGGGACTATTCCACGATGATCCGGGCGATGAACCCGGTCACGGGCGTCGCGCCCTTCTCGCTGGTGAATTGCGCGGATCTCGGCGATGTCGCGCCCAACCCGGTCGACATTGATGACACGCTGGATCGGGTCACGCGTTTCTATTCGAACCTGAAGGCGCGCAATATCGCGCCCTTGACGGCCGGGGGGGATCACCTGACCACCCTTCCCGTCCTGCGTGCCCTGGCTGCTTCGGGGCCGGTTGGCCTGATCCAGTTCGACAGTCACACGGACTTGTTCGACACCTATTTCGGCGGCCACAAGTTCACGCACGGCACCCCATTCCGTCGTGCGGTTGAAGAAGGGCTGGTCGACCCCAAACGCTTTGTTCAGGTTGGAATCCGGGGCACAGCGTACAACACCGAAGATATCGAATGGGGTGAGGCGCAGGGCATCCGTATCATCCGCATCGAAGAGCTGTTCGACCGGGGCATCGACGACGTGATGACCGAAGTGCGCAGCATCGTCGGCACCGAGCCGACCTACTGCACCTATGACATCGACTTCGTAGACCCGACGTACGCACCCGGAACCGGCACACCGGAAATTGGCGGGCCCAACAGTTTTCAGGCCCAGCAGGTCATTCGAAAGATGTCCGGCCTGAACCTGGTTGGTGCCGACCTTGTCGAAGTGGCGCCGCCCTTCGACCCCGAAGGTGGCACAGCGTGGCTTGGTATCTCGCTGATGTTCGAACTGCTTTGCGTTCTGGCTCAGGCCGTCGTTGCGCGCCGCGGTTAATCCGCGGCGACCTTCTCGGCGATCATTGAAATCATCTCGAACATCACTGCCGCGGCAGTCAGGGCGGTGATGTTGTTGGGGCTGTCTTTGGTGGGCATCATGCAGACCACATCTCCGCCCACGATATTCAACCCGCGCGCCGCGCGCAGGAGTCCTACCGCCTCGTCAATGTCAAACCCCTTCTCGCCCGGTTCTAGGTTGGAGACTGCGGGCGCTACGGTCGGGTCAAGACAATCCAGATCGAACGTGATGTAAACAGGTCGGTCGCCCAGCACCTCTTTGGTCTGGGCCACGACGTCCTCCAACCCGCGCTGACGAAACTCGCGCATTGTGACGATGTTATAGCCGTAGTCGTAGGACGGTTGCAGCCAGTCCAGACTGCGTGGGTGGCCCCGCAACCCGATCTGCATCGAACGGGTTGGATCTACCTGCCCTTGATCGGCCAGATACGCACCCCAATGTGCCGCCGATTTCTTGGCCCCCAGAAAGTGATCAACCTTGGTAAAAACGTCCGTATGGGCGTCCAGATGCAGGAAGCTGACAGGTTCCCCACCGGACAGTTTTCCACACCCCAAGGCCTGCACTATACCACCGGTGATAGAATGATCGCCGCCGATAGAAACCGGGCGTGCGCCGGCCGCATCGATATCCTTGTAGAATTCGGTGATCCGTTCGATGCAGTCTTCGTTGTCATTCGCCCTTGGGAACGGAACGTCCCCGACATCGGCAATTCGTGCGCTGTTCCATGGGTCGATCTCGAAAACCGAATGCACTCTGCGCTGAACAGCCGAGACGTGCCGCAAGGCGCGCGGCCCCAGATGCTGGTCTCTCTCTGTTGTGCCGTTACCCGTTGAATGCGGTACGCCCACCAAAGCGATATCCTGCCCCTCTGGTCCGACATTGGGACAACGAAACATCGTCGGAATGCCCCACCAATACAGGTTGTCCATCATAGACTGTTCATAGCGGTCGGCCATTTACACCTCCGGTCAAAGAAAAACGCCCCCGATTGGATCCGGGGGCGCTTGCGTTTAGATTTTTTCGTCTTCCCTCCGGAACGCGCCTTGCACGATCCGGTCCATAACCATGGCGAGGAACAGAATTGCAAAACCGCCCAGCAGGCCCGGCCCCTTGGCGGCATATTGCAACGCCTCAAGGATTTCCTTGCCCAGACCGCCACCGCCAATCAGCGAAATGATCACGACCATGGACAGACACATCAGGATGGTCTGGTTCACACCTGTCATGATCGATGGCAAGGCAAGCGGGATCTCAACGTCCTTCAGCAGTTGCCATTTCGAGGCCCCAAAGGCGACGGCAGCCTCTTTGATGCTCTCTGGAACCCCACGCATACCCAAGGCCGTCAATCGAATAACCGGCGGCATACCGAAGATGATCGTGGCCAGAATGCCCGGCGGGTTACCGGTGCCAAAGAAGGCAATGATCGGGATGAGATACACGAAGGCCGGAAGCGTTTGCATCAGGTCCAGAACCGGTTCCGCCGCACGATACGCGCGCTGCGACTTACCGAACCAAATGCCCAGCGGAATGCCGAAGATCACGCAAAGCAGCACCGCCGCACCAACCAGAGCAACGGTTTCCATCGCCACGTCCCAGTACCCCAGCAATGCGATATACGCCAAGGAAGACGCAGTGAAGATCGCAACTCTCGGCCCCGCCGCACGCCAGGCTGTTACACAGATAACCAGCATGACCACCGGCCAGGGTGAGCCGATAAGCGCAATGGTCAGCGCATCAAGCACCGAACGCACACCCGCCACGATCCCGTCGAAGATGTCACCGCCTGCTGCCGCAGCTGCGTCGATCCTGGCTTCCATCCAGCTCGCCAGGCTTGAGAACAGTGTGCCGTTGCCCTCGCCCAAAATCATCGCGGATACTTGCTGTTCGGGGAACGCATCCAACAACGGAAGCGAAGCGTTTACAGTGAACTTGTAAACGATTAAGGGCCCGATAGCGCCGACAAGAACAGCACCCAGAACTGTGTTTCGGGTCGAGCGTCCACTTTCCGTGCTGTCTGGGTTGATGCGCCAATTCGAATACTGTTTTTCGTAGACGCGGTCGGCGTAGAACCCTTGGACGGCCTTGAACACCAGCAACATCAACAACCCGGTGATCAGGATACCCGTGGCCTCGGACTGCGCAGCCAGAGCCCTTTCCAGACTTGTATCCGCCGCTTTCTGAATATTCTCGGCCAGTTTGGTGAAACGATCAATATCAGCCTGTTCAGTGGCATCCGCCGCCCGGGCCAATAGTTCTGCCGCGCGTTCCTGCTGACGTGCAGCACGGTCCGCGAAATCCGCGCCGGGATTGCCCCAGGCACCTCTGCCGATTTGGACCCACGCAATGATCTCGAGGATCAAGAAGGTCCAGAACATGCCCCAAATTGCGCGTGACGCGGACCAGAACGGCCCAAGCACAGCCGCCCACATATTGAACGTGTTGGGAATAGCACTGGTGGCGTCGTGGATCTTGTGGAAGGCGTTGACGTAGTAGTCTCCATTCGGACCCGCGAACTCTTTGATTGAAAGATCCAGCGTCTCGCGATCCACTTCGATATCTGAGGCGGCTGTTACTTTCATCTCTGTGGCTGCATCAGTCATTCTTGCCCCCCTGAATACCCCGCAGCAGACGCGGCTTGGTCACGACACCCACATCACTACCCGCATCCGTGATGACGACCGGCAGCTCAGAATTCACTGCGAGATCGATCAGTTGATCCAAATCCGCACCTTCATCTGCCCGGGGCGCTCCGTCGAGTGTTCCGGAATAGCTCTCCATCGGCTCCATGATGGAATGCGCTTTGACCAGTTTGAGCTTGGAGATGCCCTGAACAAATTCCCGCACGTAATCATCGGACGGGTTCATGACGATATCTTCTGGTGTACCAATCTGAACGATCACACCGTCTTTCATAATCGCAATGCGGTGGCCGATGCGTATAGCTTCATCCAGATCGTGTGTGATGAACAGCGTGGTTTTCTTGAGCTGCGCCACGAGAGCTTTGAACTGGTCCTGCAATTGCAGGCGGATCAGCGGATCAAGGGCGGAAAAAGGTTCATCCATCAACAGGATTTCCGGATCCGACGCCAGCGCCCGTGCGATCCCCACACGTTGCTGCATCCCGCCCGAAAGTTCCTTGGGTAACCGGTCTTCGTAGCCCGTCAGGTTTACCAAGCTCAATGCGTGATCGGATACAGCCCAGCGTTTCGATTTAGGGACCTTTCGGATCTCCAAAGGATAAGCCACGTTATCGCGCACCGAACGGTGCGGCATCAGCGCCATATGTTGAAACACCATACCGATTTGCTGGGCGCGAATGCGACGCAGCTCGGATTCCGAAAGCTTGGAAACATCGTGACCCAGAATTTCGATCCGGCCAGCTGTCGGCTCGATCAATCGGTTCACATGTCGCACCAATGTGGATTTGCCCGAACCGGACAGGCCCATGATGCAGAATATCTCGCCTCTCGGCACTTCGAACGTGGCACCCTGAACGCCCACGACACAGTTGAACCGCTCCAGAACCTCTGGCTTGCCTATGCCTTCGTTTCGGACTGCCTCCATTGCCTCTTCTGCCCGAGACCCGAAAATTTTCCAAACATTTTCTAATTTTACGACAGGTTCTTCCATTTATCCCCCGCAGGGCATTGCCCTGTCCAAATGAAAAGAGGCCGCCGCGAATTACCGCGACGGCCCCAAGAGTGGTGGTTTAGTTTGTTAGCCAGCCAATAACGGTGTCTTCATTCGCAGCCACCCATTCTTTGGCGAAATCAGCTGCTTCGACGTTATCGACGGCCAGAGCCTTGCCCATCGCGCTCAGATCATCCCCGGTCATCTGATAATTGCTGAACAGAGCGGCCACTTCGGGATAACTCTCTTCCAGCTCTTTTGCGTAATGCAGGTGAAGCGTCGCGCCGTTCCAGGCCGAGGATGCCTCGGATTTGGCCAACCAATCCGGGTCATCCGTGGGCTGAACAATTGTCCAGGTGGCCGGGTCATGGGCTGGTTCTTCCAGAACAGTCAGATCCTGCGTCACGAAGATATAGTGAGGGCTATAGCAGAACCCGATCCACGGATCGCCCGCCTTGGTCGCATTTGCCAAATTGGCATAAGCAATGGTTTCTTCGTACTCGGTCAGATCGAATATCTGGTCATACCCATATGACTTGGCACGTATCTTTTCGACCACGGTCGAAGCCCAGCCCGGCGCACCGATCCAGACCTCGGGCGTTCCATTCCCGTCGGTGTCAAAGATCGCCACCTTGTCCGGGTCACTCAGGTCATCGATTGACTTGATGCCATGTTGTTCCGCGACATAGGTCGGCACGCACATACCCTGCTCTGCCTGAACCGGTTTTTGATTCATGACGACCGTGCCATTGTCTTTGACATAGGTGTCATGCAGGTTTTGCTGGTTCGGCATCCAGACCTCAGGGTGGACATGCATCGAGCCGCTGTCCATCGCCTCAAAGACAATAGGATTGGTACCGTTTTGCAATTCCACGTCTAGGCCCAGGTTTTCTTCGATAACAACCTCAAGAATATGTGCCGTGGCATTCACCGAGGCCCAGTTCGGCACACCGATCACGATATCCGCGGCCAAGGCCGGCCCGGCGATCACAATCGAGGCACTTCCCAGTAGCGTCGCAGTTTTTTTCATCTGATATCTCCATGTTGGACAGCTTCAGCGCTTGATTTTCTCACCGTTACGAACGGTGGTGCGCTTTTGATTATTTTTGTAGCTTTTGCTTTTTGGTCTTTTTGGCCAGCGATATTGGCGGCTGACATGACCATGAAAGTCAAACACGCGAGCGCGCTGCCCATCAAGTGATACGTTGTTCTAACTATTAGATGCGAAATTATCGAAGATCAGTTTCAGTAATATAAGATAAGCGCCGGTGACTTAAATGCTTTGAAACCGGTGAGGTTTTGTCCCATTTAAACTTACTTGCCGCAGTTACCTTACCACAAATAAAAACACCGCGCGAAGGCGGCGTATAAGTGTTTGATATCCGATCTAGAAGTTTGGTTTTGGTGTTAGGCTTTGACCCTCTGACCTTCAGGTTATGAGCCTGACGAGGTGAAGACGTTAAGCGATTGATCCAGTGGATCAAT